>JAQWOJ010000078.1 GCA_029245905.1 Gammaproteobacteria bacterium
CTAAGAACGGGACCTCTTGCGTATCCACTGCCATTGCTTGAATATAATCCCCAAACCGGATTGTATTTCTTTTTGCCATGATCAATACCAATAGTTAAGTTACGGTAGTCATACACTAAGTAGACCACCCAGTCAAAACCATATCGCACATTTTGTTGTATTCTTTAACAATAAATTCTGAGAAACTCATTCAATAATCAAAGGAGAACCCCATGCTCAGAACCATTACCGTCTCAATCATCTCCATAACTTTAATGGCTTGCGAACCCCAGATAAGCGGAACGACGAATAATGGATCATTCCAAGAAGCCACGACCCCGGAATATATGAATCCGAATCCACGCGCACCCTATTCAGAGGGGGTACGTTATGGCGGCCTAATCTTTTTAGCCGGCAAAACCGGCGGAGATGGAGAGCCAGGGGTGCAGGAAGAGACCCGGCGAACTCTTGAATCGATCGAGGACGCACTTGAGCGCTTTGGCTCCTCCATCGATCGAGTTGTGAAATGTACAGTATTTCTAGCTGATATAAGGGAATGGAGTGCCATGAATGAGGTTTATGCCGAATTTTTCCCAGAAAACAAACCAGCCCGCACGGCTATCGGGATCAGCTTGGGGGGAGACACCCGTGTGGAAATAGAGTGCATCGCAGCGGCATAAAAACTAGTGGTTATAAAAATGAAATATAAAGCGGGGCGGGTATAGAGCAATAGACACCTCTTACACTTGTCTTGACATACACCCGCCTTTACAGACGCTCAAAAGACTGTTATTCGCACTTACCCGCTAAAACTACGGGGAGACCCAGCGTTTTTTTAGTGTCCGCCCCGTTGAAAGACACTTAATATTAATAAGAACCGCTCCGATAAATAAAAGACATCTTAAAAAAATGAGGCTGCTATTCAGGTACTTGAATGGAACTAACTATTGAACAAGTACTGCAACAGGGTATGGCTGCACATAAAGAAGGCAAACTACAAGATGCCGAACGTCTTTATCGCAGAATCTTGCAATCTCAGCCTCTGCACCCAGACGCTAACCATAATCTAGGTTTATTGTCTGTATCTGATAATAAAGCTGGCGCTGCATTGCCATTATTCAAAATCGCTCTTGAGGCCAATCCAAAAATAGAACAATTTTGGCTTAGTTACATTGATGCACTCATCAAAGAAAAGCAGTTTGAGAATGCAAAGAAATTCCTTAAAAAGGCAAAAAAACAGGGTGTAAATAAAAAGAAACTTAGCTCCTTAAAAGCACAAATAGCCCTTATGCTCCAAACAGAAAACGCTAATAGTTCATGTCCATCTGCACAGCAATTAAATAACCTCTTAGAAGACTATCAAACTGGACGATATGACGATGCTGAAAAATCAGCACGTGCACTGTCTTTGGAATACCCATCTGACAACTTTAGTTGGAAGGTACTTGAAGCGGTGCTGAAGCAAACAAATAGAATGACAGAAGCAGCGGTTGCTGGCCAGAAAGCGGTTGAGATTAATCCCAGAGACGTCGAGGCCCACAATAACCTGGGTGTCACGCTTCAAGAACTGGGTCGATTAGCTGAGGCCGAGGCAAGCTACAAGCAAGCGATAGCGTTGAAACCTGAGTACACCGAAGCCCATAGCAACTTAGGTGTCACGCTCAAAGATCTGGGTAGATTAAATGACGCTGAAGCAAGCTATAGGCAAGCGATAACGTTGAAACCTGACTTAGCCGAAGCCCACAGCAATCTGGGCGACACGCTCAAAGACCTGGGTAGATTAAATGAAGCTGAAGCAAGCTATAAGCAAGCTATAATATTGAAACCTCACTTTGCCGAAGCCCATAGTAACTTGGGCGTCACGCTGAAGGAGTTAGGCAGAACAGAAGACGCTGAAGTAAGCCTCAGGAAAGCGATAACATTGAAATCTGATTACTCCGAAGCCCATTACAACTTAGGTATGATGTTCGACAGCATGGGTAAATATGAAGAAGCCATCGAGCATTTTAGCTTAATTAATTTTAAGAAAAGTAAAAGCTATTTATTAAGGTGCTTGTATTTCCAGAACAAAAGATCACTTTTTTTTGATCAATTAGATACCTTGAATGCTCAAGGTGAAATCAATTCTGTGATTGGCTCCCTTGGCTGTCGTTCCGCGCTGACCTTTGGCATAGAAAAGCCAAACCTTTTTTGCAAAGAGCCCTTAAAATATGTGCTAAAGACAAACTTAAAAGAGCGATATGATTTTAAAAAGTTATTGATCAACCCCGCAATAGCAATTTCGAATAAAAATGAAATTGGATATCGAGCGCAAAACCTTTTAAGTCATGGAAGTCAAACTTATGGTAATTTATTCGACGTGGAACCTGAGTTAACAAAAGGAATCCAAGAAATTATCCGAGCAGAAGTCGATAAATACAGATTTAATTTCGCGGAAAGCCAGGAGGGATTTATAAAAAATTGGCCAGCGCGCTATAGCATTAGGGGTTGGCTTATCAGCATGAAATCTGGAGGTGAATTGCGGTCCCACATGCATGAGGAAGGTTGGATTAGCGGGAGTGTATATCTAAATGTGCCGCATAAACTCAAACCTGATAGTGGTAATCTCGTTGTCTGCATAGAAGATGAAAAATTTATGGAGGAAGGAAAAAAAAATCCCAAAAAAATAATTGATGTAGTGACAGGAAATCTGGTGATTTTTCCTGCTTCTTTACTACATTATACAATTCCATTTGATTCGAAGGACGAACGCACAGTACTAGCATTCGATGTTATTCCAGCAGCGTAAACTTGAAAGGAATATTCAAGTCGCTAATCTTTTTTCGATGAGGATTATAAAAGGCATGAACAACTAGGAACGATAAAGGTCTTAGTTACCAAATGGATACGTTAGGTATCTAATTGATATCAATCTGCCTCATTAGCCGATATCTATAGTATCTTCTGAGTATGAATATGAATAAACCAGAATGGAGTATGAAGTGAGTTCAAAGTTAAGACTTTTTTTTGGTTTAAGCAGCCTTATGATTGCTACATTTTCCACCGCTCAAAATACTCAAGAAGATGTGGAACTAATCAGAGGTGTTTTTGACGCATATTTTGACGACTTTGTTTCGCGGGATTTTGAAGGTATGGCCAGTCACTATCAAGCACCCTTGATGATAATACCGACTAGAACCATAAATTCGAGGGAAGGCATAGTCGATTTCTTCAGGCAGATGCCCATCCAGGAAGGATATGCATACAGCACTCAAGACGAGGTTACTATCCGTCGAATGGGCGACTCCCTCTATTATCTGGACCTAGCATTCTCTAGATTTAACGAGGACGATAAAATTATTTTTGAAGGAAACAGCCTGTATTTTTTTACCAATGCCTCCGGAGATTGGAAGATTTACAGCATGTGGTCAAATGGTATATAAACTACTAACAACAATAACCCTACTCTGCTTTTCTGTTGCTGCTAATTATTAGCTCGTGCGAGGCAAGGGGTGGTCATCTATGTTCCATTAGGCGCTAAGACAGGGCCAACTCGATTGCCGGAATACTATCAAGGCATAACTGACTACTTATTTGAATGCGGTTTAGCTGAAATCCAGTGTATTAAGTATTGTCTCCATCCGTGTATTTCAACTTGGCTTTATCGAATAACCTTTGCTCTGCCGGGAGTAATTTTTTTGACAGAATTGTCCAAAAAAAGGCAAATGAAAAAACAATAGCAGCTAGAGTAACCATCATCAAATAACTCCCCAAAATTGACTATAACTGATTCTACGATGGTTCGTATTGATTTGGTTCAAAGTAGTACGCATTATTCCTAAGACAGTTTCTTATCAGAGGGATTTAATGCGTTAAAAAGACTAGAGCTTACTTAATGTTGGTGCCGAAGGCCGGACTTGAACCGGCACGAGCAAAGCTCACTACCCCCTCAAGATAGCGTGTCTACCAATTCCACCACTTCGGCAAATTTCAAAATCACTTAAGCTCAATTACCTGGCAATGCTGGCACGTCGGATTGACCTAGAGGAGGGTCTTGGTCAACCAAGACAGGGACATCAGATTGTGCCGCAGAAGCTTCTTCTAAAATCTCCTGATTCACAATTGGTAATCCAACCGAGCTACCAGAACCAGCCTGGTTTCGAGCGAAGATCGCAAGGGATAGACTGGTAACAAAAAATGTTACCGCCGCAATAGTGGTAGCCCTCACAAGAAAATTTCCGCTTCCAGAAGAACCAAAAACAGTTTGAGACGCACCTGAGCCAAAAGAAGCACCTGCGTCGGCACCCTTTCCCTGCTGCAGCAGCACAAGGCCCACGATCGCTATAGCAGCAATTACATGGACCACAATTATCAAAGTTTGCATAGCTAATAACCCGCAATTTTACATATTGAAATAAATTCTTCAGCCTTCAAAGAGGCCCCTCCAACCAAACTCCCGTCTATATCAGCTTGACTAAATAACTCTTTCGCATTGTTACTGTTAACACTGCCTCCGTAGATTATTCTAACTGATTCGGCGACATCCTTGCTGAACCCAGACAAATGATCCCGAATGCATCTATGCACTTCTTGTGCTTGTTTCGCAGATGCTGTTTTCCCTGTGCCTATAGCCCAAATAGGTTCATAAGCAATTATCGCATTTGCCAAGGCGTGAATGCCGCATGTAGAAATTATCGCATCTAGTTGCGCAAGAACAACAGCCTCGGTTTCTTTACACTGTCGCTGAGAAATTGATTCTCCAACGCATAAAATAGGTACCAGTTCACTTTTTTTTAAAGCTTTAAATTTAGCAGCAATTTCTTGGTCTGTTTCACCGATATTCATCCGCCGCTCAGAGTGTCCAACGATAACGAACTTTACTCCGATATCTGCGAGCATTTTAGCTGATATTTCACCAGTATGAGCCCCCTCTTGTTCCATATGAACGTTTTGAGCACCCAGACTTATAGTATCTTTCGATCTTTGTAACACTCTACCAACCGTTTGTAAGTGCAGATAAGTTGGGCAAACAGCGACACAAACTCTTTCGCCGATCCCATCTAACTCCATCGTCAGAGTCTCCGCCATTGCTTGAGACCAGTTTAAAGTCCCATGCATCTTCCAGTTTCCTATTACCAGAGTTTGCCGCATTTCCTATAAACCTTGGGTTGCTTCAGCATGCGATGTAACGATAATTTACACCACAAAAACGGGCGCCAATACTAACCAAGTTCAGAAAGACTTGCAATGTAATTGGAAGGCCATCCCTGTCTAGATACTATATTCACTGGCTACGACGTCAGAGAGCTCTTTGGCTAACTGATGTACTGCTTTAGA
Organism: Gammaproteobacteria bacterium; assembly: GCA_029245905.1. Taxonomy (GTDB): domain Bacteria; phylum Pseudomonadota; class Gammaproteobacteria; order Pseudomonadales; family Pseudohongiellaceae; genus UBA9145. The sequence goes on from JAQWOJ010000078.1 coordinate 5,296, forward strand.
ATCTTCTCCCTCTACCATAACTCGCAGAACAGGTTCTGTTCCAGAGGGCCTGAGCAAAACTCTACCATTTCCACCGAGCCTCGTTTCAATATCAGCAATCGCTAACTGAACCGTTTTATTTTTACTTATCTCTACCGCATTGGTGGTCTTAATATTTACCATGGACTGGGGAAATTTACGCATCTTACTACGGGCGTCCGCAAGTGGCTGACCACAATTAACCAGGGCCGCAAGTGCCTGCAGCGCCGACACGATACCGTCTCCAGTATTCGTGATATCAAGACAAATGAGGTGTCCTGAATTTTCACCCCCCAGATGCCAACCACGATCTAGCATTCCCTTCATTACGTAACGATCACCAACAGGAACTCTTGTGAACGGAACATCTAGAGCATCTAACGCTAGCTCAAGACCCAAGTTACTCATCAAAGTACCAACAACTCCACCGAAATCGATACTCTGTCTCCGGCGATCTCGTGCAATTACATAAAGGATTTCATCACCATCGACAATATTACCAAGATGATCGACCATGATTACGCGGTCACCATCACCGTCAAACGCTATACCAATATCAGCTTTTTGGGTCAAAACGGCTTCAGCGAGAGCTGCAGGAGCAGTTGAACCATTATTCCCATTTATGTTTAAACCATCAGGCGAGGCCCCTATGGCATGCACTTGAGCTCCAAGCTCTTCGAAAACTGCAGGCGCAATGTGGTACGTTGAGCCATGGGCGCAATCCACAACTATCTTAAGTCCATTGAATTTTAGAGACGACCCTATCGTGCTCTTACAAAACTCAATATAACGGCCAGCGGCATCGCTGATGCGAGAAGCTTTACCCAAAAATTGAGGAGCGACAGTGGACACCGAAACGTCCCGACTCAGCAGATCCTCTATCGCGAACTCCAACTCATCCGGCAGTTTGGTTCCATCATGCGAAAAAAACTTAATTCCATTGTCCTCATAAGAGTTATGTGATGCACTAATCACGATCCCAGCCTGGGCTCGGAGCGTCCTCGTTAAGTAGGCAATGGCCGGGGTTGGCATCGGCCCGGTTAAATTGATATCAACTCCTGCCGCGGAAAGGCCTGCCTCTAATGCTGCTTCAAACATGTATCCAGAAATGCGAGTGTCTTTCCCTATCAGAATTTTATTTCTGCCATTACCTGCATTCGCAAATACTTTCCCCGCCGCCCAGCCTAACTTGAGCATAAAGTCAGGAGTAATGGGGCTTATACCGACTGCCCCGCGAATTCCATCCGTACCAAAATAGCTTTTAGTCCTATCCTGCATTTTTAATTACTCTTTTATGCTCGCTTATATAGAGAGTGTACTCTAATTGAGTCTACGGTGGCAGACACATCGTGAGTGCGGATAATCGAGGCCCCATTATTAAGGGCAAGTACAGTGGCCGCCAAAGAGCCATAAATTCTCTCTTTTACGGGCTTATTAATAACGTCTCCGATCATAGACTTTCTAGATATACCAACCATAATAGGCAGGTTTAGTTCTTTAAGAACCCATAAGTGCTTAAGCAGTTGATAATTGTGCTCTAACGATTTTCCGAAACCAAATCCAGGATCAACCACTAACCTGTCTTGTGAGATTCCTGCGTCCAAAAGAGCCTGAGTACGCTCGGATAGAAAACTCGAAACGTCGCCAAGTACATCATCGTAATGAACGGATTTTTGCATGCTAGCAGGGCGACCTCGCATGTGCATGATGCACAGACCAGCATTGGTTTTGACTACAAATTCTAACGCAGCGGGATCAGAAAAAGCGCGGACATCATTAATGATTTCAGCACCCGCAGACACCGCTTCCATCATGACGACTGGCGAACTCGTGTCTACAGAAACACAAATATCTAAAGTTTCCTTTATAACTTTAATAACAGGGATGACGCGCCGCAGTTCCTCATCAACTGCAACAGGTGAAGACCCAGGGCGAGTAGACTCTCCCCCAACGTCAATTACGTCTGCGCCTTCTGCTACGAGAGATTCAGCTTTACGAAGTGCTTTTTTAACATCAACAGAAAAATCAGATGACCCGGATTTTCCGAGATTAGATCCATCTGAAAAAGAGTCTGGTGTAACATTCAGAATTCCCATACATATTGGAAAGGATAAATCTAACGCTCTCTTCCCTGCACTAAATATCCTGCCCACTATGATATTTTCCCGTTTTCTAAACAAGCATATAAAAATTAATGCTCGCTGGCAGGGCCACCGAGAGGTCGGGAATTTTCAGGCTCTTCCTCTACCTTGCGCGCGTCTCCTTGATTATCATCACCAGAATCTGACCAATCTGCGGGTGGTCGAGGCTTCTTACCATCCATGATGTCATCAATTTGGTCAGCATCAATCGTTTCATATTCAATCAGAGCATCCTTCATCAACTCCAGGAGGTTCCGATTGTCTTCTAAGATTTTGGCGGCCTTACCATAGCACTCGTCGATGATGCTTCGGACTTCTTTATCTATAGCAATCGCCGTCTCATCAGACACCGTTTTCGATTGAGATGCTGCTGACCTACCAAGAAAAACTTCACCATCGTCTTCAGAATACAACAACGGACCAAGATTATCCGACAGGCCCCATTTTGTCACCATATTTCGAGCCATCTCGGTAGCTCGCTGGATATCATTAGAGGCGCCAGTTGTAACTCCATCCTTTCCTAAAGTCATCTCCTCCGCAATTCTGCCTCCATAGAGACTACAAACTTGGCTAATCAAATGTTGTTTGCTTAGACTATACCTATCCTCTTCTGGAAGAAACATAGTCACGCCCAACGCTCGCCCCCTTGGAATAATACTGACTTTGTAGACCGGATCATGCTCAGGCATCATTCGACCGACTATCGCATGGCCTGCCTCGTGGTAGGCAGTGTTCACTCTCTCCTTTTCCGACATGACCATAGACTTTCTCTCTGCGCCCATCATAATCTTGTCTTTGGCTTTCTCAAATTCTTCCATAGTTACGAGTCGCCTGCTTGCCCTAGCCGCAAACAACGCCGCCTCGTTTATTAAGTTCGCTAGATCGGCCCCGGAGAATCCTGGCGTACCTCTAGCAATAACCCCGGCCTGCACCCTATCGTCTAACGGTACTTTCCGCATGTGAACCTTTAAAATTTGCTCTCGCCCACGAATGTCTGGTAACCCTACAACGACCTGACGGTCAAAGCGACCCGGTCTAAGTAGCGCTGGATCTAATACATCCGGACGGTTGGTAGCAGCCATCACGATAACCCCATCATTTCCCTCAAAACCGTCCATCTCTACAAGAAGCTGATTCAGAGTCTGCTCTCTCTCATCGTGACCCCCTCCTAAACCCGCTCCTCTATGACGGCCAACCGCATCGATTTCGTCGATAAAAATAATGCATGGGGACTGCTTCTTGGCTTGCTCAAACATATCCCTAACCCGAGACGCTCCTACGCCAACAAACATTTCAACAAAGTCAGAACCAGAGATTGAGAAAAAAGGAACCTTTGCTTCGCCTGCTATAGCCTTTGCCAGCAAAGTCTTACCAGTCCCAGGCTGGCCCACCATGAGCACTCCTCTAGGAATACGACCGCCCAGCCTCTGAAATTTGTCAGGCTCTCGCAAAAACTCAACAAGTTCTTGGACGTCTTCCTTCGCTTCATCCACACCCGCCACATCTGCAAAGGTTACCTTTATCTGATCCTCTCCTAATAATTTAGCTTTACTCTTGCCGAACGACATCGGACCCCCTCTCCCCCCAGCGCCACCTCCCTGCATCTGGCGCATGAAGAAAAAGAACAAAGCGATAATTATTAAAATAGGAAAGGAAGCGACGAGAAGCTGCGTCCAAATACTTTGCTGTTCTGGCTCATTGGCGCGGATCTCAACTCCATTATCGAACAAATCGTTCATTAGCTGATCATCGCCGATCAAGGGCATCACCGTTCGAAACTGAGAGTTATCGTTGCGCCAACCTGTGATATTGATCCCAGCCAACTCAACTGCCGCAACACGACCTGCACGGACTTCGCGGACGAACTCCGAATAATTAATATTTTCTTCACGTGTTTCTTGATTAATATTCTGGAACACTGTCAAAAGAATTCCGGCTATAACCATCCAAAGAATCAGATTTTTGGCCATATCATTCAAAGACTTATCTCCTAATCAACATTCTGTCACCAAGGCTTAAGGCCTTAAAAGTTCGCCGTCTATAAGAATAGTACCTGAGTAGCACCGATTTAGTTCACTACAATTCTAGTCTTTACCGCGAATTTTGCACACTAATTCCTTATCAGCTTGAAAAGCCTCGCGCAAGCAGATAAAGTTCCCTCGATCTCGCCCTTGAGGCTGCTGGTTTTCTGACCTTAATAGTCCTAAAACTGTGTTTCAGTTCAGCCTGATAGGCAGAGAGTCCCTCCCCCTGAAAAACTTTCACCAAGAACCCGCCTTCGGGTCTAAGCACCGACCTCGCTAATTCTAAGGCCAACTCACACAAATATATCGATTTCGGCTGATCTATTTCTTGTACACCACTAGTATTGGGGGCCATATCTGAAATTACAAGGTCTAACGGTGATCCAGCCAACTCTTTGAGCAAGGAGTCGCAGATAACCTGATCAGTAAAATCACCTTGGGTGAAATTAACACCCACGATCTTCTCCATAGGCAATAAATCACTCGCAAAAACTTTCCCCCTAGGGCCTACCAATTTAATTGCTACCTGCGACCAACTGCCAGGCGACGCGCCCAAATCAAGCACAGCCATACCAGGTTCTATTAAACGATCTTTCCGCTGAATCTCTAACAGTTTATAACTAGCTCTTGAACGATAGCCATCCTGGAGTCGTTTTTTTACATAAGCATCTTCAAAATGTTCTTTTAACCACTTTTTACTATGCTTTGATCTCGCCATTTAAATAATACCTGATGTATTTCGGGAAAACTAAGAAGCTGCTAAGATAATTGACTGTCAGATTAGAACCAAAAGTAGATGCTAACTTCCAAAAAACAAAAGAAACAATATAGGGCTATCGGGCATAATCTAAAACCGGTCGTGACTGTCGCACAAAAAGGTTTCACAAAAAATATAAGAAGAGAAATTGATCGCGCGTTAACCGAGCACGAACTCGTTAAAGTAAAGCTACTCACATCCGAAAGGTCAGGCAAACAAAAACTGTCTAACGAAATTTGCGTAGAGCTTAACGCAGAGTGCATTCAAAGCATAGGCAATGTAATTCTTCTTTATCGCGCCACAAAGAATCCAGATAATCGCCTCTCAAATTTAAGTCGGAAAATCTCTTAAATGTGCTCCACTTTTTCGATTTCGTAGTCAATATCGCCAGCCGGTGCTTTTACAATTACTTCATCTCCCTCTGATTTCCCCATTACCGCACGCGAAATCGGCGAGACCACTGAGATTTTTCCCGAAGGAACATCTGCCTCATCTTCACCAACAATTTGGTAAGTTACGGACTCTTCGCTATTTAAATTATATAAAGTGATGGTCGTACCAAATATTACCTTACCTGAAGGCTCTATTTGTGTCACATCAATGATTTCAGAATCAGCAAGCTTTGATTCAATTTCAGTGATTCTTCCCTCACAGAAACTTTGTTGCTCTCTAGCAGCATGATACTCAGCATTTTCCTTCAAATCTCCATGCTCTCGTGCTTCCGCAATAGCGGCCGTTATCTTCGGCCTTTGTGTTGTCTTAAGTTGTTTTAGTTCGGCTCGGAGGTTTTCAGCTCCGCCAACTGTCATGGGCACTCTGGTCATAATTTTAAAAATCTACTTTTAGTGGCATTTACGGGTTAATTAATTAAGGTCGGCGTGAAGTTGCTGAATCGTATAGACCGATAAATTTTTACCAAATTCAACTGCCTCACAAACGGCTAGGGCTCCAGCTATAGTCGTTGTACAATAAACGTCATGTCTCAGGGCTGTTCGACGAATTATAGAAGAATCGGCTATGGCCTGAGCTCCCTCTGTTGTATTGAAAACGACTTGTATTTCATCATTTTTTAACATGTCGACTATATGGGGCCTGCCCTGTAAAACCTTATTTACGCTAGTAACTTTAAATCCAGCTTCTTCTATTACTCTTGCCGTCCCATGCGTTGCTACAAGAGAGTATCCAAGTGCATCTAATTTTTCTGCCACTGTTATAACATATGGCTTATCACGATCACGAACGCTAATAAAAGCCTTCCCTACCGTTTCAATTACATCACCGGCACCAATTTGCGCTTTTGCATAGGCCTCGGCAAATGTGACCCCAACTCCCATAACCTCACCGGTAGACTTCATTTCAGGGCCTAAAATTGGATCAACGCCTGGGAATTTATTGAAAGGGAAAACCGCCTCCTTAACTGCGAAAGCTCTAGGAACTATTTCTTTGGTAAAACCTTGCTCCAACAGAGATTTGCCTATCATACAACGCGCCGCTATCTTAGCTAAGGAACGACCAATACACTTAGAAACAAATGGCACGGTCCTTGACGCTCTTGGATTAACCTCTATAACAAAAATTTCTCCATCTTGATAAGCAAGTTGAGTATTCATCAATCCAATTACGTTTAACTCGAGAGCTATAAGTTTTACTTGCTCTCTAATTTTATCTTGAACTTCAGAGGACAGATTATATGGGGGTAAAGAGCATGCCGAATCCCCTGAATGTATTCCAGCTTGCTCTATATGCTGCATGATGGCTCCAACCACCACTTTTTCCCCATCACTGACGAGGTCTACATCAATTTCTATCGCTGAAGATAAAAAGTAATCCAACAAAACCGGGCTCTCATTAGAAACCATAACTGCTTCGCGCATGTAACGTTTCAACTCTTCCTCATTGTAAACTATTTCCATAGCCCTCCCTCCCAAAACGTAGGAAGGCCTAACTACGAGAGGGTAGGAAATCTTCTCTGCTTCTTTTAAACTTTCTTCGACACTTCTGACAGTTGAGTTCGGGGGTTGTTTTAGGCCCAGCTTTTCGATGAGGCTCTGGAAACGCTCTCGGTCTTCAGCCCTATCGATTGCATCAGGCGATGTCCCGATTACTGGCACTCCCGCCTCCTCAAGTCGTTTCACTAAATTTAAGGGGGTTTGACCACCAAACTGCACAATTACTCCAACCGGTTTTTCCAGCTCAACTATCTCTATGACATCTTCAAATGTAAGGGGCTCAAAATATAATTTGTCAGAGATATTATAATCAGTTGAGACAGTTTCAGGATTGCAGTTCACCATGATGGTTTCAAAACCATCCTCCCGCATAGCAAGTGCCGCATGCACACAGCAATAATCAAATTCAATACCCTGCCCTATCCGATTAGGTCCGCCCCCTAGAACAATAATTTTTTCCCGTTCAGAGGGATTTGCCTCACATTCCTCTTCATATGAAGAATACATATAAGCAGTGGACGAAACGAATTCTCCAGCACAAGTGTCAACTCTTTTATATACTGGTCGAACACCTAGCGCATGCCTAGTTTGTTGGACGTCAGACTCTGTAGTATCAAACAAATGTGATAGCCGGATGTCAGAAAAACCCTGTCTCTTTAAGGCATAGAATTCTTCCTTATCAAGATCGCTAGGAATTTTTCCTATGAGAAGTTGTTCCGTTTTTACGATGGCCTCAATCTGAACCAAAAACCAAGGGTCAATCCCTGATAATTCAGACACTTTGTCAACTGACCAGCTTTGCCTAAAAGCATCCGCTAAATACCAAATTCGCTCGGCGCCAGGCTCCGTCAACTCCCTAATCAAAACCTCTTTCGCGTTGGAATCCGCAGGTCCGACAACGGGATCAAACCCAGACTTCCCGACCTCAAGCCCGCGTAGCGCTTTTTGCAAGGATTCTTGGAATGTGCGACCTATTGCCATTACTTCACCTACAGATTTCATCTGGGTCGTAAGTCTATCGTTGGCTTGAGGAAATTTCTCAAAGGTAAAACGGGGTATCTTTGTAACAACATAGTCAATAGTTGGCTCAAAAGACGATGGTGTTGCTCCGCCAGTGATTTCATTGCGTAATTCATCTAACGTAAATCCTATTGCCAATTTGGCAGCAACCCGCGCAATTGGAAATCCTGTTGCTTTGGAAGCTAGGGCAGAAGAACGAGAAACGCGCGGATTCATCTCTATAATAACTAAGCGACCATCGGCGGGGCTGACAGCGAACTGCACGTTGGACCCGCCCGTCTCCACGCCGATTTCCCGCAGAACTGAAATCGATGCGTTTCGTAAAATTTGATACTCCTTATCAGTTAAGGTTTGGGCGGGCGCCACAGTTATTGAATCACCAGTATGCACTCCCATAGCATCAAAATTTTCAATGGAACACACAATTATACAATTATCATTTTTATCCCGGACGACCTCGAGTTCGAATTCTTTCCACCCGATTAATGATTCATCAATCAGTAACTCACTAGTTGGTGATAGTTCTAGACCCCGCGAACAAATTTCATCGAATTCTTCTTTGTTGTATGCTATTCCGCCGCCAGTCCCACCCATAGTGAAAGAAGGCCTTATAATACAAGGGAAGCCAACCTTTTCGAGCGCATCATGCGCCTGCGTCATGTTGTGAGCCATGCCGTGCCGAGGCGTATCTAAGCCAATGCTTATCATAGCTTTGTCGAACAGCTCGCGATCTTCTGCTTTATCAATTGCTTCGCAACTAGCGCCTATGAGCTCAACATTATATTTCGCTAATACGCCATGACGATTTAAATCTAACGCACAATTAAGTGCTGTCTGTCCTCCCATTGTTGGGAGAATCGCATCGGGAAGCTCCTTCTCAATAATTTTTTCTACAATATCCCACCTAACTGGCTCAATATATGTAGCATCTGCCATCGAAGGATCGTTCATGATAGTCGCTGGATTTGAGTTAACCAGGATAACCCGATAACCCTCTTCTTTGAGCGCCTGGCAAGCTTGAGCGCCAGAATAATCGAACTCACAAGCCTGCCCAATTATAATAGGGCCAGCTCCTAAAATCAGAATACTGCTTATATCGGTCCTACTTGCCATAAAACTTTATACTCGTTGCCGATCGGACTAAAGTTTAACTAACTCGTTTTTTCTTCCAATAGCTTAATAAATTTATCGAACAGCGGAGAAACATCGTGCGGCCCTGGGCTCGCTTCAGGATGTCCCTGAAATCCAAATGCGGGTTTGTCCAGACGTTCAATGCCTTGCAGCGATCCGTCAAAAAGGGATTTATGGGTAACCTCTACATTACTCGGCAGCGAGCTCTCTTCAACTGCAAAGCCATGGTTCTGACTGGTTATCAAAACAGTGCCGTCCTTCAAGTCTTCCACGGGGTGATTAGCGCCGTGATGCCCTAGCTGCATTTTGATTGTGCGTGCTCCACAAGCGAGGGCTAGCAATTGATATCCTAAGCAAATTCCAAATAACGGAACGTTTTCCTCCAAAAGATCGGCGATCGCCTGTATCGCGTAATCGCATGGCTTTGGATCGCCAGGCCCGTTAGACAGAAATACCCCATCTGGTTTCATCCCCAGAACTTCGGCTGAGGTCGTCGCTGCGGGGACAACCGTAACCCTGCAACCTCTGGCCACCAGCATACGAAGAATATTTCTTTTGACACCGAAATCATAAGCGACGACATGGAACCTGATTTCTGGCGCTGACAAATAGCCTTTCTGTATATCCCAAACACCTTCTTGCCAAATGTAACCCGCCTGATTTGAGACTTCCTTTGCGAGATCCATCCCTTGGAGTCCAGGAAAGCTCTTAGCCGAGGCAACAACTTCACTTTCGTTAGCGGTCAACAGCGCGGCACCTGAGAACAGACTACCATTTAATGGCCCTTTATCACGAAGCACGCGCGTTAATCGCCGAGTATCAATGTCAGCAATTGCTACGACTTTTTGGGCTTTGAGAAATTCATCAAGAGTTTGCTCATGTCGCCAGTTACTCGCCATCAGAGGCAAATTTCGAATAACGAGCCCGGTAGCCCAGACTTTTTCCGACTCGTTGTCTTCTGCATTAATTCCAGTATTCCCTATATGCGGATAGGTAAGCGTCACAATTTGCTGGGCATAAGAAGGGTCGGTCAAAATTTCCTGATATCCTGACATAGATGTATTAAAGACAACCTCTCCAGAGGAAACGCCCTCAAATCCTAGACTGGTGCCTTTGAAAACACTGCCGTCCTCCAATGCTAGTAACGCGAGCCCCGCCACACTAACTCCTACTAAAATGATTTTTCACTAAGACGATTCAGACAGAAAAAAAGCGGAGTGAAGTCATTCTTCATTCCGCTTTTTTAGAAATTTACTCATTAATTCTTTATCTCAGCATGCATTATACTGAGAAAGTATTCTACAAAAAATCTCTCCATGTTGTCTATCTGCTCCTGATTCCACGAAGGAAAAATGCAAACTTTAAAAAAAAGCTATTCTGAGTCAGATAACCCAAGAACCTCCTTCATTGAATAGTTTCCCGCCGGCTTCAATGCCAACCATTCGGCGGCTCGAACGGCCCCACTGGCAAAAGTATTCCTACTGCTAGCTTTATGGGTGATCTCAACACGCTCACCCTGACCTGCAAAGGTGATCGTATGATCACCGACAACATCGCCTGCGCGCATCGTGGAAAAACCAATGGTAGAAGAATCTCTTGGCTCGCTAACACCTTCCCTGCCATAAACAGCTACTTCATCAAAATTCCTGCCTAGCGTCCCTGCCACAATATTGCCCATCTCTAGGGCTGTCCCCGAAGGAGCATCTTTCTTGCGCCTGTGATGAGCTTCAAAGATTTCAACATCAAAATCGTTTCCAAGCACCCGTGCTGCTTTTTCCAACAAATCAAAACAAAGATTTACCCCGATGCTCATATTTGGTGAAAGTATTATAGGAATTTGGCCGCTAGAGGCCCGGACTCTATCTCGCTCCTCCTCATTTAACCCGGTAGTACCAATCACTATGGCTTTTTTAAACTCTTCGCAAACCTCCAGATGCTTCATGGTTGCACTCGGCTGCGTAAAATCAATAAGTACGTCGAACTCATCTGGATAAAGGGCTAAATCAGCTACGGTAATCACACCGTTCGCTACCCCAGAGGCTAAGATTCCTGAATCTATACCAACGCCAGGATCATCACCTAAGACTGTCGCAACCGTCAGCCGGATATCTCCCTCAGTCTGATCACAGACCTCGACTAAAGCCCGACCCATGCGGCCTGCTGCGCCAGCTATCGCTAATCTGATCATTTTCTACTCGAAAGAATTGATTGATTCCCTAGTATACAGCCGCAACCGCAAATCCAGAACCATTGTCTGCATGAGTTTCTTATTCAATGCGACGAACCTGCCGTTGGCGCAAAGGCTTAAATATCGTAAACCATGAGAAAGCTCTCGCGGGTATATTTAGAACTGTTCGAAGGTCGCGTTCATTACAGATTTTGCGCCTGCCCTGATTTCTTCAGCTAAAGATATCGATCTTGGCAGTAATTTATCGAAGAAAAAGTTGCCAACGCCTATTAGGCCATCATAATAAGCTTTATCGTCTTGCCCACTTTTTTCAGCTTCGATCGTCGCCAAGATGATTTTTTGCCACATAAAGCAGTAGAGCGTTAAACCCATTAGCTCCATATATGAATAAGACGCTGCCCCAATTTCATCGGGATTGTTAGAGCCATTTTTTATAACCAACGTTGTCATTTCAACTAACAATGACTTAACGTCAGAAAACTTGCTTAGATAGAATTTCATTTCCTTCTTACTGTTATTAGCCGAGATGAATTTATCCATTTCTTCTATCAACAGATTAAGTTGGGCACCTTTAGTCCTCAAAGTTTTCCGGCCTGCAAGATCTAGCGCCTGGATACCATTGGCTCCTTCATAAATTTGGGCGATTCTAGAATCCCTCACATTTTGTTCCAAACCCCACTCAGAAACATATCCGTGACCACCCAATACCTGTTGCCCTAAAACACAAGCTTCAAAACCTTTATCGGAGCAATAAGCTTTTTGAACCGGAATTAAAAGAGATATTAATCTTTCGGAACGCGCCCTAATTTTTTTGTTTGGATGCATTCGAGAAATATCCAGGTGAAACGCTGAGTAAAGCGACAGAGCTCTGCCGGCCAAAATATTTGACCTCATAGTCAAAAGCATCCGACGCACATCCGGATGCACCAATATTGGATCTGCCGCCTTCTCAGCATACTCTGGCCCTGAAGGGGCGCGACCCTGCAGTCTCTGGCTGGCATAGGCTGAAGCGATCTGGTACGAACTTTCAGCCAAGCCATTTCCTTGTAACCCCATTGAGAGCCTTTCATAATTCATCATAGTGAATAAATTAGACAATCCATTATTTAGGTCTCCCACTAAAAATCCAGTCGCATCGTCAAAATTAAGAACACAAGTGGCTGAGGCCTTGATTCCCATCTTATTCTCGAGAGATCCGCACGATACGTTATTTTTCGCTCCTATGCCTCCCTCTGCATTTAACAAATACTTCGGAACCAGGAACAAGGAAATACCTTTTGGCCCAAATGGAGCATCCGGTAATTTGGCCAAAACAAGATGCACGATATTTTCAGTTAGATCATGCTCTCCTGCCGTTATAAAAATTTTGGTTCCCGATAAACTATAACTGCCATCTTTGGCGGGTACTGCTTTAGTATGAATCATACCTAAATCCGTGCCGGCATGTGATTCAGTTAAGCACATAGTTCCCGACCAGATACCTTGATACAATTTCGGCAAATAAGTTTCCTTGAGCTCCTCACTCGCATGCTCATTAATTGTGAGTGCAGCGCCCGTAGTTAAGACAGTGTAGAGACAGAATGAAGAGTTGGCACCGAAAAACATCTCCTCTATTAAGGCAGAAATGACCTTAGGCATACCTTGCCCACCGTAATCCAAATCTCCGGTAAGACCAGACCAGCCACCTTTGACATAATCTTTATAAGCGTCCTTAAAACCTTGAGGAGTTGAGACTTTTCCGCCGTCAAACCCGCAGCCTTCTTTATCACCGGCTTGGTTTATAGGGGAGAGCAACTCTTCAGCGATTTTTCCAGCCTCTTCCAGAATCGCCTTGATAAGATCTTCGCTAAGTTCTTCCGAAAGAGTCATAGATGCGAAATTTTCTTCCGCATTGAAAACCTTATGAAGAAGAAATTGAATATCTTTCAAGGGCGCGCGATATGACATGATCTTCGATCTCCTGGTAAAGCTCGATCCAAATTAGAATTGCAAAAAAGTCAGTTTAAATCAGCAGGTAAAATTATAAGGCTGGCCCGCAGCGCCAACACCTAAAAAGGTCACATACCGAAATAAACAGATGAGTTTATATGCTCAATCAGAAAAGTGATTAGAACTGATACTTGATAGATCCATAAGCTACGCGACCATTTTGGTCAAGAATACGCGTGGCAGAATTTAACATTCTCGCAGTTCTTTCATTGAATATGTTTCTAATACCAAAAGAAATAATGGCGCGGTCATTATTTCCAGTTTCAAGGCTATAACCATACTGAAAATCAACAGTAGCAATGTTATCGACAAGCGCATGGATTTCTTCGATATCCAGCTCAGTGATATCTTTAAATGAATCAAAATACTTTGTGATCGCACTGGCTGTGTGATTACCGAACTCCCAAGTTAGCATAAGACTGCTTTGAAATTCAGGGTTAACTACTCGATTCGAATCCCCAATTAATTCCTCAGAAAATAGTTCTAAGGCACTTCCAGTGTTTTGAAAATCGGAAGCATAGGAGGTTTTAGCACTAAGAGTAAATTGTCCAAAGCGACTCGTATCCCAAGCATAAGAAGCGCCGATATCAAACCCTCTGGCCTCCGCATTTAACCCAAAGAAACGCTCATCAATACCCAAATCACCGGCTCCAAAACTTTCGATGTGTAGCTGGGGAAAAACTGCCTGAAGTCCCCCTTGAAAATTACTTCCTGGCATTTCAAGTATTTCTTGCTCCCAAGCATCAACTTCTACTGTAAGGTTCTGAATCGGGGTAATTTGCATGCCTAAGTTGAAGTCGAGAACCTCTTCAACGACCTGACCTTGCAAGTTGATCGCCTCCCGCTTGCGAGCAATTTCCAAAAACGGAGCCACCGCCTCACTCAGTACAGACGTAGGAGATACACGAAAACTAGCAAATTCATCTGATTCAGTAACCAATACACGTTGTTGAGCTCTTTCCTGTGCCACTAAAGGAAGTGAATGCATGAAACAAACAAGCACTCCTAACACAAGGGATGAATTTGAATTAAATTTGCTCATATTTGAAGGCCAAACTCTTAACCAAAACATAGTTTTTAACTAATGAAAACGAAGTGGCTTTCACTTCCCGCTTACAAGGCACATAAACCCTTCATTAAGATTACCATTTGCTTGGTATAAATTACACGCTTTTCCACCAAATTTAAGCGGCTTAGTAGACTAGTCTTGGATTTCGCGAACCATTGGCGTTTGCGGTAGCCTATTGAGCAATTCCGTCACCGATAAATCCTGCCCCGGTAAGACCATTTCCGGAGCTACATCCGCTAAAGGCAGAAGGACGAAGCGTCGCTCTTTTGCAAGAGGGTGAGGTATTTCCAATAGACTCTTAGAGATTTTTTTATGGCCAAAGCAGAGCAGATCTAAGTCAATTATCCGCGGCCCGTTTACTAAACCTGCGCGTCGCCTACCTAAATTACTCTCTATTTTCTGCAACTGGCTAAGGAAACGCTCAGCATCAAAATCGATTGGCAAAAACACAGCCGCAACAGCGTTTATAAATCGTGGGGAACCCGCAGGGCAATCAACAGGATCCGATTCATAAAAGCGCGATCTGACCAGCGGCTTGAGGCTTATTTTCGATAGTGCCCGAATGGCAAGCAGCAAAACTTCCCGACTATTACCGTAAACAGAGTCCAAGTTTGACCCTAATCCGACTATTGCGGTGAGATTTTGCTCATCTTCAAGTGTGATATTGAGCTGAGATTTCATGAACCGCATCCACGAAGACTGAAACATGATCAGGATTCACTTCAGGTGTGATCCCATGACCAAGATTAAACACGTGGCCATTCCCTTTCCCGAAGTTCGCCAAGATCCTTTCAACCTCTCGACGAATGACCGACGGGCTGGAATATAAAATTGAAGGATCCATGTTCCCTTGCAACGCACACACAGAACCAATCCTTTCCCTACCCGAGCTTATTTCGGTAGTCCAATCCAGCCCAACGGCGTCAGCTTCTGCAGTAGCTATTTGCTCTAACCACTGCCCTCCATTTTTTGTAAACAAAATCACAGGCACTGCACGCCCCTCGTGCTCTTTAATTAGCTTAGAAACTATTTTTTTCATATAGCTCAATGAAAAATCAAGGTAGTTCGGAGTCGATAAAATCCCACCCCAAGTATCGAATATTTGGACCGCTTGAGCGCCCGCAACTATTTGCGCGTTCAGATAATCAGTAACGGCGTCAGCTAATTTACTAAGGAGCAAGTGCATCACCTCCGGCTCAGTGTACAGAAATGCTTTTGCCTGGCGAAAATCTTTGCTGCCACCGCCCTCTATCATATAGGTGGCCAGCGTCCAGGGGCTTCCGCTGAATCCAATTAGCGGGACTGATCCGTCCAACTCTCGTCGAATTAAGCTGACAGCATCAATGACATAGCTCAAATCGCTCTTCGCGGAGATAGCAGGTAATTTTTCCACGTCCGAACGTGTCCGGATGACTTTCCTAAAGCGCGGACCTTCTCCAGCTTCAAAAAACAAACCTAGCCCCATAGCGTCAGGAATAGTTAAAATATCTGAAAACAATATGGCCGCATCAAACGCATAGCGGCGGAGCGGCTGCAATGTGACTTCGCATGCCAATTCCGGCGATTGACATAAACTCATGAAATCGCCAGCTCTACTTCGAGTAGCCCTATACTCTGGCAAATAGCGCCCGGCCTGCCGCATCATCCAGACAGGGGTCACGTCAACATTTTGCCGCGTTAAGGCCCGCAACAACCGATCATTCTTCAACACTATAGACATTCCTTGCACAAATTCGTTGTATGTGGTGCTAAACATTTCAGAATTGAGACACGCGCTCTGTCATACACAAAGCTCATCCCCAGCTCCCAAAGTCATTTCAATAAGCTCACTTTCAACACCTCCCTCAATGACTGCTTGACCGATACCTTTTAACAAAATGAATCGAATCTTACCTTGCTCGACTTTCTTATCCGATGACATTAGATCAAAGTACCTTTCAATGGTTATCCCCCTCGGGGGAACTACTGGCAGACCAAAATTTTCTTCTAAAACTTGCCGAACCTTAAATGCATCATTGGAATCAAGCCAGCCCAACCTTTTCGAAAGATCGGCTGCCATCACAATCCCCATCGCAACAGTTTCACCATGCAATAATTTTCCATAGCCTGTCGCTGTTTCGATAGCATGGCCAAAAGTGTGACCTAAATTTAACAGCGCCCTAACACCCGCTTCTTTTTCGTCACTACTCACAATGCGTGCTTTCTCCTCACAACAAACATGAATTAATTCAGCAACACACTGATCATCCAGACCAAGAATTTCTTCACTTCTTTCATCAAGCCAAGAAAAAAATCGAGAATTATTTATCAGTCCATATTTGACGACTTCCGCAAGCCCAGCCCTGATTTCTCTCTCTGGGAGTGTTGTCAGCACATCTGTATCAGCGATCACACACTGAGGCTGATAAAAAGCGCCGATCATGTTCTTACCAAATTGATGGTTTACTCCTGTCTTTCCACCCACAGACGAGTCCACCTGAGCTAATAGAGTGGTCGGTATTTGAATAAACTTTATCCCTCTCTGATAAGTAGCTGCTGCAAACCCGGCGATGTCCCCAACAACACCTCCTCCTAAGGCCACCAAAGTTGTATTGCGGTCATACTTGCCCATTATCAGGTGATCATATATTTGATTCACAGAATCAAGCGTCTTGAATTGCTCTCCGTCTTGCAAAATAACAGACGTAAAACCCATATCACCGAATAGCCGGTTAATACGATCAATGTATAAAGGAGCTACCAACTCGTTAGAGACGACCACCACTCTGCCGTTGCCTAAATAAGGCATGATTAATTCTCGGTTACAAAGAAGATTTGAGCCAATAAAAATTGGATAACTCCTATCTCCCAAATCGACTCTTAAAGTTTTCATGAATTACTGCTTCCACAAAATCATGTGTTTAAAAATTCTGGATTTCCTTAACTATCTTGCTAGCAATAGATTTTGGATTGCCCTTCTCAGTATCTATAACAATATCCGCAATTTCTCGATAAAAAGGTTCTCTAATTTCCATAAGCGATTGAATCTTTCCTTTCCGGTCATTAGTTTGCAGGAGAGGCCTCGATTTGTCTCTACTGGTTCTTTCTAACTGCTGGGAAATTGACGCATGCAGATACACCACCACTCCCCGACCACCGAGGCAAATTCTACTTTCACTGGCTAAAACAGCTCCTCCCCCAGTAGCAAGCACAATGTTGGCCTTGGAAGAGAGGTGGTCTATCATCTTTCGCTCCCGCTCTCGAAATCCGTGCTCACCTTCAACATCGAATATCCAAGGTATATCTGCCCCGGTAGTCGACTCGATCTCTATATCGGAATCGAAAAAATCTAGCTTCAATTGCTCGGCAACAATCCGACCTATCGTCGTTTTTCCGACGCCCATTGGCCCTACGAGAAACACATTTCTTTTGAACTTCATAAGCAATTTTAATTATTTCAAAGCCATTTCTGGTTATTGTACCTTTAATTAAACCCCAAATACGTAAATTAACTTGATTATTGGAACAGCGCTTAATGAAGAGATGTATAATATCGGCGTCCGCCGAATTAGGTATAATTTGAAGTAAACGCGAAAGGTTGATTTGATTAGTACTACCAGCAAAAGAGAATACCGCTCTTAAGCGAGGTCTGATAGTAAATGTGGGTGAATACACGAATTATCCGGCGATGGATAGGAATATCATTGGCTATCAGCACGTCTGGTGTTGTTATGGTGACATCGGCCGCATACCTATACCTGGCTCCCCTTCTTCCAGCCCCTGAAGCTTATCGAAACGTTCAATTAGAGACCCCTCTGCGGATATATACAAATAGTAACCAATTAATTGATGAGATTGGCAATCGGAGAAATCCTGTCCGATATGAGGACATACCAGCGGTCTTAATAAACGCACTAATCGCCACCGAAGATGTGCGTTTCTACTCTCACCCTGGTGTTGACATTCAAAGTCTCATTAGAGGTCTATATGGTTTTATTATCGGTAGAAGGCTAGGTGGCGGTAGCACAATTACGATGCAATTAGCCAACAACCTATCGTTTGATAGCGACAACCTCTATCTGCGAAAATTTAAAGAAATTCCCTTTGCCCTGCAAATACAACGAGAACTCAGCAAAGAAGAGATCCTGACCCTGTACTTAAACACGATTTATTTCGGCGCGGGCGCCGACGGGATTGGCGCAGCATCATTTGTTTACTACGGCAAGAGCGTCGAAGAACTAACCTTGGCTGAATCTGCGATGATGGTCTCTTTGTTACCCTGCCCTTCTACATGCAATCCATTTAGTAGCCCGAGCCGATCCATAGAGAGGAGGGAAACTCGACTTCGAAATATGCTTCGGGAGGAGATGATTACCCAGGCGGAGTTTGACTCGGCAAAAAAAGCACCAATTACTGCCAATCGCCGGAATCGAAATATCGAGGTAAATGCTCCTTATGTAGCGGAAATGGTGCGACAAACGCTCTATGATCAGTTCGGAGAAGAGGCATACACAAGAGGCTTTGAAGTCATTACTAGTATCAACGGTGACTTGCAAGTAGCAGCGAACACAGCGTTGGTCAGTGGGTTAGAAACATACTATGACAAAAGGCACGGATACCGAGGTAATGATGCTAATTTCCCACCTGATTCCGTTGATCCTGAAATAGCATGGTTAAGTCGGCTGGCATCGGTTCCGATTTACGGCAATCAAGAACCAGCCATAGTGGTTACTGTTCAAGATAAGTCCTTTCAGGCATTACTAAAATCTGGCGAAAAGGTACAAGTAAACTGGAATGGTATGACGTGGGCTTACACCTTCATAGACCGCAACAATATGTGGCCCCCTCCGCAAGCTGCCGGGGATTTGGTTCAGATAGGCGATTTAATTCGACTCAAAAAGAATAACGACGAATGGGAGTTGGGACAAGTACCCGACATTCAGGGCGCTTTGGTCTCCATGTCCCCAAGGAATGGCGCTATACGGGCATTAGTTGGCGGTTATGATTTTAGGCGCAGTCAGGTAAACAGAGTAACAACACCTCGCCCTCCCGGTTCAAATTTTAAACCATTTTTGTATGGAGCCGCTCTAGAGAGCGGATATTCGCCAGCCAGCATAATTAATGATGCTCCGATAACTCGCGGAAATTACCGACCAAACAACTACGAGAATAATTTTCTTGGCCCAATAACGCTTCGTTATGCGCTAAAAGAATCTCGTAATGTTCCAGCGGTCAGACTCTATGACGAGCTTGGTGCCGAGACAGTCTTACCTTTCGCGGCAAAATTTGGCTTCCAAACCCAGAACTTTCCAACTAATGATTTGACCATTGCCCTAGGTAGTCGCGACGTGCAGCCTCTGGAGATAGCTACAGCTTATTCCGCGATCGCAAATGGAGGCTACAAAGTGAATCCTTGGTTTATTCAAAAAATCATGTCCGACAGGGATGGGCTGCTTTATGAGGCCAAGCCAAGAGTCGTATGCAGAGATTGCCAAGAATCTCAAGATAAAACAGGTCAAGAACTGATTACAGCCCCCCGAATCATCGATGAGAGGGTCGCCTATATTTTGAACTCAATGTTAGAATCGGTAATAACCGAAGGCAGTGGCAACCGAGTTTACCGAGAACTACAAAGGAGCGACCTGCGAGGCAAAACGGGCACCACGAACGGACCACAAGAACTTTGGTTCTCCGGGTTTAATGAAAGTATTTCGACCACAGTTTTCGTTGGATTTGACCAACCAGAGCCTATGGGCGAGCAAGAACAAGGCGCAACAGTAGCTGTACCTATTTGGATTGACTTTATGAGAGAAGCTTTGGAAGGGGTTCCTGAAACTACTTTAGAACGCCCTAACGGGATTGTAGACCGACTAATTAATAGGAATACCGGGGGGGCCGCCATACCCGGGGACCAAAACGCTATGTTTGAATATTTCCGCACCGAGAATGCTCCCAAGCTTCCCGGCACTAATCTTCCATCGCTTGAAGAGAGCCAAGAAGAGGAGGAAATTTCCACCGAGACCATTTTCTAACTAGCTGGTAATATAACTAGTAGACCCTAAATTTATCATCTAAATTTAGGGTCCAAAAAACGAATGACCCCTGATCAGCGCGCAACTAAACTTTGCGGTTTCCGAACCGCTTCTTAAATCTGTCTACTCGACCGCCAGAATCTAAAATCTTCTGCTTACCAGTGTAAAATGGGTGACAAGCAGAACAAACCTCAATAAGCATATCTCTACCCAAAGTAGATTTAGTTTCGATTACATTGCCGCAGCTACATGTAGCCTTAATAGAATTATAGGCTGGATGAATATCTGCTTTCATAATTTTGCCTCTAAAATTGACCAAATCAAGCGGGATAAAATCAAAAGCCCCTCTCTAGATCAAGAAATTCTCGGTTTAAAACACTACTCTTTCTCTCAGGGGCGAGCATTCTATCAGACGGCTAACAATTGGCAAGTAACCCAACTTTTTATCGGCGTCGCAATTTTTCGTGATTTTTAACAACTTCCCTCATCACGAGGCGAAAAACTTCTGCTACGAAGTCTGGGTTCAGGTTCTTTCCCTCACACAATGAGCGCAGTTGAACTATTTTTTGCGCCTCTCTATCTGAATCCAAAGACGTCATTTTTTGATCGGCTTTCAAAAGGCCTACTTGATGCGTGAGCTTAAATCGCGCCTCCAACATCTCTACTAGACTTTCGTCGATTAAGTCTAATTTTTTTCGCGCTTCTATCAGTTCTTTTGGAGCTGATTTAGTAATCATTTCCCTTCCTCAAGCAACAAATTCATGATGATGCAATTTCATGCATTTCAAGACCCTTATTATAAACCAAGCTAACCATCAAGACAGCAACCCGAAATCAGAATCCCTATATTCTCTCTCAAATAAATACGCCTTACTATATCAATAGTTTTTCATTACTATGGTGCGACGTTCAAAAAGGTCCTCCCCTCTTAAATATTTAAATGCGCAACTCTACAAAAAATGCTTATACAGGCCTAGTCTATGAAATCGCGGTCCCCACTCCTTTGCGTCGGGTATTTGATTACCTACCCATAAGTCCAGAGGAAAAACTTAAGCCAGGATCGCGAGTTTTGGTTCCGTTCGGCAAAAGATGTGTCGTTGGATTTGTTATTTCTAACAAACCTTGTTCTTCCCTGCATTTCAGCAAATTAAAAAACATTGTCAAGAATTTAGATAAAACCCCCATTCTTTCGCACAAACTTTTGAAATTATTGCTATGGAGTGCTCGCTATTATCAGCATCCGATTGGAGAGGTTCTGAATGCCGCCATTCCCAAAAAAATCCGTAACCCTAATTCTTTAAGACCAATTTATCAATCCTGGAAAGTTTCTCCCCAATTAGCTGCAAAAAATCTGACATTGATACGACATGCCCCAAAACAGAAAGCATTATTTAAATTACTAAAACGCCAGAACGGACTAACAAAAAAAGAGATTACTAGCGCGGGATTCGATATTAACCTCATTAAAGAGCTGAAAAAAAAACGCCTTATAGATGAATATGACGTGATTCCACCGCCCCCAAAAACATTTGCTCCATTGCCAGAAAAAAATTCAAAGTCGCTGGATCTTAATGAGCAACAACAAATAGCTTTTGACGCTATTACTAGGGTGAAAAGGAAGTTCACATGCTTTTTGCTAGATGGTGTTACCGGCTCAGGCAAGACAGAAGTTTATATGCAGGCGATGCAGCAGAAACTTTGCAAGGGACAGCAATGCCTAATTTTAGTTCCAGAAATCGGACTCACGCCGCAGACATTAGCGGTCCTCAGGGAACGATTTGAATGTCCAGTCGCTTCAATTCATTCCGGCTTAACCGACAAGGAGCGCTTAACCGCATGGAATGACGCCAAAGATGGAGCAGCAGGCATATTAATTGGGACACGCTCCTCGATATTTACGCCTTTCGCAAACCTAGGGATAATCGTTATTGATGAAGAGCACGATAACTCGTTCAAGCAGCAGGAGGGCTTCAAATACTCAGCTAGGGACGTAGCGATAATGAGAGCCCGAGAAGAGAAAATACCGATAATATTAGGATCTGCAACTCCGAGCTTAGAAAGCTTACAAAATACAATCGCAAAAAAATTCGTGCACTTATGTTTGGATCACCGAGCAGGAAAAGCGATCGCGTCAACCAAAACTATCATAGATACGACTAATCAAAATTTAGACAATGGATTTTCCGAACAATTACTATACAAAATTGAACAGCACCTCGCCTCAAAAAAGCAAGTACTAGTTTTTATCAATCGCAGAGGCTTCGCCCCTACCTTAACCTGCCAACAATGCGGCTGGGTCGCCGAATGTGAAAACTGCGTCTCTCAGATGACAATGCACATTAAACCTCCAAGTATCCGGTGTCACCATTGCGGAGTAATAACTGACTTACCCCTTGAGTGCGCTAATTGTCACAGCAGCAAGCTTGAACCCTTAGGCATTGGCACACAAAAGCTAGAATATTTTCTAAAGTCTAGATTTCAATCAACTCCTGTATTTCGGGTAGATCGCGATTCAACACGCAGTAAATTTTTTTTTCAATCAATGCTAGACAAAATAAACACTGGGGAAAGCTGTTTGTTGCTTGGTACACAAATGATCGCTAAGGGCCATCATTTCCCGAATATCACTTTAGTAGCGGTTGTTAATGCGGATATGGGATTATTCAGCCCCGATTTTAGAGGGCAAGAGCAAATGGCACAAACAATCACGCAAGTTTCCGGAAGAGCCGGCCGTGCGTCTCAGCCAGGAGAAGTGGTAATTCAATCTCGTCATGCATCACACACGATATTGCATAATTTAGTGAATCGCAGCTATAACGACTTTGCGAAAATTCTTTTGCAAGAACGGCATATTGCAGACATGCCTCCCTTCAGTCAGCTTGCGCTAATAAAAGCTCAGGGAAAACGACTGGATACCGCGCTCAAATTTTTAGAGAAAGTTGCCATTCTTTCTGATGAAGTAAATGTACAGTTTGATCGTCAAGTTAATTCAATTGGCCCAATCCCCGCACCAATTGAAAAGCGCGCCGGAACGTTTAGAAGTCAACTAATTT
The DNA here is from genome assembly GCA_029245905.1 of Gammaproteobacteria bacterium. Lineage (GTDB taxonomy): Bacteria > Pseudomonadota > Gammaproteobacteria > Pseudomonadales > Pseudohongiellaceae > UBA9145. Next base: position 28,646 of record JAQWOJ010000078.1, read on the forward strand.
TAAAAACCAAAAAGAAATCAACACTTCAGCAATTCGTTCTAATTTTAGTCTCAAAAATGGATACCCTGCGCGTGCCTCCGAGTGTCCGCTGGAGCATCGACATCGACCCTATTGAGCTTATGTAACTTCTTGAAGGCAATTTTTAATCACAAGATTTCACTTTAGCTTCTTAACTTTATACCGATAATTGAAAGGACAGTGGGTATTTTTAAATTTTTTATTATAAAAAACAATGATTTATCATCAGTAACGTCATGAAACAAGATTTTGCAAAAATTAGGCCTGAACCCATCCTAGAAAAGAAGGTTGTCCAGTCGCCACCTGCTTGGTCCATGATGGTAACGGGAATATTCGTCGGTTCGACTTTAGGCGTTTTTGCCTGCGTCCTATTTTATCTCTCAGGCAATGTGCCTCCCATCAACATAGCCGAAAATCCACAATCCAATCGTCCAGATTTGTCCTCTTTACAAACCGTGGAGGAAGAAAAGGCTCCAGAACTAGAACTTGAATTTTATACCGAACTACCTAAGTACGAGGTACGAACAGACTCGGTCCCAGTCGAAATTGTAAATGAGGTAATTGACGACCTTGAAAACATGACCCAGGCTGCCAAGTTTATGCTGCAAACAGGCGCGTTTCAAGGACAAGACTCAGCCGATCGTGAGAGACAGCGACAAGCCGATCTTGGTCTAAATGTTGTTGTTAAACTAACAGAGCTATCAGGAAGAAATTTATATCTAGTCCAAGCAGGCCCATATGCTTCGCAAGTTGATTTAGAAGCGGCGAGAGAAGTTTTGAGAACTAATGACATTTCTACTTTGACCATTCAATTGCAGTAAACCGATAATCTCTGATCGCTATTTTCTACGTCAAAATAGCCACTGTGAAAATCCCCGAAGCACAAAGATACTTTTTCAGCTTGAAATTCAGTTAATCTCCCACACTTACCCCCTTGTGTGATATTTTTAGAAAAAGAGAAGGAGAAAAATTTTGAAACAGTATGATGGCACAACTATAGTATCTGTCAGGCGCGGAAACGACGTTGTAATTGGTGGGGACGGGCAAGTTTCTCAAGGAAATACGGTGATGAAAGGTAACGCAAAAAAAGTTAGGCGCCTTTATAAAGATCGGGTTGTGGCAGGTTTCGCAGGAGGTACTGCGGATGCCTTTACTTTGTTTGAGCGATTCGAAGAACAACTTGATCAACATCATGGGAAGCTAACTAAAGCTGCCGTCGAATTAGCCAAGCTTTGGCGTACTGAACGAGCGTTACGACGACTCGAAGCTATGTTGATAGTTGCAGATAAAGAGGTATCGTTGATAATCACAGGAAATGGAGATGTAATTGAGCCGGAAGACTCAATTATGGCGATTGGCTCCGGTGGACCATATGCATTGTCGGCAGCAAGAGCGCTATCTCAAAATACTGAATTAAACGCCAAAGATATTGTAAGTAAAAGTCTCTCTATCGCAGCAGAAATTTGTGTCTACACTAACCAGACTCATACAATTGAAGAGCTAAAAACCGCCTAACATTTGAAATGGATAAAATAGGATCGTTGATGACCATAATGACCCCGAGGGAAATAACCTCAGAGCTAGATAAGCATATAGTTGGGCAAGATGAAGCTAAGAGAGCCGTCGCGATTGCGCTTAGAAATCGCTGGAGGCGCATGAATGTTGATGAAGAATTGAGAACAGAAATCACACCAAAAAATATACTTATGATCGGCCCTACAGGGGTCGGAAAAACAGAAATCGCTCGCAGACTCGCGAAACTAGCCCAAGCACCATTCATCAAGGTTGAGGCGACAAAATTTACAGAAGTGGGTTACGTGGGCAGAGATGTTGAATCGATAGTTAGGGATCTTATTGACGTATCTGTAAAAATGATTCGTGAGGGAGAGGTCAAAAAAGTTCAGCACTTAGCAGAAGATCGAGCAGAAGATCGAATTCTCGATATATTATTACCACAAGCGAGAGTAGAAGAGAGTGAAAACGTAGGAAGCTCTCAATCTAGCGCACGTCAAGCATTTAGAAAAAAACTGCGCCAAGGAGAACTGAACAACAAGGAGATAGAGATAAAAATTACCGAGCCTTCCGCCGGCTTTGAAATAATGGCACCTCCAGGCTTAGAGGATATGACCAACCAATTAAAGAACATGATGTCTAGTATGAATAATGGCCGAAAACAGTCGAAAAGAATGACGGTTAAAGCTGCGCTAAAAATAACAAAAGATGAAGAAGCGTTAAAACTTATCAACGAAGAGGAGATAAAAAACCGAGCTGTTGAAGCAACAGAACAAACTGGGATCGTATTCATCGATGAGATAGATAAGGTTACTAATCGAAGCGAACATAATCAGTCAGGGGTATCGCGCGAAGGAGTTCAGCGAGACCTTTTACCGCTGATCGAAGGATCAACAGTCACAACAAAATATGGCAGTGTTAAGACCGATCATATTCTCTTTATAGGTTCGGGGGCGTTTCACCTGTCTAAACCCTCCGACTTGATTCCTGAACTGCAGGGAAGACTGCCCATCAGAGTGGAATTAAACCGACTGAGTGTAAAAGATTTTCAGCGAATTCTAGAAGAGCCAGATGCATCTCTGACCGAACAGTATCAAGCTTTACTAAAAACTGAGGATCTGGAAGTTTCTTTCAGCAGGGACGGCATTGAAAAAATTGCCGAGATCGCATGGCAGGTAAATGAAAAAACAGAAAATATCGGCGCACGACGCTTGCATACAGTAATGGAACGACTCCTTGAAGAGGTGTCTTTTTCAGCGTCTGATTTAGCCATAGGAGATAACAAAAGCCTTGTAATAGATAGGACCTACGTGGAAAAACAGTTAGATGATTTAGCTAAGGACGAAGATTTGAGTCGTTACATACTATGATATGAATGCTGCCTGCCCAACAAAAGTTAATTTACATAAAAAGTCGGCAATACTAGAGCTGACTTATAACGACGATAGTCAGCTAAGTTTTTCTGCTGAGTTTCTGCGTGTGCACTCTCCGTCTGCTGAGGTTAGGGGACATGGTAAGGGCCAAGAAACTCTGCAAACAGGCAAACGACTCGTCAAACTAATAAATATTGAGCCCGTAGGAAACTATGGGATTAAACTAGTATTTGACGATGGGCATGACACAGGTATCTTTAGCTGGAGCTACTTAGAAGAGCTCGGGCATAATAAAAACCAATTCTGGGATATCTATCTAGTCAAGCTTGAAGCGGCAGGAGCGACTCGTGATTCTCTGCCGGACGGCGCCCAGATCCTAAAAATCAAACCATAAACGTAATAACACTTGAAGAAAACAATGGAAGATCAAAAAACCACTCATTTCGGCTATGAAGAAGTACCCTGGAACGAAAAGCAAGAGCGAGTCGACAAAGTATTCCGTTCGGTTGCGACCCGTTATGACATAATGAATGACTTCATGTCGCTTGGAACACATCGTTTAATCAAACGTTTTACGATTCAGCTTGCCGGCCTTCGCCCTGGCCAAAAAATACTTGATCTTGCTGGAGGAACTGGTGATTTTAGTTTGCAATTTTCAAGCTTAGTGGGAAACGATGGACAAGTTGTATTAGCAGATATCAACGATTCAATGCTAAAAGTAGGCAGAGATCGAGTTATAAATTCTGGGAAAAGTTCGAATGTGCATTTTACTCAAGTAAATGCAGAGAACTTGCCTTTCGCTGAAAATACCTTTGATTGCATTTGCATAGCTTACGGCTTACGAAATATTACCAACAAAGATCTCGCGATTGAATCCATGAAACAAGCCCTTAAGCCTGGAGGGCGATTGGTGATATTAGAATTTTCTAAACCTAACAGCCATTTTCTCCAAAAGGCTTATGATAAGTTTTCTTCAATCTGGCCGCTAGCCGGAAAGATTATAGCCGGAGATTCTGATAGTTACCGTTATCTTGTTGAATCAATAAAGATGCATCCCGACCAGGAGACATTGCTTCAAATGCTGACTGACGCCGGACTATCAAATTGTCGATATCATAATATTATGAATGGCATTTGCGCTATTCACATTGGGCTTAAATCATAATGAACGAGTTTATAAGAATCTCCGCGTTGTGGCCAGGTGAACGACTTATAAACTATGTGATTCAGAACGATCCTCATATTGAGAGAAACATTTCTCGGCTTGCTGGAAAATCCATTCGCGTGGAGGTTAAGGATACAGACGTTTTTTTTTCGGTTGAAATTAATAAAAATTTTATAAATATATCGAGCGCTAATTCAACAAAAAACGATTTAGAGCCAGATCTACTAGTAAGCGGAGAGCTAACGGATCTCACATCACTGCTTCTTAGTGGAGGAAGTCTTATCGGTGGAAATATCTCGATTAAAGGAGATATACAATTCGCTCAAGATCTTAATGAGGCTACTCATTCCTTCAATCTAAGTTGGCCAGACATTTTAGGCCCAATACTTGGACAAAAAACCACAAGCGAATTAGAACGGTTTTTCAATACTGCTAAGGCATGGTCATTTGAATTTCGTCAGAGCTTAAAGCGTGATATCGAGGACTATATAAAAGAGGAAAAAAAGGTCATCCCCACAAATGATGACTTGCAGGAATTTTTTGATGATGTCGATCGACTGAAATTTAAGATAGATCGAGTCAAAGCCAGAGCTGATCTATTAAACTCTCGAGTTAACGGCGCAGACACCTGAAATTTAATCAATATTGATTCGTGGTTTCTTGTTTGAAAAGAATACAGATGATATGTTGGCCAACCCTAAATCGCGATGACTAATAAGTGTTACCTTTCTCCAGACTATTTAAAATTCTTAGAGTCGTAAAAAAATACCGACTCGATGAATTTATAGAAAAAAATCAAGGCACCCTGAGTATTCATCTCCTCTTGCGTTCGCTTTGGTTTATTAAAAGAGCCGATGAAGGGAAGAGTCAAGGAACCAGGTTAAGGACGGCTCTTGAGGAACTAGGACCGATCTACATCAAATTTGGGCAACTTTTATCAACCAGGAAGGATTTTATTCCTGTTGACATATCTAAGGATCTTGAAAAGCTTCAAGATAGCGTCCCTCCTTTTGAAGAGCCTGAGATAGGCGTAGCTATAGAAATAGCTCTAGGCAAAAAGCCGGAAGAAATATTTAGATCGTTAGACTCCAAACCATTTGCGTCTGCCTCAGTCGCTCAAGTCCATAAGGCTATATTAAAAAACGGTGATAAAGTTGTCGTAAAGGTAGTTCGACCCGGAATTGAGAAAATTATCTTACAGGATATTCAATTACTAAAATGGTTAGCAAGACTGTTACAGAGCCGAACGAGTATCGGTAAGAGGTTGCGCCCGGTTGAAATCGTTAATGATTATAAATCAATAATTCTGAACGAGTTAAATTTAAAGTCTGAGGCAGCAAATACTGTGCAGCTAGGTCGTAATTTTAGCTCCTCTCCACAGCTTTATGTTCCCAAAGTATATTGGGATTTCACGAGCGAGAACGTCATGACTATGGAGCAAATCGATGGGATCCCTGTCAATGACATCAGGCAACTTAAGCAAAACGGCATCGATCTAAAAAAACTTGCAGAAACAGGTGTAGACATTTTTTTTACTCAAGTTTTCGAACACAATTTTTTTCACGCAGACATGCATCCTGGCAATATATTTGTGTCAAAAACGACAGAATTTTCTCCTCAATTTATCGCGATCGATTGCGCAATTGTTGGTACTCTAACCAAGGATGATCAGGAATATTTAGCGAGGAATCTACTCGCTATTTTTAATAGGGATTATAAGAAAGTTGCTGACCTTCATGTAGAATGCGGTTGGGTTCCAAAACAGACGAACAAACAGGCATTTGAATCGACAATCAGAACTGTGTGTGAACCAATTTTTGAAAAGCCTTTAGGAGATATTTCCTTTGGAAAATTATTAGTTCAGTTATTTCAAACGGCGGGTCGCTTCAACATGGAAGTGCAACCCTCGCTCGTATTGTTGCAAAAGACGCTACTAAATATAGAAGGCCTAGGAAGACAACTGTATCCCGATTTAAACCTATGGAAAACTGCGCTTCCCTATCTTGAAAACTGGAATGCTAAGCGACTCAATCCGCTTAAAATTCTAGAAAAATTTCAAGAGAATATTCCTATCTGGATCGAGAAATTACCGGAGTATCCAGAGTTATTTGCTGAGTCCCTCAACCAAAATTCCTTACTAAAGGAACAAAATGCACTCTTGCTGCAATCCCTAGCATCAAGAGATAGGGATCGAAAGACGAAACAAACTCGAAGAAAAATTGTGGGGCTTATATCAATTTTTATTTCAGTAATATTGATTTTAGAACCTTCCCTCTACCAGATAACAAATTTGTCCGCAGGCCCTTTGCTTTTTGGCAGTTTAGGCGTCTATCTTTTGTATTTTAAGCGCTGAAGCGTCATACTAAGTAGATGTCTGCTTTCTCTGACCAAATAAAATGGAACAAAGATGGCCTCGTTCCTGTTGTCACGCAAGACGTGACTTCGAGGGTCATTCTCATGCACGCATGGGCAAATAAGGAAGCGTTAGAAAATTCAGTGAAAGACGGTCACGCTGTATATTGGTCTCGATCTCGAAGAAGTCTATGGCGAAAAGGAGAAAAGTCAGGTAATACTCAAAAACTTGTAGATATATTTTTGGATTGCGACAATGACGCTCTGTGCTATCTAGTAGAACAAGCAGGTGGGATAGCATGTCATACTGGACGGAAAAGCTGTTTTTTCCAGAAGCTGACAAATGGAGAATGGGTAAATTCTGAGCCGGTTCTCAAAGATCCTGCCCTAATTTACGGCAAATCCTGAGTCTTTTTTTTACTTCACTGGGGAAATAAAGTTTAAAATGAGCGACGTGCTGAAGGAACTGGCTAAAGTTTTGGAGCAGAGAAAATCCGCTTCTGCGGAAAAATCCTATGTCGCAAGTTTACATGCAGAGGGTCTCAATAGAATTCTAGAAAAAATAAATGAAGAATCTGACGAGACAATTCAAGCGGCCAAAGAGTATGATGATCAAGTAGAAAACACAAAAAAGGCGGTGATCTACGAAACGGCTGACCTTTGGTTTCATACGTTAGTTATGTTGAGCCACTTAGATCTTGGCCCCAATCAAGTATTGGAGGAATTAAAGAAACGGTTTAACATCTCTGGTCTTGATGAAAAAGCCTCTCGTAAGATTAAACGCTAGCAGCAAAATTAAATGTTGATATTGGAGATTTATCATGGGTATAGGTGGAATTGGCATTTGGCAGTTGCTTATCATTTTATTGATAGTGGTCATGCTTTTTGGAACCAAGAAACTTCGTAATTTAGGCTCAGATCTTGGGGGAGCTCTGAAAGGATTTAAGACCGCAATGAAGGATGATAAGGGGGAGGCTGAAGATGAAGAAGAGGATGAGAATTCTGAAGATACTGCAGGGCAGACGATAGATGCAACTGCCGAAAAAGTGGAAAAAGAATAGAAATTTTATGCAACACTTAAACTTCTAAGCGACCTCTGTAGTCGTTCCGACCACCCCAGCCTATGTTTAACATTCATTCCACTGAAATATTACTAATCTTGGTCATCGCGCTTGTTGTGATTGGCCCAGAGCGTTTACCAGCAGCCGTCAAAACTGCGAGCTTATGGGTCGGGCGTTTTAGACGTTCCTTCTATAAAGTGAAGGCAGAAATAGAAAGAGAATTAAACACTGACGAAATCCGACGGCAACTTCATAATGAATCCGTGATGGCGCAAATTGATGACGCAAAAACCAAAATGGGGACCATAGCCCAAGAAACTGAGACGTCCGTAAGCAAACTTGTAAGCACAGAAAACTTTGATCCTGGCGCGTCAAAAGCAACAGAAGAAAATACTCGAGGTGAGGAGCAAATTGCCGAAGGCAAAACAATAGAAAGCGTAAATCAGAGCAGAGAGGCCGCTAAAAAAATTTATACACCAACAAAGAACCCTAAATTGAACGAAACCACCCCACCCATAGAAATAGAAAAAGAAAAAGAAAAAGAAAATGGTGTCAGCTGAAGAAGAAAAAGAGCTCACGCTAATCGATCACCTCATCGAATTACGCGACCGAATTCTAAAATGCGTCATGGGCATCATTGTGATTTTTTTAGCGCTGTTTTATTGGGCTAATGACATATACAACTATGTTGCTCTACCATTAATTCAAGCCCTACCCGAGGGGTCAACTATGATTGCGATTGACCCGACCTCACCCTTTTTTGCTCCTTTTAAGTTAACATTTTATGTCGCTTTTTTATTAGCCGCCCCGTACGTCCTATATCAATTGTGGTCCTTTGTTGCTCCAGGACTTTATAAGAATGAAAAAGCCATCGCAATACCATTGTTTATATCCAGCGTTATTCTGTTCTATGCGGGAATCGGGTTTGCTCGTTACGTTTTGTTTGGCATCGTTTTTGGGTTTTTCATCTCTGTTGCACCAGAGGGCATACAAGTGGCTCCCGATATAAGTAGCTTTTTGAACTTTGCCTTGACTATATTTTTCGCGTTTGGTGTGGCGTTCGAGATTCCTGTCGCTGTTTTCCTTTGCATTTGGGCAGGTTTAGCTGAACCTGAATCTCTGTCCGAAAAAAGACCTTATGTGGTCGTAGGATGTTTTATTGCCGCAATGCTTTTGACTCCACCTGATCCATTTACCCAGTCTATGCTGGCGCTCCCGATGTGGGCTCTTTTCGAACTAGGAATCTTAGCCGGCAGATTTATGCGTAAGAAACAAAGCGAAGAAGATACTACCTAAGCCGGATATCTTTTCTACGACTTTAGATGAAACGTCACTGGACCGTTATTTTCTAGAAGAATCCGCATATCAGCGCCGAATTTACCGCTACTAATCTTAGGATACGAATTTTTTGCAAAATCCAAGAAGTACTCGAATATTTTCTCTGCCTCTCGTGACGGCTTAGCAGAAGAAAAACTAGGGCGAAGACCTTTGTTAGTGTCGGCGGCTAGAGTAAATTGGGAAACTAACATAACATCACCCTCTTTATCTTTAACACTAAGATTCATCTTGCCTAAATCATCTTCAAATATGCGGTAGGCTAGTAATTTATCTGCCAGTCTTTCGGCGTTCACGGAAGAGTCTTTTTTTTCGACTCCCACCAAGACTAAGAGACCCTCGCCAATTTCTGAATAGAGCTCACTGCATAAAAATACTTTTGCGTAACTTACTTTCTGGATCAGTGCGATCATTTTCTCGCTACGGCACTTCTGCTGTGGCGCTTACGCTCATTCTCGGTTAATAACTTTTTTCGTAGACGAATATTCTCGGGAGTGACCTCAACCAATTCGTCTTCCGCAATGAATTCCATAGCCTGTTCAAGCGTATGGGTAATAGGTGGCGTGAGAACTATATTTTCATCGGTCCCTGAGGCACGCACATTCGTCAGCTGCTTGCCTTTAATTGGGTTTACCGCCAGATCGTTCTCGCGACTGTGCAGACCAATGATCATTCCCTCATATGTCTCTACGTTCGGTCCTACAAATAACTTCCCCCTGTCCTGCAAATTGAATAACGAGAATCCTAAAACCTTACCCTTTACCATAGAGACTAAAACACCCCGTGAACGCGTCGCTAGATACGTATCTTTGTAATGGCCGTAATGATCAAATACATGCGTCATCACGCCCGAGCCTGATGTCATGCTTAAAAACATTGAGCGAAAACCAATCAACCCGCGAGTGGGAATCAAGAACTGCAGTCGCACTCGCCCTTTCCCATCTGGCAACATATCTTGCAACTCTGCGCGACGCTGACCTAGCTCTTCCATTACTGAACCTTGGTGCTTCTCATCGCAATCGACGACTAATGATTCGATCGGCTCTTTAAATACCCCATCTTCTTCATGAAGAATAACCTCTGGCCTAGATACCGCAAGCTCGAATCCTTCTCGGCGCATGCTCTCGATCAACACAGAGAGATGAAGTTCTCCACGACCTGAAACCTTGTATTTATCAGGTGTATCGCCCTGCTCAACTCGCAACGCAACGTTGTAGAGCAACTCTCTTTCGAGGCGGTCCCTGATTTGCCTAGTGGTAATGTACTTGCCTTCCCGACCCGCAAACGGTGAATCATTTACCTGAAACGTCATACTGATCGTCGGTTCATCCACCGACAGAGGCGCCATCGCTTCCGGTTGATCCGGATGGCACAGCGTATCAGAAATATTTAGCTTATCGATACCGGAGATACAAACAATCTCTCCAGCATTAGCTTCATCCACGTCAATTCTTTCAAGACCCAGGTGACTTTTCACCTGCAAGATCTTTCCTTTGCGAGAATTTCCCTCATGATCGATAATGACGACTTGCTGATTTCGAAGCACCTTTCCACGAGTAACACGGCCCAGACCGATGACACCAACATAGCTATTGTAGTCTAGGGCGCTGATCTGCATCTGAAACAGTCCATCGATAACAACATCAGGTGGCGGCACTTTTTCGATCACTTTCTCGAACAGTGGCTCCATATTGTCCGTCATTTCATCCATTTCATGGCCGGCAAAACCTTCGAGTGCGGAGGCGTAAATAATCGGAAAGTCTAATTGCTCGTCCGTTGCACCTAGTTTATCGAATAGATCAAATACTTCGTTGACCACCCAATCCGGCCTTGCGCCATGACGATCGATCTTATTTATTACCACGATGGGATTGAGGCCTTGCGCAAATGCTTTTTGTGTAACAAAACGGGTCTGCGGCATTGGTCCGTCAACTGCATCCACTAGCAATAATACACTGTCGACCATCGACAATACGCGCTCCACCTCACCACCAAAGTCGGCGTGGCCAGGCGTATCCACAATATTGATATGAAAACCTTTCCAATTGATCGCCGTATTCTTCGCAAGAATCGTAATACCGCGCTCACGTTCTTGATCATTCGAGTCCATGATTCGCTCAACACTTTCACCACGCGACTCGATAGTTCCGGATTGCTGGAGGAGCTTGTCCACAAGTGTCGTCTTTCCATGATCAACATGGGCAATAATAGCTACATTTCTAATATTATCTTTCACAATATCATTTCGACTTAAGGGTTGCTGAGTAAATTCTAAGGTTTAGCAAAAATTTACTATTCACTAGGTTATTGGGCGCCGCGAGTATACACGACTAGAGCAATGAAAGTTAAGGCAGAACTATTAAAAATGAAAAGCAAATTGTTTAAATCTTATTCTCCAAATTTCCCAAGTCTAATATCGCAATATTGTGATAACCCTTATTCGTTAAGTAACCTGCCTGCAGCCTGCTCATCATTCCTTGTGCGCAATAAAGCAAATAGCGCCCATCCTGTTCTAATTTTTCCGAATACATCCTCAAGTCATAAAAAGGAACTTTGATGATTCTTATCTCATTTCCTAATCTTAAAGGAGAACGCTGCTCTTCATCTGGATGGCGTATATCAATAACGGTAGCTCTCCCTTGCGGTAATTTAACAATCTCAATATAAGTTGATTCCTCACCAAAAACATCTGGAAGAGCTGTTATTGATTGATAATTTGCATTTGTAACAGCTTCTCCCAATAGAGCCATATTCAATCGGGACTCTTCTCTTTCTACCTTACTTAGTTTTGCTTTAGTGGTTGGATTTTTCGAAGTGACGCCGCAATACTCAGGAACTCTTTTAGAGAAGTCTTCGGTACCTATTTCGCGGGCGGTATTGATTATCTCTTGTTTATCGTGGACACAAAGCGGTCGAAGAATGAGACTAGTGGAAGCTCGATCTATTATAGAAAGATTAGGGAGCGTCTGACTCGAGACCTGGCCTATAGATTCTCCAGTAACTATGGTATTTATACCTAATTTTTCTGCCACTTTGTCGGCCGCTCGCAACATCATTCGCTTCAAGATAACAGACACATACGAGCTCTCGACCTGTCTTAATATTTCTTCCAGGACTGACTCAAAGCTCACAGAAACAAATTTGACGCGATGGGAACTGTGAAACTTCAACCACAAAAATAAAGCGATTTCTTTAACTGCCAGCTCATGTTCTTTACCGCCAAGATTAAAGAAACAGTAATGAGCTAAAAGCCCTCTTTTTATTGAAAGATAACTTGAAACTGAAGAATCAAATCCTCCAGAGATCAGTGATATCACAGAATCCTGGCATCCTAGAGGAAAACCGCCCAATCCAAAAAATTTTTGAGTAACCACATAAAAAAAACCATTACGGATTTCTAATAAAACTGTCACGTCCGGATTTTTTAGCTTCACTCCAGCTGTTTCACATTCAACCCTTATCCTCTCTCCAACATAACGCTCAACTTCAACTGAAGTAAATGAATGTTCTCCCATCCTCCTGCAGCGCACCGCAAATGTTTTCCCTTTTAGAACTTTATTATAAGCGTCTCGCGCATGGTGAAACATATCCTCCATTGGTGGTATGGGATATTTTCTGACTTTATGAATACGACCGACGCCCGGTATACACCGCAGCCGACTGTCAAATTTTGCAATCTCATTTAATTTCAAAAGAGAACTGTCGACTTCGATGACATCCCATTCCCTTCTAATCTGCACGAAAGAGTCATGCTCTCTAAGAACTTTATTTAGGTTTTTACTTAGCTGACGAGTATATTTTCGGCGAACTACACGGCTTCTGATCGTAATTTCTGGGGATAATTTAACGAGGTATAACATATAAGTTATTTAGCTGATTTAAGGCAGCTTCTATTTAGTTTATTCAACCTGTTTGAGACCGCCTTCATGGTGTAGCTTACATCTTCATTAATTATTTGCACTTATATTGTGCAATATACGCCATTAACGCGCCAATATAGGGCAGTTACAGCTCAGTTAATCGCGGCTGACGCGTAATTCCGGGCCTTGAAGAGACGGGCGTACTGGCACATATTTTGCTCCTCTTACTGTACGTTAGGCAAGTAATGGAAAGTAAATTGCGGGACAGATTAAACGTCAAAGTTAAGCGAAAGTGCTGATTTTGTGCGTTTAGGTTTGGCTTTGTCCGTAAGGCGCTCTAAAAATAACGAGTTCGAGAACTTAAGTAGTCAGCATCGATTAGGAGACAGGTAGGAAATGAAATCAAAATTGGAATATATTTGGCTTGATGGCTATAAACCAACTCAAAGCCTGCGCAGTAAAACACAAGTTAAATCGGACTTCGGGGGGACGTTGGAAGAATGCCCGATGTGGTCATTTGATGGGTCCTCTACTTTACAGGCAACAGGGGACGACTCAGATTGTTTGCTAAAGCCTGTAGCAATTTTCCCAGACCCAGATCGCGCCAACGCCTACTTGGTAATGACTGAAGTTCTTAACGCCGACGGTTCACCGCATGAATCAAATGGTCGAGCTACGATTGAGGATGATGACGATGATTTCTGGTTCGGTTTTGAGCAAGAATATTTCCTTTGGGATACAACAACTAATCTCCCACCTGGCTTCCCACCTGGCGGATACCCACGCCCGCAAGGACCTTATTACTGTTCAGTAGGAGCAAATAACGCGTATGGTCGGGACTGTATAGAGGATCACCTAGATCTGTGCCTCGAAGCAGGGATTAACGTGGAAGGCATAAATGCTGAAGTAGCTGCGGGCCAATGGGAATTTCAGGTTTTCGCAAAAGGGGCTCAGCGTGCCGGCGACGAGACATGGGTCGCCAGATATCTTCTGGAGCGCACCGCAGAGCGATATGGTTATGCTATAAATTGGGAGCCTAAACCCCTTGGTAAGGAGCTCGACTGGAACGGGTCAGGAATGCACGCAAACTTCTCTAATGGCCCAATGCGCGAATCTGGCGATAAGGATCTGTTTACTAAGATCTGTGAAGAATTTGGGAAAAATATAGAACGGCATATCAGCGTATACGGAGCAGATAACGACCAACGCTTGACTGGCGAGCATGAAACACAGTCAATCGACATGTTTAGCTACGGGGTTTCTGATCGGGGGGCTTCGATACGTATACCGGTAGGGACTGTAGACGACGGCTGGAAGGGGCGGCTAGAGGATCGGCGAACAGCGTCCAATGCCGACCCATACAAGGTAGCCGCAGCAATCATTAAGACAACTAAAGAAGGCATGAAATAATCTAAAAATAGCTTTCTTTTTAAGCCCGGACTATGTCCGGGCTTTTCTATTCTCGACAGCAGCCTATACTATCCACCCATAATGCACTATGATAGTGCATACGCCCATTTATTGCTCGCGCTTGCTAATCTAACAACCGTGTACGCCCCGAATAAGAGTCATTTGTGTCAGCAGCGTTTATCAATTTAGTTGGTTTGCTTATTGCATGTCCAAAGATGTCCCAACAAAACAAATGCCCTATCTGAATAAAGTCTAACAATTTGTTGTAAGAATCCGTGATTTTAGAAAGTTTACATAAGCAGCTCCTAGATAATCTAAAAACCGGTGTGGTTTTTCTGGATAGTGAATTGCGATTTATTTATATAAATGCCGCGGCTCAAGCGCTTTTGGAAATAAGCGATCGAAAAGTTCATGACGTTTTCATAGGTGATGTATTAATTAACGCGGACAAGGATATCGGTGAAATACAAACAGCGATGGTTAAGAATAATAGCTTTACTAAGCGTAAGGCTGAGTTAAAAATAATTCATAATAAAGCGATTTTTGTAGATTACACCATTAGCCCTTTCGAACATGATGGGAAGGTTCAGGCACTTATAGAGTTAAATTCAGCTGAACACTCGCAAAGGATAAGCAGAGAAGAGTCCCTGCATTCTGCCCATACAACAACAAGAGAGCTGGTTCGTGGATTAGCCCATGAGATCAAAAATCCACTGGGGGGTATCAGGGGAGCAGCCCAACTTCTAGCACAAGAGGTTTCCGGTAGTGAACTAGTTGACTATACAAAGGTCATTATCGAAGAAGCAGATCGATTACATAACCTTGTTGATAAACTTATCGGCTCAAGAAAGCCTTTAGAACTCAAAGAAATCAACATTCACGAAGTTCTCGAGCGAGTTCGCAATTTAGTTAATGCTGAAATCAATGGCGAAGGAATCAAACTAACTTTTGATTATGACCCCAGCATCCCTTTTGTGGTCGGAGACTCTGAGCAAATGATTCAAGCAATGCTCAATATTGTCCGTAATGCAATGCAATCTTTAAATAGCCCTAACGTTGATCACGAACTGGGTCAAATTATTTTGCGTACCCGTATATCAAGAAACGTGACTATAGGGGTCAGATTTTATCGGCTCGCAGCAAGTATTGAGGTAATCGATAACGGACCCGGAATTCCATCTGACATGTTAGAAACTATTTTTTTCCCAATGATCAGTGGACGCGCAAATGGTAGTGGTCTTGGCTTACCAATTACGCATCGGATTATCAACCAACATAATGGGATGATCGAATGCCAGAGTGAGCCAGGGAGCACCAACTTTAAGGTTTTATTGCCAATTGGCAAGAAAATTCAAACCAAAATTAATTAAAACCAAAGCAATCAGAAGGCAAGTAATAAATGAACACACACAACTCAGTTTGGATACTAGACGATGATCGATCTATTAGGTGGGTGTTAGAGAAATCTTTGAGTAAATCTGGATTAAACACCAAAACATTTGAAAATGGCGATGATCTACTGCACCGACTGGAAAATGAATTGCCCGATGCAATTATTAGTGACATTCGCATGCCTGGCATCAGCGGTTTAGATTTACTCTCGACTATACAAGAGTCACACCCCAGTGTTCCTGTCATTATAATGACCGCCCATTCGGATCTGGACAGTGCTGTTGCGTCATATAATCGAGGCGCTTTTGAGTATTTACCAAAGCCCTTTGATATTGAAGACGCTGTCGCAATGACAAAAAGAGCACTGGACCATGGTCGAGAAAGAGGCAACGATAAGGCAGAAAAAATTTTAGAAGCTTCTCCTGAAATCATAGGCGAGGCTCCGGCGATGCAAGAGGTATTTAGGGCTATCGGAAGATTGTCCAACAGCAATATCTCGGTGCTAATAAATGGTGAGTCTGGAACAGGAAAAGAGCTAGTAGCTCACGCATTACATAAGCACAGTCCTCGAAAAGATAAAGAATTTGTTCCTTTAAACGTCGCTGCAATCCCGAGAGAACTTATAGAGTCAGAACTGTTCGGCCACGAGAAGGGGGCATTTACCGGCGCAACCCAACAGCGTACGGGTCGTTTCGAACAAGCTGATGGGGGTACCCTGTTCCTTGATGAAATAGGCGACATGCCATCCGATACCCAGACCAGACTGCTTCGAGTCTTGTCCGACGGCGAGTTTTACCGTGTCGGGGGTCACATCTCAATAAAAGTTGATGTGCGAATCATTGCAGCAACACATCAAAACTTAGAAAGCCTAGTTTCGCAACACTTATTTCGCGAGGATTTATTCCATAGGCTTAATGTCATTCGAATACACATTCCACGACTAAGAGACAGACGAGAAGATATTCCTAAACTAGTGAATCATTTCCTTAAAACTGCTGCAGAAGAATTGGACGTCGAACCTAAAAACCTGCGTCCCGAAACGGAGAAATTCTTAATTGGGCTAAAATGGCCTGGCAATGTCAGGCAGCTTGAAAACTTTTGTCGCTGGATTACAGTCATGGCTTCGAGTCGGGAAGTATATATAAATGACCTTCCCCCGGAATTTTCAGAACAAAGCGTTGAGGTTGACCAAGTCGAAAACTGGACTAAGGCGCTTCGAGCCTGGGCAGATCAACAATTAAGCTCAGGAAACACAAGCATTTTAGATGAGGCTACACCTTTATTTGAAAGTACCTTAATCGATACTGCGTTAGCACATACTTCTGGGCGAAGAAGGGATGCAGCCAATCTCCTAGGTTGGGGCCGCAACACTTTAACTAGGAAAATCAAAGAATGTGGAAACCACCACTCAAAAACCCAACAAAGTGATGAAGCGCAATGAATTTAACTAGTTGTGCAGGGAAATCAACATAAGATGACCAAGTCGTGATAAATATTGTTCTTTTTGAACCAGAAATACCTCAAAACACTGGTAATATCATCCGATTGGCTGCAAATACTGGGGCGACATTACATTTGATAAAGCCGTTTCTATTTTCCCTTGAAGACAAGAGATTACGAAGAGCAGGTTTAGATTATCATGAATACGCTGGAATGAGAGTCCATGAAGGATGGGAAGAATTTAAACAGTCGGTGGGGGACCGGAGATTGTTCGGCATGAGCACCAAAGCCAAGAAATCATTTACACGCATAGAGTTCCACAAAGAAGATTTTTTAATTTTTGGTCCAGAGACCAGAGGCCTTTCCGACTCTGTCCGTGAAGAGCTTGGAATAAATAATCTCTTCAGAATACCTATGTTGCCGACCAGCAGGAGTCTAAACCTCTCCAACGCAGTCGCCATAACGTTATACGAAGCCTGGCGTAAGCAGGATTTCGTTAACGCAGTATAAATTAATTCTCGTTCGCTCCAGTCCCGTTGCCAGCAGCAGGCTGTTGAGCCATTGCGTCTTTTTGCTGTTTGTACAGAGCGTCGAAATTAACTGGAGCGAGTGCTAGTGCTGGAAAGCTGCCCTTTACGACTAATGAATCAATAGCCTCTCGCGCGTAAGGAAATAGAATATTCGGGCATACAGTAGCGAGTAGCTGCTCTAGCTGCAATTCCTCGAAATCCTTCGCCGCAAAAATACCGGCTTGATGCACTTCAACTAAAAAAGCTGCTTGCTCCTCCATCTGTGCCTCCGCCGTGAGAACCAAAACGACCTCATAAACATCGTCTTGCACTTTTTCACTTCGGCTTTTAATGTCGAAGTTAATTTTTGGGGCCCACTGCCCCTGAAAAACAGTCGGACTCCTTGGCGATTCAAAAGACGAATCCTTTAAGTAGATGCGTTGTAAGGCAAACTGCGGTCCTTCAGTTCGCTGCGATTCTCCGGTAGCGGCTGGTTGTGGTACGTTTTCTTCTTCGGCCATATTAATTCCTGTTAAGTTAAAATTCTAATGATCCCTGATATACATCGACTATTATTGTACCAGTGGAAGAGATTGTGCTCTCCATTCGGTTATACCGCCAGACAGCTTAAATACATCTTCATGCCCTGCTTCCTGTATGACCTTAGCAGCTTCTCCTGAATGCTGGCCAAGCTTGCATACGACTATTATGGGCTTCTGAGCATACTTCTTCAATTCGGTTATTCTCTGCTTTAGTTTCGCGGAAGGAATATTGATCGAATCAACCACGTGTCCGGCATCAAATTCCTTTTTTTCACGCACATCGACTACTATAGCGCCCTCACGATTAATGAGCATTATCGCCTTTTGCGGAATGACACCACTAGCTGAATTCTTCTTTTGGTAAAGAATTATGGCCACAACGCTCACCACCCACATAGCCGATAAAACAGGGTGGTTTCCAATAAATTCTACAAACTGTGCCATAAATTCTGCTCACCAAACCGCTGAGTAAGAGTATGCAAGGCTTACCCAGATTTGCTGCCCCACTGTTGCTCTTCTGATACCGTAAAAAAGTCAGAAGTATACACGCCTGGGGCAAGGTAAAGAAGAACTAAACTAGGCCAATAATTCTGTAAATTGGCTATCGAATCAAGATTAAAGGATAATAATTTTATTCAAAATATTCGCTCAAAATATTTGGCAGAGCAGATTTTCAGAAGGTAAAAACTTAATGGTTGGTAAAAATACCTCTGTTTTATTAATCTTAGATGGATGGGGCCACCGGGAAGAAACCGAAAATAATGCTATCAGCGCTGCTGATAGCCCTCATTGGGATAAACTTTGGTCGAAGCATACGAGAAGTTTAATTGATACTTCAGGAGAATCAGTGGGACTGCCTGCTGGGCAAATGGGCAACTCTGAGGTCGGCCATATGAACTTAGGCTCTGGTAGAGTGGTATATCAGAACTTAACGAGAATAGACAAAGATATAAAAGAGGGTGGGTTTTTTTCAAACCGTGTTCTCACCGAGTCTGTTGATAAAGCGATAAGCGCAAAAACTAAATTGCATGTCATCGGGTTGATGTCTCCAGGTGGAATTCACAGTCACGAAGATCACATACTTGCGATGCTAGACCTTGCTCTTAACCGAGGTATAGATAGATTATTTTTGCACGCCTTCCTTGACGGAAGAGACACTCCACCGCGCAGCGCGCTTAAATCGCTGGCCCGCGCCGAGACTAAGCTCATTAAATCTGGCAAGGGAAGAATTGCGTCGATCTGCGGAAGATTTTATGCAATGGACAGAGATAATCGTTGGGATCGAATCCAAGCAGCTTATGAAATGCTTACACAAGCTAACGCAGAACATCAATATAACAGTATTAGTGAAGGAGTAATCGCTGCCTATGACCGAGGGGAAGACGACGAATTTGTTAAGCCAACTTTGATTGGCACTGAATCTAGTTCGGCTACCGTGGATGATAACGACGTCGTGATCTTTATGAATTTCAGAGCGGACAGAGCCAGAGAAATATCTCGAGCCTTTGTAGATAAGAACTTCAATGGCTTTAACCGTGCTATTAGTCCAAGTCTAGGAGAATTCGTTACCCTGACCGAGTATGCGACTGATATTGATGCAGCTTGTGCGTACCCCCAAAAAGAACTAAATAACGTGCTGGGGGCTTACCTAGCTAGCCTAGGAAAAACGCAACTCCGAATAGCGGAGACCGAAAAATACGCCCACGTTACTTTCTTTTTTAACGGAGGTCGGGAGGAGCCATTTAAGAATGAGGACCGGACTTTAATTCCGTCACCCGATGTCAAAACATACGATCTAAAACCAGAAATGTCCGCCTTTGAACTCACTGACAAGCTCATTGAAGCGATTAGCTCTGAGCAATACGATGCAATCATTTGCAACTATGCAAACGGGGATATGGTTGGGCATACAGGAAATTTCGAGGCCTCAGTCAAGGCGGTAGAAGCCGTGGATAAGTGCTTAGGAAGAGTAGTCGCCGCGGTAAAGAAAATTAAAGGCCACCTTTTAGTGACTGCGGATCATGGAAATGTGGAGAAAATGTTAGATTCGGAAACAAACCAACCGTTAACCTCGCATACCAATGGTCCAGTACCTCTGGTTTACGTGGGAGAACAAGGGACAAAATTAGCTGACAAAGGGAGACTGTGTGATATTGCTCCAACAATCCTTACGCTGATGAAAATTCCAATTCCCAGTGAAATGACAGGCACGACATTGATAACCTAACCCGACATAAAGCACCACCCACAAAATGTAGAAAGAACTTTAGCCAACGTATACTATTAAGAAAACAATCATATCAACAGTCAAAATAACATCAAGGATCAATCTCGAACTTCTCAACTCATATGAATATAACAATTTTTTTGTGATCTGAGATTAAAATCGATAGCGATCTAAACTTAATGAAATAGTAAAGGGACCATCATGATTTTCATTATTAACGCGACTAACCGTCGCCTTAGTTCTTTCGCTTTGCTAAGTATTTTTCTCTGCTTTCCCGAAGTCGGCGCCCAAGAAAATCAGAGAACTGTGCTTCCTCTACCTCTTGAGGAGGTCAGAATTTTTACCGAGGCATTAGATAGAATTCGCATGTCCTACGTTGAAGAAGTAGATGACAAGACTCTTTTAGAGAATGCAATCAAGGGCATGCTTTCAGGCCTCGACCCCCATTCAGCATATGTTATTGAAAACGACTATGATGCTTTGCAAGAAACTACAACCGGTGAATTTGGCGGTCTGGGAATAGAAGTAGGTAGAGAGAATGGTTATATAAAGGTCATTAGTCCGATCGATGGAACTCCTGCAGATAAGGCCGGAATTGAATCGGGGGATTTAATTATTCAGATAAATAATACCCCGACCCAACAGATATTGCCCGAGGAAGCGGCAACACTTATGCGGGGAGAGCCCGGAACTTCCGTAACCGTAACTGTTGCGCGAGAAGGTCAGGATCCATTTGACCTCACCATCACGCGAGAAGTAATAGCAATTACAAGCGTGCGCAGTCGTGTCCTCGAGCCTGGCTATGTTTACTTACGAATTTCACAATTTCGTGTCAACACTGCGAATGAATTAAAAGAAGAATTGGAAGACATCTATTCAGATAGCGAAGATATAAAAGGTATAGTAATGGACCTTCGAAACAATCCTGGGGGCATCTTACAAGCATCAGTAGATGTCGTTGATGCATTTGTAAATCAGGGTCGTATTGTTTATACCGAAGGCAGAATCGAAGGAAACAATATGGAATTTATGGCGACAAGCGATACAGTTGACGAGGACGTTCCTATGGTTGTCTTGATAAACAACGGATCCGCTTCAGCATCTGAAATTGTTGCCGGAGCCCTCCAAGATCAGGGTAGAGCAATTATTATGGGTACGCGAAGTTTTGGGAAAGGATCGGTCCAAACTGTAATGTCCTTGGCCGAACAACGCGCGATCAAACTAACCACCTCCCTCTACTTCACACCAAGCGGGAGATCTATTCAAGCCCAAGGTATAGAGCCGGATATTCTTGTTGAAAACGCGTTCGTCACTAAGCGCTCAAGGAACGTTACTCAAATCAGCGAATCGAATTTACCTAATCGTCTCGATAACGCCAACGGCATAAATGAGGCAGAAGATGAGATGACCAACGCGCTGCTTTCCGCAGAGGAGGTTTTGGTGACTGACTATCCTTTAAACGAAGCACTTAACGTTTTAAAAGGGATAAATACCCTTTCTCCTAACAAACCCTAGACAAAAACGATTCTGTTCCTCGAGTTAGGCAAACTGAACTTGAACTTTGGATAAAGCCATCGCTAAGAATCTGTCTGCATTTGAAGATTCATGGGGCACGCCTTACTTCAATTCCCCGCGAGGACATATAAGCTTTAGCTTCTTCGATAGTGTGATCGCCAAAATGGAAAATTGAAGCCGCTAAAACCGCATCAGCTTCACCGTCTAATACACCTTCCACAAGATGTTCAAGAGTCCCTACTCCACCAGAAGCGATTATCGGAACTTGAACCGCTTGGCTAACCGCTCTATTCAATGGCAAGTCAAACCCTTGCTTGGTTCCATCTCTATCCATACTCGTTAATAATATTTCTCCAGCTCCACAAGCAACCATCTGCTCGACCCACCGAACAGCATCAAGACCAGTAGGATTTCGACCTCCATGGGTAAAAATTTCCCACTTTAACTTTCCTTTGTCAGGGGAGACCTGTTTCGCGTCAACGGCTACGACAATGCATTGAGAACCAAAGCGCTCCGCTGCCTGGCGCACTAAGTCCGGATCTTTTACCGCAGCCGTATTTATAGCAACTTTATCCGCACCAGCATTTAGCATTATACGGATATCCTCTAAGGCTCTTATACCCCCTCCTACGGTGAGAGGAATAAATACTTGCCCGGCAATTCCACGCACAGTTTCAACAGTTGTATTTCGATCTTCATGACTAGCGGTTATATCAAGAAATGTAATTTCATCAGCCCCAGCGTCACAGTATTTTTTAGAAATCTCGATAGGATCTCCAGCATCTCGGATATCAATAAATTTGACACCTTTAACGACCCTCCCCCTGTCGCAGTCAAGGCATGGAATAATCCTTTTAGCCAAAGTCATCTATGCTGTCCTCGACATCGCAATATTTTTGGGCTTCACGTAAATCCAAAGCTCCCTCATAAATTGCGCGCCCCGTAATAACACCAATTATTCCTGAACCGGCATCAGTTTTTGCTGCACTTTTCAAATCAACAATATCATCAAGTTTAGCTATGCCACCGGACGCAATAACCGGAATCTGAACTTGGTTAGCGAGCTCAATCGTGGCTTTCACATTACATCCTTTCATCATGCCATCTC
>JAQWOJ010000079.1 GCA_029245905.1 Gammaproteobacteria bacterium
GGATGGCTTAAAAAGGAGGTAACTTCGGCCTGGCCATTACAGTGGGAAGAAATCCTAAACCACAGTAACTATAGACCGCCCCTAACGCTGCGAGTAAACCTTAAAGAGAAATCTCGGAGAGATGTGCTCACAATGTTGTTAAAGAGCAAAATAGAGGCGATACCCGGCAAGCTAGCGCACTCGGCAATTTATCTTAAAAAGCCGCTGCCAGCTGAAGAAATTCCAGGTCTTCAAGAAGGCTGGGTAAGTATACAAGATGAAGCATCCCAATTGGTCCCTGGCATTTTACGATTAAGCCACCATCAATCAGTTTTGGATGCCTGTGCTGCGCCAGGGGGCAAAACTTGCGCCATTCTAGAAAGTGAGTACTCACTCACTAAAGTGCTTTCACTCGACCTCTCTTCTTCCAGGCTCCAAAGAGTTGCCGAAAATCTTGACCGTCTACGCTTAAATAGCACTCTGATAGCCGGAGATGCAAGAAAGCCAGATGAGTGGTGGGATGGTCAGCTCTTCGACAGAATTCTCATAGACGCTCCTTGCTCTGCAACGGGGGTAATTAGGCGGCACCCAGATATAAAAATCGTGAGAACCCCAGATGAGGTTTCGTCGCTTGAAATAATTCAAAGTCAACTTTTAAACTCTTTATGGACTTGTTTGAGAGAAAATGGGCTCTTACTTTATACGACTTGCTCGATACTCCCGCGGGAAAATAGCCTCCAAATAAAACGGTTCTTGGAATCTACTAATAACGCTAAATATGAGGGCATTCCGGCCGATTGGGGGGTAGAATGCGATTACGGCAGACAACTGCTCACTGGAATGAGCGATGGGCCAGATGGCTTTTTTTACTCCTTGCTTCGTAAAAGTTGATATACCATTTATTGTTGATGACGTAGGCCTAATGAAAATAATTATCCTCGGCGCGAACCAAATTGGCTGTTCCTTAGCAGAGACGCTAGCCAACGAGTCAAATGACATAACTATCGTCGATTCCAATAATGAAAAACTACGCGAGCTTAAAGACCAAATTGACGTGGGTACGATAGTTGGCCAAGCATCTCATCCCGACGTTCTAGCACGCGCGGGAGGCGAGGACGCGGATATGATCATCGCCGTTACTGAAAACGACGAAATAAATATGGTTGCATGTCGCGTCGCTTATTCGATGTTTAAGACCCCTAAAAAGATTTGCAGGATAAGATCATCTTCGTATCTTGTAAATGACAAACTGTTTGGTAAGCATGGCATCACAGTGGACGATGTGATAAGTCCGGAACTAATTGTCTCAGATTATATGACAAGACTCATCGATCTTCCGGGCTCTCTACAAGTCCTAGATTTCGCAGAAGGCAAAGTTCAGTTAGTAGCGGTAAAGGCTTTTTATGGCGGTCCTTTAGTTGGTCAAGAAATTCGTTTGCTAAGGGATCATATGCCAAACATCGAAACACGCGTCGCAGCAATTTTTAGAAAAGACAGACCGATCATTCCAGAAGGTTCGACTGTTATCGAAGCCGATGATGAAGTTTTCTTCGTCGCAGCTCAAGAAAACATAAGAAGTTGTATGGGAGAATTGCGGCGCCTAGATAAGCCTTACAAAAGATTAATTATTGCTGGCGGGGGAAATATAGGTTTGCGCTTAGCGGAATCGATTGAAGACCGTTACCAGCTGAAAATCATTGAGCATAACCCTGAAAGATGCGCATATTTGTCAGAACATCTAGATAGAGCCATCATTTTAAATGGCGAGGCATCCAATCAAGAACTCTTACTAGAAGAGAATATAGAGGATACAGACGTTTTTTTAGCACTAACGAACGACGATGAAGCTAACATAATGTCGTCGCTTCTAGCAAAGAGACTGGGTGCAAAAAAGGTAATGACAATAATAAACAATCCAGCCTATGTGGATTTAGTTCAAGGGGGAGAAATAGACATAGCCATCTCACCTCAGCAAGCGACAATTGGTAGCCTTTTAACACACGTGAGGCGAGCCGATGTTGTGAAGGTCCACTCTTTGAGAAGAGGGGCCGCAGAGGCAATGGAAGCTATTGCGCACGGCGACCAAGCGTCCTCCAGAGTTGTTGGTAAGCCTATCGAGGATATTGACCTCCCCGAGGGCGCGACGATTGGCGCTATCGTTAGAAACGATAAAGTATTGATCGCCCATGACGCCACAGTGGTAGAACCCGATGATCATGTTATTTTATTTCTTGTCGATAGAAGAATGATCCCTAAAGTAGAACGATTATTCCAAGTAGGCTTCAGTTTTTTCTAAGTAAAATTAAATGCATGCATCTATTATTCTAAAAGTTCTTGGCAGCCTTTTAATGCTGTTTAGCCTACTAGCTAATTTGCCGCCTATAATTGTT
Organism: Gammaproteobacteria bacterium; assembly: GCA_029245905.1. Classification (GTDB taxonomy): domain Bacteria; phylum Pseudomonadota; class Gammaproteobacteria; order Pseudomonadales; family Pseudohongiellaceae; genus UBA9145. The sequence goes on from JAQWOJ010000079.1 coordinate 2,370, forward strand.
TCCCTAATTTATGATGACGGTATGTATCAAGATTTTTTGAGCTCGATGTTTATTATTTTTAGTCTAGGCTCAGTATTATTTTTTTCCGCGACAAGTAACAAGAAAGAACTTGGAACGCGGGATGGCTTCTTAATAGTGACTTTATTTTGGAGCGCCCTAGGTATTGCTGGATGTTTGCCTTTTTTATTCTCTCCTGCTTTGGATCTGTCGATAACTGACGCGGTATTTGAATCATTGTCCGGTCTAACCACCACCGGGGCTACCGTAATTTCTGGATTAGATCAATTGCCAAAGTCCATATTATTCTACCGTCAACAATTGCAATGGCTTGGTGGCATGGGGATCATCGTCTTAGCGATATCGCTATTACCGATGCTTGGTATAGGAGGGATGCAACTTTACAGAGCAGAAAGCCCCGGTCCAGTTAAGGACAATAAGCTACTACCTCGGCTTGCAGAAACAGCGAAAGCGCTCTGGTATCTCTATTTAACTCTAACAATAATCTGCGCGCTTTCTTATTGGCTTGCTGGGATGAATTTATTCGACGCAATCGGCCATAGCTTTGCGACTATAGCTATTGGAGGATTTTCAACTCACGATGCAAGCATGGCTTATTTCGACAACTCAGTGATCGATATTGTTGCTATTGTTTTTATGTTTGTCGCAGGGATCAATTTTGCTTTACATTTTACATCCTGGCAAAGGCGTTCCTTTCGTCACTATCTAAACGACCCTGAGTTTCTGTTTTACGCGTTCATTCTAATCCTGGTGTCGATAGTAACCGTTAGTATTTTATACATGTCCCAAATTTACGATGGCGCCTTTGATGCTTTTAGGAAGGGTGTTTTCCAAGTCGTTTCATTTGCTACAACCACTGGCTTCACAACCGCCGACTTCAATTCGTGGCCTCTTTTTCTTCCTTATCTCCTTTTATACGCAGCAATTATTGGTGCTTGCGCCGGGTCAACCGGAGGCGGGATGAAAGTCATTAGAATTTTGTTGATATTTAAGCAAGGCTTTCGAGAGGTCCAACGATTGATCCATCCAAAGGCCGTTATCCCAGTGAAGCTTGGTCGAAATCCTGTGCCAGACCGCGTTATTGAATCTGTTTGGGGATTTTTTGCTGTATATGTAATGGCATTTATGTTGATGCTTCTCGCTTTATTAGCCACAGGCCTGGACATCATTACCGCGTTTAGTGCTGTTGGCGCTTGTATCAACAATTTGGGTCCAGGACTAGCAAATGTTTCAGAGACTTATGAGCATTTGCCTAGTACAGCCAAGTGGATTCTGTGTATCGCCATGCTTCTTGGGCGTTTAGAGATTTTTACCTTGCTGGTGTTGTTTACGCCCATGTTCTGGCGGCGTTAATGATTAAGCCCCTCAGTAAAGCTAGTAGAACTTAGTGCCGTCCGGGGTTTTACGAAAGCGCGTGTATTCCCACTGATACTGTTCAACTGCCTTGTTAATACTACTTTCAATTGTCGCATTTAACGCGACAAGTGATTCATCCAAATTATCTTTATAAACCCCTAACGCCGCCTCTTCCACAATGATTTTATAACCTTTCGCCTCGGGCAAGCGTTTTGCGAACCCACAAAAGACCTTAGCCCCGGTTTTTTGAACCAACTTACTTATTAAAGTCATTGTAAGTGCTGGTTGTTTATAAAAAGGTGCGAACTTGCCGCCTTCTCTCGAAGGGACCTGGTCGGGCAGGACTCCGACTACTTCGCCCCGTTTCAATGCCTTGAAGACCTTTGATACGCCTAAATTATTTGTTGGAGACATAGATATCCCACTGCGCGATCTAGTGCGGGTTATTAAGTGATCTAGCTGCTTTAATTTGGGTGGCTGATAAAGCCAAGTCGATTCGATGTCGGCACATAAATAGAATCCAAGAACTTCCCAGTTGCCTAAATGAGGCGCTAGCAAAATAACACCATCGTCAGAATTAACGGCATCACGAAAAATAGACTCTCCCTCGCTATCAACTACCATCTTTAAAGTTTCGGCTATGGGAAGAATCCATGATTTGCCTAACTCAAGGGCAGTAGCTGCGGTATGATTTAAACTTTCATGGGTTAGCTGATTAATTTGTTTTTTAGATTTGGTCGGAAAACAAACAGATAGATTCTTTCTGGTTCTCCTTTTCGCCCTAGTTGGCAACCAATAGAGGACGGCACCCCAAAATTTTGCGACAACTTGCAAAAAAGATAACGGAAGGTAAGCGCTGATCCATAGAAACATCTTGAATAAGAAGAACTTTAGCGATTTGATAATATCTAACCTATACGTATTTTTACTGTCTCCTATTTTAGTGTTACTTAGGGAATTAGCAATTTTAAGATCAAACTTTTGCGCGGACGTTATGTGCAAGATATTTGTATGCTATAGATAAGTGTCAAATAATGGAGGATAATTGCGACTCTTTTTTCGCATAACCAACCCATAAAAACTGTCTGTGAATAACAACTACGATTTAGATACATTTCAAGGCTTAATCTTTGCACTACAAGAATATTGGGCAAAAAAAGGGTGCGTGGTCCTGCAGCCACTAGACATCGAGGTTGGAGCAGGAACGTTCCATCCCGCCACTTTTCTTCGGGCTATTGGGCCAGAAAGTTGGAATACCGCCTACGTACAACCATGTCGTCGGCCGACTGACGGTCGTTATGGGGAAAACCCCAACAGATTGCAGCACTATTACCAATTTCAAGTGTTGCTGAAACCGTCCCCAAAAAATATTCAGGACCTTTATTTAGACTCTCTTGCGACTTTGGGTATAGACATGTCCATTCATGACATACGCTTTGTCGAGGATAATTGGGAGTCACCGACTCTGGGAGCATGGGGCCTGGGTTGGGAGGTATGGCTAAACGGGATGGAAGTTACGCAGTTCACTTATTTCCAGCAAGCTGGAGGGCTCGAGTGTCACCCCGTCAGCGGGGAGATTACTTATGGTATTGAAAGAATAGCTATGTATCTGCAGGGAGTAGACAGCATCTATGACATAATTTGGGCGAAGAATTCTGGTGGGGTTGTGACGTATGGTGATGTTTTCAAGCAAAATGAAATTGAAATGTCCGCGTTCAACTTTGAAGAGGCAGACATTACTTTACTGTTTTCGTATTTTGATAATGCTGAGTCTCAATGTAATGAACTAATTGGCAAAAATTTAGCGTTGCCGGCCTATGAGCAAGTTCTTAAAGCTTCCCATTATTTCAACTTGCTAGATGCCAGAAAAGCGATCTCGGTAACAGAAAGACAGCGGTTTATTTTGCGAGTCCGAACGCTAGCAAGAATGGTCGCTGAAGCATACTTAGATAGTCGACAAAAATTAGGGTTTCCGTTGGCGTCAGAAAAATTAAGAAAAGAGTATTTGAAGTAAAGCCTATGTCGTATCGAGACCTTTTAATTGAAGTAGGGACCGAAGAGCTACCTCCGCGGACACTAAATTCAATGTCTTTGGCACTGGAAGACCTGTTAACGAAAGGACTAAAAAGTGAAGATCTTCGCTTTGAATCAACGGCGCCTTTCGCCACTCCTAGAAGGCTTGCTGTGTTAATTAAAGCGCTATCTGAGTCGCAAGCGGATAAGAAGATCTCTCGCATAGGGCCTTCGATAGCCGCTGCTTTTGATGATTCAGGAAATCCGACTCCGGCTGCAATTGGTTTTGCAAAATCCTGCGGCGTCGACGTCAGCAAGCTTTTGAAGTCAAAACAGAAAGGTATAGAAAAACTAGCCTTCAATTCGATCAAGAAAGGCCAAGAAACCATAGAGCTCATTCCTAATATTATTAGAACAGCTTTAAGCTCTCTACCAGCAGAAAAAAAAATGCGGTGGGGAGACTCAAGAGAGGAGTTTGTTAGGCCCATACATTGGCTTCTTTTGTTGTTTGGTGACCAAGTGGTCGATGTTCAAATCTATAATATTAGCTCAAGTAACAAAACCTGGGGACATCGCTTTCACTGCAATGAACGACTATTAGTGGGCAAGGGAAGAGATTATGAGAACTTGCTAGAGAAAAAAGGTCATGTTGTACCGAGCTTTGAAAAGCGTAAGGAATTGGTCCGGTCTCTTGTGACGGAGGAGGCAAGGAAGGCGAGCGGCCTTGCTATTATAGAAGAGGATTTACTAGGCGAGGTAACTAGTTTAATTGAGTATCCGGTAGCATTATTGGGAGACTTTGATCCCGCGTTCTTAAGTATTCCTGCAGAAGCATTGATTTTAGCGATGAAGTCCCACCAGAAGTGTTTTTACTTAGTAGACCATGCCGGGAATCTCTTACCAAAATTTATAACCGTCAGTAACATCGTTTCTCAGAATCCCGCCTTGGTGGTCAAGGGAAATGAACGGGTAATCAGGCCTAGGCTTGCTGATGCACAATTCTTTTTTAATACAGATAAAATGCAAACGCTCGAATCTCGCCGAGACTCTCTGAAGAAGCTGGTTTTCCAAGAGAAACTAGGGAGTGTTTTTCAAAAATCACAGCGCGTCGCATCATTGTCTAAGTCAATGGCAAAACTATTAGGGTATAACACAGGGCAGTGCGAGAAGGCTGCTCTACTTAGTAAATGTGATTTAGTCACCGATATGGTTAGAGAATTTTCTGACCTACAAGGTGTAGTCGGGTCCTATTATGCCAAGCACGATGGAGAGCCAGATGAAGTTTGTGAGGCTATCCGAGAACAATATTTGCCAAAATTTTCTGGAGACAAACTTCCAGAGACGGAGACCGGTTTGGTTTTAGCTATCGCTGATAAGATAGATACGATGGTCGGGTTGTTTGGGATAGGTCAACCGCCCACAGGGTCAAAAGATCCATTTGCGCTGCGACGCGCTGCAATCGGCGTTTTTCGTATCGTTATAGAAAATAAACTCGATCTGAATATTTTAGAGATAATTAGAGAAGCCTGTGCCACATATTCAGAAATATCCTTAGCGAATGAGACCGCAAATCTTGTTTTTGAATTTTTGCTTGAGAGGTTTCGATCTTGGTGTCTTGACCGCAAGGTCCCGACAGAAGTGTTTCAATCTGTCCTTGCAGTTCACCCAAAGCGCCCTTTAGATTTTTATAACCGTATACGAGCAGTTGATAATTTCAGGAAAGAGGCAGAATCAACAGCGTTAGCAGCGGCCAACAAGCGTGTCGCTAATCTTCTTAGTAAGCACGAAGACAGCGTTAGAAACGAATGCTGCCAGGAAAACCTCTTAAAAATGGGTCCAGAACATTCGCTCTATGCTGCGATTCACGAAAAAAAGGTTGAGGTGGCGCCTTATTATAAAAATGGGGATTATACGAGCGCCTTACTAGCGCTGTCTTCACTTGAGGGGTTGGTCGATAAATTCTTCGAATCAGTTATGGTAATGGATGAAAATATTGCGCTACGCAAAAACCGACTATGCTTATTGCGAGAGCTACGAGACCTTTTTCTCCAGACTGCGGACATTTCGTTTCTAGATCATACATAGAAAATATTATATTTTGACCTTGAAAAAAACAAAAGTAATTGTTCTTGATAGAGACGGCGTCGTTAATGAGGATTCAGAGAAATATATAAAGTCGCCGAACGAATGGAAGCCGATTAAAGGCAGTATACAAGCGATCGCAGACCTTACTGCCAATGGCTTTGAAGTTATAATCGCTACAAATCAATCTGGTCTTGCAAGAGGGTACTTTAGTGAGTACGACCTTGCGAATATACATACTAAATTTCTAAGTTTAGTAGAAGCGTCAGGTGGCTTTATCTCAGCAATATTTTACTGCCCACATGAGCCTGGTGCTGGTTGCGATTGCCGTAAGCCGAAAACGGGCCTCCTTAGAAGAGCGGAAGCCGAGCTGAAAATTTCCTTGCGAGAGGAATTTTTCATAGGAGACAGCATGAAAGACTTGGAGGCGGCACAAGCTTTTGAAATGCGTCCGATTCTGGTTAGGACGGGGAAGGGAAGGTATACTGAGGCTGACCTGTGTAGAACTCTCCGCAAATCTATTCCCATTTTTAACGACTTGAGTGCTGCTACTAAGTGGATTCTTAATAGCAAATCCAATATGAGCACCTCATAGGTTAAAAGTTAGATGTCTAGGTTTTCCGCAGCCAGTGCATTATCTTCGATAAACTCTCTCCGAGGGTCCACTTGGTCGCCCATTAATGTATTAAACAACTGGTCTGCGCCAATAGCATCCTCAATGGTAACTTGGAGCATTCGGCGAGTATCAGGATTCATTGTAGTGTCCCATAACTGATCCGGGTTCATTTCCCCTAAGCCTTTATATCTCTGTAGATAATGCCCTTTCATAGCGTCGCGCGTAAGCCATTCAATTGCTTCAGCAAACGACTCGATTTCTTCGGACCGATCCCCGCGTTTCACAAAAGCACCCTTTTCTATCAAGCCATCAAGCGTTCTACCCAAGCTTGTTAAGGATTTATATTCGCCCGAGTTAAAAAAGTCCGCACTGTAGATATAGCTTCGCTCGAGACCATGGAGATTAAGGATCGTTTCGGGGAAAAAAGTGTGACGTTCCGGGTCTTCTTTGACCTTAAAACTGTAGTTGGTACTCACTCCAGCATGAAGGGTTTCCAGTTGGCTAAACAGCTCCCCAAGCCAACCCTGTATTTGCTGTTCAGACCTAAACTGCTCCCCCTCTAGAGGTTTAGTCCAAATCATTGCCTCAAGGATTTCAGGAGGATAAAGCCGGGCAAGCCGAGAAATTATTGAGTAGGCTTCATTATATTGAAGGACTAACGACTCCAGTGCATCTCCCTTTATCCCAGGCGACTCGGCATTCACATGTAAGCTAGCTCCCTCAAGGGCGATTTGAGTTTGATGGCCAGCTAATTCACCATCATCTTTCAAATATTGTTCCTGCTTTCCCTTGCGTATTTTGTAAAGCGGCGGCTGCGCAATATAAATATGCCCTCTCTCTACAAGTTCTCGCATCTGCCGAAAGAAAAATGTGAGCAGCAGAGTTCGAATATGAGATCCGTCTACGTCTGCATCGGTCATAATGATAATTCTGTGATAACGCAAATTTTCAGGTGCAAATTCTTGGCTTCCAATTCCACACCCCAGCGCTTTAATTAACGTCCCAATCTCAACCGAACTTAACATCTTGTCAAATCTAGCCTTCTCAACGTTTAATATCTTCCCCTTTAGAGGCAATATAGCTTGGTTCTTACGGTTCCTCCCCTGCTTCGCAGAACCACCAGCGGAGTCTCCCTCCACAATATAGATCTCAGATAAAGCCGGGTCTTTTTCCTGGCAATCCGCCAGTTTCCCAGGAAGACCAGCAATATCCAACGCGCCCTTTCTTCGAGTCATTTCCCTCGCTTTTCGGGCTGCCTCACGTGCACGGGCAGCATCGATCATCTTGTTTACGATAAGTTTCGCGTCTTGCGGGTTTTCCATTAAAAAATCATTGAAGTGGGCGGCCATTTCTTGCTCAACCACGCCCTTAACTTCTGAAGAAACTAATTTGTCTTTGGTTTGAGACGAAAATTTAGGGTCCGGAACTTTAACGGAGATAATGGCAGTGAGTCCTTCTCTTGCATCATCGCCAGTTGTGCCAACCTCTTTCCCTTTTTTACTTGCCAACTCTTTATCAATATACCCTTTTAAAACTCTGGTCAAAGCCCCCCGAAAACCGGCTAAATGCGTTCCTCCATCTCTCTGGGGAATATTATTAGTGTAAGGAAAAATAGCCTCTTGGTATGAGTCATTCCACTGCAGAGCAACTTCAACCGTAATCCCATCATCCTCTCGCGAAGAAATAAAATGGAATAGTTTATTAACTGTGCTCTTGTTCTTATTAAGATAATCTACGAAGGCCCGGAGCCCACCCTCATATTTGTATAACTCTTCTTTGCCAGAACGCTCATCAGTAAGCCGAATGGCAGCACCCGCGTTAAGAAATGCTAACTCTCGTAATTTTTTGGCCAAAATATCATAATGAAATTCAACGTTAGAAAACGTATCAGCAGACGGCTTAAAGTGGCACTCAGTACCAGTGGTATTTGTGTCTCCGACTATCGAGAGAGGAGCTTTTGGTACTCCGTGCTCATATACCTGCTCATGGACCTTGCCATCGCGTCGAATTGTGAGCTTTAGCTCCTCCGATAATGCGTTAACAACTGAAACCCCAACCCCATGGAGGCCTCCCGACACCTTGTAGCTATTGTCATCAAATTTTCCGCCTGCGTGGAGAACCGTCATAATCACCTCGGCAGCAGAAACCCCCTCCTTGTGCATTTCGGTCGGTATACCGCGGCCATTATCGGAAACAGTAATCGTCTCTCCTATGTGAATAGTTACCTGAACCTCGTCACAAAATCCCGCTAAGGCCTCGTCAATTGAATTGTCTACCAACTCAAAGACCATATGGTGCAAGCCCGTCCCATCATCCGTATCCCCTATATACATTCCAGGTCGCTTGCGAACCGCGTCAAGCCCTTTCAAAACCTTAATGCTGTCCGAGTTATAATCAGATTTAGACTTATCTGTCATGAATTAGCTCCAGAGAAAACAAAATAGCATCCTTTACCCAGCTTATCTTTTTTGGATAAACTAATTATAAATCAATCTCTTATTCTACCACGTTCCACGTGAAACGTCCGCGTTTCAGACAAGTTTTCCGCAAAACCCTCGAGCGCCAATCGATCAACGCTAGTCACAAAGAGCTGACACTCAAGTTGACAAATTTTTGTAATTATTCTGTCACGATTTTCATGATCTAGTTCTGCAGGCAAGTCATCTAGCAAATAAATGCATGGATCCCCAATAGCCGTTGAATGAACCAATCCTTGAGCCACCTTTAGCGCGCTCACCAAAACCTTTTGCTGCCCCCTAGAAAGAAAATCTATAGCAGGTTGATCGCCCAATTTAACCAAAAGATCGGCACGATGCGGTCCGTTTTGAGTCGCCCCATACCTTAGGTCCCTCTCTCTAGACTCCCTCAAAACCATGTCTAAAGAATCTCCTTCAGGCCAGCCGCGGGAATAGCTCAGAGATATTGAAGCCTCGCCCAACAGAGAGCTGTAGACCTCCATGAATACCGGCTCCAACAAATCGAAATATTCCTTACGCGCTAAATCGACTCTTTGAGCTGCCTCGGACAACTCTGAATCCCAAGCTCTGATTTGTCCTGGATCAACGTTCCCTAGTCGAAGAAGCGCATTGCGGTTTGCAATACACTTCCTGCTCGCGCGCCAGTCATCTACAAAATTTCGTTTCACGTGGAACACGCCCCAATCCAGAAACCTTCGCCTCGCCTTAGGTCCCCCCTCTAAAAGAAGAAACGAGTTAGAGTCCAAAATTTGGATAGGGAGGGCGCGCGCCACTAAATCCCAGTTTTTTTGGCGTTTTGAGTTTAGTTTTAGCAAGTGCTTTTGGCGATTAACCTTAGAGACGCCGATCTTTGAATCGGCGCCAGTTTCTCCATAAATCGAAAATTGATTTTGGCCATCAGTAGTCAGGAATCCGCTCTTAGTAGTCCTGAAGGAACGGCCCATGCCGAGCAAATGAATTCCCTCAAGGATTGACGTTTTACCGCTGCCGTTCATTCCATGAATGAGGTTGATTTTTGGGCTTAAACCGAACTCAGCATATTCAATATTTCTTACAGAGTTAATTTTGAGCGTCTTTAGAAAGCTCATCAGCGCGAGGATAGCAAATTTTCGGCCTATAGCCGCATAGGCATGACGACATACAGTGCGTCAGAGCCTTCGCCGGCCTCGATTAACGCGCTGCTATTTGCATCTGACAGAGTTATTTTGACGTTTTCGCTATCGAGTGTAGACAGCACGTCAATTAAATAACTGACGTTAAAGCCCATTTCTAGCGGCTCCGAATCGTAAGAAACAGGAACTATTTCTTCCGCCTCTTCTTGCTCCGGATTGTTGGCAAGAATTTTTAACTCTCCCTCCGATAATATCATCCTTACACCGCGATATTTTTCATTCGATAGAATCGATGCTCTATAAAACGCTTGTCTTAACACCTCACGGTCACTAGTTAGCAAGCGATCTCCGCCCTTAGGTAGCACTCGGTTGTAATCTGGAAATTTTCCATCAACAAGCTTTGACGTAAATGTAGTCTCCGGAATCACCGCTCTAATATGGTTCGGACCGAAGGTTAACCGTATATCGCCACCTTCTTCCGCTAGGAGTCGAGTTAACTCAATTATTCCCTTTCGCGGAAGGATGAGTTGCTGGACTTCTTTGATCGAAGTTTCTAAAGAAAAGGTTTCCATTGCTAATCTATGACCGTCCGTAGAAACCACTCTAAGATAATTTTCACCCACCTCGAAAAGCATGCCATTTAGGTAGTATCGGACATCCTGCTGCGCCATAGCAAAACTAGTGGCATCAAGTAGCTCCTTAAGCTTGGACTGCCTTATCTCTATGGAAAAAGAATCCGGCTCCTCATCAACCTTAGGAAAATCAGCGGCAGCCAACGCCGCTAGCGTGAACCTTGAGCGTCCTGACTTGAGCAGTACCTTGTTTTCCACGACCGTAACCTCTATCAACGAACCCTCTGGGAGAGATTTGCATATATCCACCAGCTTTCTCGCCGGCACCGTAATAGCCCCAGCAAGCTTAGCGCTGTCGACCTGAACTCTGCCTATCAATTCCACCTCTAGATCAGTGCCTGTAAGTGAAAGCTCACTTCCTTCCAAAAACATAAGAACGTTGGAAAGAATTGGTAAGGTTTGCCGCCTCTCAACAACCCCGCTGACCATTTGAAGCGGCCTCAAAAAAGACTCTCTTGAAATTGAAAATTGCATCAAAAATCCTATATTAATCAGTTATTTGCTAACTTGAAAGTGAGCGAAGCAAGTTGTTGTAATCTTCTTGAATGTCTATCGAAGTGTGTCGCAATTTGTTTATTTGCTTACATGCATGTAACACTGTTGTATGATCCCGTCCCCCAAAGGCGTCTCCAATCTCTGGTAAACTGTGGTTTGTGAGCTCCTTAGACAAAGTCATAGCAACCTGGCGCGGTCTCGCAATAGATCTGTTTCTCCTTTTAGATAACATATCTGCCATCTTAATTTTATAATATTCAGCGACTGAGCGTTGAATATTGTCAATGCTTACAAGTTTATCTTGGAGTGCAAATAGATCTCTGAGAGCATCCTTTATGAGCTCTAGATCGATTTTCTCGCCTTTAAAATTTGAGTGAGCAATTACTCTTTTTAGCGCCCCCTCTAATTCTCTTACGTTAGATCGGAGTCTCTGCGCGATAAAGAGCGCCGCTTCATAAGGCAGAGTAACGTTAGAAAGTTCCGCCTTGTTCATTAAGATTGCGGCGCGAGTTTCCAGCTCAGGAGGCTCCACCGCTACCGTAAGGCCCCATGCGAATCTGGACTTTAAGCGTTCTTCAAGGCCGTTTATTTCCTTGTGAAAGCGATCACACGTTAAGATTATTTGTTGGCCACCCTCTAACAACGCATTAAAAGTGTGAAAAAATTCCTCTTGTGAGCGCTCTTTCCCAGCAAAAAACTGAATATCATCGATTAACAGAGCGTCTACTGATCTGTAAAACCTTTTGAATTCATTTATAGCGTTCAATTGAAGAGCGGAGACCATAGTCGCAACAAAGGTTTCAGAATGAAGATAAACCACTTTGGCATTAGGTTTTTTTGCAACTAGATGGTTTCCAACAGCGTGCATTAAGTGGGTCTTACCTAGCCCTACCCCTCCATATATGAATAGGGGGTTATAGGCCTGCCCAGGATTTTCCGCAACCTGGATTGCTGCCGCCCTCGCCAATTGATTAGACTTACCAATGACAAAATTATCAAAGTTATTCTCGTGGTTGAGGGCGCCCCGATGTCGAAGTTTGCCTTCAATAACGATATCGTTTTCAATTCTTTCTATTTTTAAGTCTGACTTATCTTGGCGCTTTCCTACTGAGAGGACACTTTCCTTAAGTGCATAGCTGTCTAAAGTGCTCTCTGTTTCAGACCCGCTGGAAGGGTCCTGCTTTGAATTTAACTCACGGGATACACAAGCGTCACCATCAGAAACTTCTAGGTTTATTCGTATATTTTCACCGCTGGATTCAGCAACCAGTTCCTCAATACGGTTCAGAAACTTACCTCTCACCCAGTCTAGTATAAATCGATTAGGCGCTAAAATTCTGAGCAGACCCCCTTCAATCTCAACCGTAAGGGGAGCAATCCAAGTATTAAACTGCTGACTTGGGATTTCACGTTTTAAACGGTCGTTACAATATTGCCAATCCGATTCTGTCACTATAGTGCCCATTGATATTTACGTTTTCTTAATACAATTCTAGCTATTGCCGGGAAAGTTATCCACTGATAGCAAATTTAAAAGTAGTTTTTTCTTCGGCATTTAATGCGTTTTTTTTCAATATGTTACAGATTTTTTGTTATTAAACACCGTGTCAAAAATTTACCCTTTTTTGCAAGTATTAATTCTGCTGTTGATAAATAAATTGTGGATAACTTGTTACTAACTCTTGGTTAACTTAAGATAAGGGAGAGCCAAGTCGGTTAGAAGTCTAAAATGATTGACGCGCCAATTACAAAAGGGTTTACATTGAAAGTTCATGGCAAACCATCTAGAATTCGCCCTCTTTTTTGAACCTATTTGACGTTCGTCAAGATATCATTGGAATTTCCATTATGAAAAGAACTTTTCAACCAAGCGTTTTGAAACGAGCGCGCACTCACGGCTTTCGAGCAAGAATGTCAACAAAAGGCGGGCGACTCGTCCTTAAGCGGCGACGAGCTAAGGGCCGTGCCAAGTTATCCGCCTAGTTCATCACTCTTCTGTTTGGGGTTGTGTGTGGTTGATTTTGGCTTTCCTAAAGATTCTCGGCTTCTAACTAGTTCTGACTTTAAGGCTGTTTTTGAAAATGCCAAGTACAAAATATCCTGCCGCTATTTCCTTATGCTGGCGATAGATAATGAAGTTGAGCGCGGGAGACTGGGCATGGTCATAGCAAAAAAAAATGTCTCTAAAGCCATCCATCGCAACCGAATCAAGCGCCAAATTAGAGACTCTTTTCGAAATACCGCGAGAAATCTTTCTGGATTAGATGTCGTTGTTTTGGCACGCAAAAACGCCTCTGAGCTTGATAGTAAAGTATTGTTAAGTAACATCAATACGCTTTGGACCGATTTGCAAGCTAAAGTTGGTAGGCAGTTTACTACCCTTAATAAGTAGAGTCTTTATTAATGCTCAAGCTACTGTTGATTAAATTCATATCTTTATACCAGTTAACGCTAAGCCCATTTATTGGGGGCCAGTGCCGATTCCACCCTACCTGCTCTAGTTATACTAAAGACGCCATTGAAACACACGGCAGCTTAAAGGGGTCACTTCTTGGGGCAAAACGCATTTGTAAATGCCACCCTTGGCATCAGGGTGGACACGACCCAGTTCCAACATCTAAGGAAAATGTTTAGGCAAGCATATGGATCTTACAAAATTCGCACTATACACCTCTCTAGCTGTTATAAGTTATCTTATGCTGCTTGCTTGGCAAGACGACTATCCACCTCTAGTAGACAACAACGTTTCAGTTGCTGTTCCATCTATACTATCTGAGCCTGATGGCCAACGTGACCCAGATGTGCCAATTAGCTTGCCTGAGGGCTCGGCAGTTACCAATATAGAGAACTCTGCCTCAAACACGACCGGCGGAAACACAAGAGACCTTATTACTGTAACAACCGACACCTTTGAGATTGTAATTGATTTAATTGGTGGTGATATTGTCGAGTTAGCTTTACCTAAGTACCTCAAACAGTTAAATGTACCAGATGACCCCTTCGTCATACTTGAGTCAAGTATGGGTAGAACTTACATCGCGCAGAGTGGTTTAATTGGCCAAAATGGTATTGACAATTCAGGGCGCGCTATTTACCAATCCGCCTCAAATTCTTACGAATTGCAAAGTGGAGAGGGCTCGATATCTATAGATCTCGTCACATCACCATCGGCTGAGATTGACGTTACCAAGCGGTACACTTTTTATAGAGACACCTATTTGGTTGATTTGGAGTTTCTAATAGACAACCGCTCGTCTTCCCCCTGGCAGGCAAATGCCTACGGGCAACTAAAACGTAATCCATTTGATGACCCAAGCAATGCCGGCGGACTGGGGCGCACTTTTTTAGGATTCGTTGCCACCTCAGAAGACGATCCCTACATAAAAATAGATTTTGATGACATCGATGATAGCAGTCAAATCATCGAGAGAGCCGGCGGCTGGATCGGGTTCAGCCAGCACTATTTCATTTCTGCATGGATACCAGACGCCAGCGAAAACAACCGATTCGCTACTCGTAAACTCGATGGCGATAACTACGTGGGAGAGTTTACAGGCAGCGCGTTTTCAGTGCTTCCACAATCTGTAGGAAACCATAAAGTCCAATTTTATGCCGGCCCCAAAGATCAGTATTCTTTAGCTGAAATCTCACCCGATCTGGACTTAACCATCGACTACGGGTTTCTATGGTTTCTTGCCGCTCCAATTTACTGGTTACTCACTAAAATAGATTCCTTCATGAGTAACTTTGGTGTTTCTATTATATTTTTAACTCTTGTAGTAAAAGCTTTCTTTTATAAACTGTCTGAAACCCAGTACAAATCCATGGCCGGTATGCGCCGCTTGATGCCAAAAATGCAACAGATAAAAGAAAGGTATGGCGATGACCGCATGGGGTTACAAAAAGCCACCATGGATTTGTACAAAAAAGAAAAGATAAATCCTTTTGGTGGTTGCCTACCGATGTTAGTCCAAATGCCAGTTTTCATCGCGCTTTACTGGGTGCTCCTCGAAAGCGTTGAGTTGCGTCATGCTCCATTTGTGGGCTGGCTAACCGACCTGTCTGTGCGCGATCCTTACTTTATTCTTCCCCTTTTAATGGGTGCGACTATGTTTTTGCAAACCAAACTTAGTCCAGCTCCCGCGGACCCCATGCAAGCCCGTGTAATGCAGTTAATGCCGATTATGATGACAGTAATTTTTCTGTGGTTTCCAGCCGGCCTTGTTCTGTATTGGTTAACCAACGGGTTGCTGGGTATTCTTCAACAATGGTACATAACTCGGAAGATTGAAGCCGCGTATGGGGCTGGCAAGAACACCTAAAACATTGACGATCACAGATATATTCCGAGGAAGGTACGCTAATGTCTGTTTTCGATGACGATACTATTTGCGCTATTGCGACCGGTTCGGCTCGGGGTGGCATAGGAGTTGTAAGAGTTTCCGGCCCAGAGACCCTTAGTATTAGTAAACAGATTCTGGGGTTTGACCCCAAACCTCGTTATGCTCATTCTTGTAATTTCCTTGGTGTGGATGGGGTGGTGGTCGATAGCGGTATAGCGATTTTTTTTCAAGGTCCCAATTCTTTTACTGGGGAAGATACCCTAGAGCTTCAAGGTCATGGCGGGCTCTATATCCTTAATGAAATTCTGGAAACTGTCCTCTCACTAAATTCGCGCCTAGCAAGACCTGGTGAGTTTACAGAACGGTCGTTCCTTAATGGTAAGATAGATCTATTACAAGCTGAGGCTATAGCTGATTTAATCGATGCCGGCACAAAACAATTAGCACGGTCAGCAACGCGCACATTGCAGGGGGATTTTTCAGGTCGTATAAAAACCCTCCAAGATCAACTAACTCATACCAGGGTAAACGTTGAAGCGGCTATTGATTTCTCTGATGAAGAAATCACTATAATATCCAGTACCAAACTTACCAGAGATTTAAAAAACACCTTAGAAGACCTCGATCGCGTTTTTGAAGAGACCAAACAAGGCATTATTCTTAGAGAAGGACAGCAAGCGGTCATCATTGGTAAGCCTAATGTGGGTAAATCTAGTTTGCTTAATACTTTAGCTGGTGAAGAAAGCGCCATTGTCACAAATATTCCCGGTACCACCCGTGACGTTCTAAAAGTAGAAATGTTGGTAGACGGTGTTCCGATACATTTATCTGATACAGCAGGTCTAAGGCTTACCAGTGATCCAGTGGAACAAGAGGGAATTAATCGCGCTCGACAAACTATAGAAAATGCAGATCACATTCTTTTAGTAATTGATGCGGGAAGTTTTAGTGGGGGCTCTGAAAAGCTAGCTCTTTTGGTTAACGACTTTGTTAACGAGTTCTCATTGACCTCAGAACATCTAAAAAATCTAACTGTTATTGTAAATAAGATTGATCTACTTACAACAGGCAGCGGGATCGACTCCTCTATAGAAATTAGTGGAGAGAAAACTCGCGTTATTAGCCTTTCCGCAAAAATGAAAACTGGCATCGATAAGCTCAGACACCACTTAAAGAGCGTCGGTCAGAACGTGATAGGGGAGACAGGTAATTATAGCGCACGGATAAGGCATACGGAGGCCTTAGAAGAGGCACGGACCCACATTATCGAAGCTAAAACAAAAGCAAGTGACCAATTACATTTAGAGTTGGTAGCAGAGGATCTAAGGTTGGCACAAAAAGCACTTGGAATCATTACTGGCGAATTGACCAGCGATGACCTACTAGGAGAAATCTTTTCAAACTTCTGTGTTGGTAAGTAAATAGTAGCACTATGTTGTCATTATTTATTGGTGGACATCCGGTGGAAAAAGAAGCTTATATCTTGGGTAACTTTTAAAGCTTTTTTCTGCGGTATTTCTATCCCCAAACAGTCAAGAGCTTTTATAGTGTCTTAGCACTGCTTTTGAACTGACTTATATTTTTATAAATTACTAATATTGATAGTATTATTGGGTTTTGCACAGAAATAACGCTGCATAATAATAATTACATAAATACTATAATATATATCTATACATATTAATTATTTATTATTAATTAAATCAAATTGGCTGCGATTCACATTTCGCTAGATCGCTATATACTTCCGTACCTTAAATTTAATCTTAGCTAACGGCCTATTATGGAACACCATAAACACTTTGACGTAATCGTGGTTGGCGGCGGTCACGCTGGCGCTGAGGCTGCGTTGGCTTCAGCCCGTCAGGGAGTTAGCACTTTACTAGTGACTCATAGTATTGAGACTTTAGGTCAGATGTCCTGTAACCCAGCAATTGGGGGTATCGGCAAGAGTCATTTGGTGAAAGAGATTGATGCGCTTGGCGGAGCGATGGGGCTGGCTATCGATCGAGCCGGGATCCAATTTAGAATTTTAAATGCGAGTAAGGGCCCTGCAGTTAGAGCTACACGAGCGCAGGCAGATAGGGTGCTTTATAAATCTGCCATCCGAGGTATTCTAGAAAGCCAAGACAACCTTACTCTATTTCAGCAGAGTGTTGATGATCTCGTGATAGAAGATGGCGAGGTTAAAGGTGTTACAACACAAATGGGGCTTACGATAAAAGCTCGAAAAGTTGTGTTAACTACAGGAACTTTCCTTGGTGGAAAAATTCACATTGGTATGGAAAGCAGTTCTGGTGGTCGTGCTGGAGATCCGCCGTCTCTTAAGCTGGCGCAAAGATTAAGGGAGCTGCCGTTTCGCGTAGATCGATTAAAAACTGGGACACCACCGCGCATCGATGCAAGATCTGTAGATTTCTCTGTTATGGAAATACAAGAAGGTGATTATCCCTTGCCAGTCATGTCTTTTATTGGGTCTGTGGAGGATCACCCTAAGCAAGTAAATTGCTATATTACCTACACAAATGAAGCTTGCCACGACGTAATAAAAAAAGGCCTCGATCGCTCCCCAATGTATACAGGCATTATAGAGGGAACTGGGCCTCGATACTGCCCATCTATTGAAGATAAAGTCACGCGTTTTGCAGACAAAAGTTCTCACCAAATTTTTGTCGAACCGGAGGGATTGGAAACACACGAACTCTACCCCAATGGAATATCTACAAGCTTACCTTATGACACGCAAGTAGAAATGGTCCAATTAATTAAAGGTTTCGAAAATGCTCATATAATTAGGCCCGGTTACGCGATCGAATATGATTTTTTTGACCCTAGGGATTTAGGTTATTCGCTGGAAACTAAATTTATAAAAGGGCTTTATTTTGCTGGTCAAATTAATGGAACTACGGGCTATGAAGAAGCCGCTGCACAGGGTTTATTGGCAGGTTTAAATGCCGGTTTGGCGGTCCGCGGTATCGAAGCATGGTGTCCAAGGAGGGACCAGGCATATATCGGTGTGTTAGTTGACGATTTGATTACTCTTGGAACTAATGAGCCCTATAGAATGTTTACTTCGCGCGCGGAGTACCGACTAACTCTTCGTGAGGACAATGCGGATTTGCGCCTCACAGAGATTGGTCACTCGCTCGGAATAATTAGCGAAAGACGTTGGGCTTTTTTTAACAAAAAAGTTGAAAGAATAGAAAAAGACTTAACCCAGCTCAGAAAAACGTGGATCCAACCGGGGTCAGAAGCCGCCTTACGAGTAAACACATTATTAGAAAAGCCAATCTCTAGGGAATACAATTTAGCTAACCTATTAGCGCGTCCTGGTGTTGAATATAGCGCACTTATGGCCGCCGCAAATGGTTTAAACCCAGCCCCGCTCTCGCATGCTCCGGAAGACCAAGCGTCAAAACAAGTGGAAATACAATTAAAGTATCAAGGTTATATTGATCGGCAAGCGCAAGAGATTGCAAAGTTAAAGAAACAAGAAAACACTGTTTTACCGGAAGATTTTAATTACCAAGAAATGCAAGGCCTTTCTAATGAGCTTAAGCAGAAGCTAAAATCGGTCAAGCCTAGGAATATTGGGCGAGCGTCTCGGATTCCGGGTATGACACCCGCGGCTATTTCTTTGCTGTTGATTTACCTAAAGAAACAAAACGCCAGCGTCCGTGAAGCCGGGTAGGCGCTAGTTACCAAAACAGTATGAGGGAAGGTATTAGGCACACAATCACAGAAGGCCTTTCTAAGCTTAATCTAGCCTTCGCACCTTATCAAATTGATCAATTAGAAAACTATCTCCTTTTGTTGCGAAAATGGAATCAAACTTTTAATTTAGTTGCACATACTAATAGCCAAGAATTAGCCACGCGCCATGTTTTAGACAGCCTCTCTATAAGTAAACATCTTGAAGGGGGTCATATCCTTGACCTCGGTTCTGGTGCTGGCTTGCCGGGGATCCCCTTAGCGATTTTTAATCCCGATATTAGATTTACGCTGCTTGATAGTAATGGAAAGAAAACACGTTTTTTGTCGCACGTAAAAACCGATGTGGGTATACAAAATATTGTTATAGAAAATAGTCGTGCTGAAAACTACCAATACAAAGATCAAATTGATATGGTGGTTTGCAGAGCATTTTCATCCCTTTCGGATATTGTTAAGAAAGCACAGCATTTGTTTTCACATGAGTGTAAAATTCTAGCGATGAAAGGTCGTTTTCCGAGTGATGAAATTAGTCATTTGCCGCCAGGGTTTAGGGTTGTCAATTCTCTCAAGCTTGAGGTACCGGGTACTAAGTCAGAGAGGCACCTCATCGAAATCGGCAGAGACGAGAGGTAGTGTTCTCAGTAAAAAAATGATGTTGGCTAGACCGTGTTTCAGTTTGATGGCCGAATCAATTAAATAATTGGATTTTTTGTGGGTAAAGTTCTAGCGATTGCTAACCAAAAGGGCGGAGTGGGAAAAACCACTACGTCAGTTAATCTGGCTGCTTCCTTGGCTGTTACCAGGAAAAAAGTTTTGTTAATCGATATGGATCCACAAGGCAATGCAACTACAGGTTCAGGGGTTGAAAAAACTGAACTCATCGCATCTGTTTACCATTTGCTCGTGGAGGATAAAGAGTTTAAAGAAGTCCTTGTTCAACAAGAGGCTGGCTATGATTTACTGCCGGCCAACGGTGATCTTGTTGCTGCGGAAGTGGAGTTAATGAGTGGGGTAGACCGGGAAATTAGATTACGGAAAATCATCGATCTAATCCGATCTTCATATGATTTCATCGTGGTAGATTGTCCGCCATCTCTAAACATGCTTACCGTTAACGCCTTAGCCTCGGCTGATGGAGTCGTTATACCTATGCAGTGCGAGTACTATGCGCTAGAAGGGTTGTCAGCCTTGATGGACACCATAAAAGCAATCAGAGACAGTCTGAATCCAAAACTTAAAATCGAGGGCATTCTTCGTACTATGTATGATCCGCGCAGCAGGTTGACCAGCGAAGTTAATGGACAGCTTTTCAATTACTTTAGGGATGCGGTTTATCGAACAGTTGTGCCGAGAAATATAAGGTTGGCTGAAGCTCCTAGTTATGGGAAACCAATCATTAAATATGACAAACAATCTCGAGGTGCGATTGCATACCTAGCGTTGGCTGGAGAGCTGTTAAGGCGGAACGACGAAGCTGCTGCCATTGTTTCGAACTAGAACTAGAACCCCAGGTGGGAAATGATGGAAAAGAAGAAGTTAGGCAAAGGACTCAGCGCCCTTTTATCAGGAGGAAAAACACAAACGGTTACTAGTTTATTAACGCCGCTTCAGTCTGCTGGGCAACCAAACCAAAAACCCGCTGCCCGCGACAGTGAACTCAAAAACATACCTATTGATCTTATTCAGCGGGGGAAGTACCAGCCCAGAACGGATATGCATCCAGAGGCGCTTGAAGAGCTAGCAGCGTCGATTAAGGCTCAGGGAGTTATGCAGCCAATAGTCATCCGCCCGATATCTTCAGAAAAATATGAAATCATTGCGGGTGAGCGGCGTTGGAGAGCGAGTCAGATGGCTGGCCTCGAGGATATACCAGCAATTATTAAGTCTGTTGGGGATGAAGCGGCAATTGCTATGTCGCTAATTGAAAATATTCAACGAGAAAACCTCAATCCCATTGAAGAGGCAATGGCTTTGAAGCGCCTCCAGGATGAATTTCGGCTCACCCAGCAAGAAGTTGCCGATGCTGTAGGAAAGTCTCGGGCAGCAGTAACAAATCTTATGCGTCTCATGAATTTGCATATCGATGTGCAGGATATGTTGATTAAAGGACAGATTGAAATGGGTCACGCTAGGGCTCTTCTGTCGCTGCCAGACCTTAACCAAATCAATGCCGCGAAGATAGTGGCTAAGCGAGAGCTTTCTGTCCGCCAGACAGAGTCATTCGTTCGAAGGGAGGCTGAACAAAAAACCACAGAGTTTAAGAAACCAATCGATGCAGATATAAAAACCCTAGAGGAAACGCTTGCAGAAAAGCTTGGCGCTAGCGTTCTTATCCAGCATACAGCGAAGGGAAAAGGCCGTGTAGTTTTAAAATATAATAGTTTAGATGAGTTGGATGGTATCTTGTCTCATATCAAGTAAATTACTCTGGTGTTAATAAAAGCTACTGCAAGATTTAAACCTCTGTGAGTTTTTCAATTGTTAGAAAAGTGCGGTTGATACTGCCTTGTAAAGCCCCTATAATGCGCGAGCTTTTAAGACAGCTATGACAAAAATTTTACTCTTTCGAGAGGCTTTCTCTCTAGGGAAGAGGTCAATTTAAAAGGCGGAGCTTGTGACGAACTTAAGGCCACCGCCAGTCTACAAAGTCATAGCGGCACAATTTGTCGCGACAGGTCTTTTGGCGTTAGCGTCACTGTTGTTGATCGGTAAAGTTGTAGCGTATTCTGTTTTTTTGGGAGGCGTAATAAGCGCCTTACCAAATAGCTATTTTGTTATACAAGCGTTCAGGTTTCAGGGCGCTAGGAACGCTGATAGGGTTGTAAAAAGTTTTATCCGAGGCGAGCTTGGGAAAATTGGTATTACCATCACGCTTTTCGCTTTGAGCTTCACTTTAATTACTAACCTGAGCGAAATCGCGTTGATACTTGGATTTATAGTGGTCCAGTTTGCCGGAGTGGTAATGTCCGGTTTGGTAAGCTACAGTTCAAGAGGCAACAACGCCTAAATTTTTTAAAAAGAGTTAGAGCTAAAAATACATGGCTGACGCATCACACTCCGTTGCTGAACTAACGGTCCAAGAATACATTACACACCATTTATCTTTTCTTACCTTTGGCCGTATCGATGGCCATTGGGGATTTGCGCATACGCCGGAAGAGGCTGCGGAGATGGGTTTTTGGGCAATCAACGTTGATACTTTTGGTTGGTCGTTGTTTCTAGGAGCCGGTTTCCTATATTTTTTCTATAAGGTTGGGAAAAATGCCTCAGTTGATAACCCCTCTGGTGTGCAGAACTTTATTGAATATGTGGTTGAGTTTGTCGAGGCAAGAGTCTCTGAATCATTTAAGTTTAAAAATGAATTAATAGGCCCCCTATGCCTAACTTTGTTGTTCTGGATTCTTCTTATGAACACTATGGATCTAGTTCCAGTGGACCTTATAACGACCTTTGGCTTTGAAAAACTAGCTTCTGTCGTTTTTCATTTCGAGCACGCGCCATTTAAAATTGTGCCAACAACAGATCCGAATATTACTATGGGAATGGCGGCATTGGTGTTCTTTATGATTATTTATTACAGCATCAAACATAAAGGGCTTGGAGGCTTTCTCGGAGAGTTGGCGTTCCACCCTTTTGGTAAGTGGATGCTACCGTTTAACTTAATTATTGAGGTCCCGACCTTGCTGGCAAAGCCTATATCTCTGGGCCTGAGGCTATTCGGTAATCTGTATGCGGGGGAGTTGTTGTTCCTGCTGATTGCGTCAATGCTTGGAGTTTGGCAGTTGCCAGCTCATTTTGTTTGGGCTGCATTTCATTTACTAGTAATCCCGCTACAGGCTTTTGTTTTCATGATGTTGACTATTGTTTACCTTAACGCAGCTCATGAAAAACCGCACCACTAAATTGTTTTACACGCTGAACTTGAGAAATACTGGAGGAAAAAAATGGAAATAATATTGGCTAATACGGTACTTGGAGTGCTACTTGTGCTGGGAATGGGTGCACTGGGTACAGCTATAGGCTTTGGGATCCTGGGAGGAAAGTTCCTTGAAGGGTCTGCCCGCCAACCGGAGCTTGCTCCTAAATTGCAGGGGTCTATGTTCCTGGTAGCGGGTCTTATTGACGCGGTAACAATGATCGGTATTGGGATTGGGATGTGGTTCACATTCGCCAATCCTTTCACTGCCGCGCTAGGTGGTTAGTTTAGCAAACTCACGCAGAGGAAAACGCTGTGAATATAAATGCAACCTTTTTAGGCCAAATGATAGCAATGGCCTTCTTTGTTTGGTTTTGTTCCAAATATGTCTGGCCGCCTTTTATCGCGATAATGGAAGAACGAAGAAAGAAGATTGCCGATGGTTTAGAGGCTGCCGCCCGCTCTGAAAAGGATTTGGAGCTCGCTCAGGTAAAATCGGCGGAGAAGCTGAATGAGGCCAAGTCAGGCGCTGCCGCGATTATAGACCAGGCTAACAAACGCGCGGCTCAGATAGTTGACGAAGCAAAAGAGCAAGCGCGTGAAGAAGGTCAGCGAATTATCGCAGGCGCGAACGCAGAGATTGAGCAAGAAGTTAATCGAGCAAAAGAAGCACTGAGATCACAAGTTTCTGCGATCGCGGTCGCGGGCGCAGAAAAGATACTCGAGGGCTCTGTGGACCAAGCGGCGAATGAAGAGATGTTAAGCAAACTGGCCGCTGAACTTTAAATTACAAATAAGATAAATATGGCTGAGACAACTACACTTGCAAGACCCTATGCTAGAGCAGCTTTTGAGGTCGCTCTTCAAGATAAAGATCTTGAAACATGGTCGAGGACGCTTGCCTTGGCTGCAGCCATAACAGGCCAGCCGACCGTTAATTCTGTGCTGAGAGATCCGTCTCTCTCCTCTGCCCAAATCGCAGATTCGTTTATCGGAGTTTGCGAAGACGATATACAAGGGAAGGGGCGAAACTTTATTCGTTTGTTAGCAGAGAATAAGAGGCTGCTTTTACTGTCGGACATTGCAGAGATATATGAAGCGTTGAAGGCTGATCAGCAGCGCTCTGTTGATGTAGAACTGACGACAGCTTTTGAAATTAGTCCGGAGGCCTCTGAAAGTTTGGGGGCTGCATTGAGGGCGCGTCTTGAAAGAGATATAAACTTGGCGACAAAAGTTGACCAAGCGCTCATTGGCGGAGCGATCATTCGCACTGGAGATATGGTTATCGATAGCTCGGTGCGAGGCAAGCTAACTAAATTAGTTGAATCAATTAATTCCTGATTGGATCAGGAAATAGGACTTTAAGATGCAACAACTGAATCCATCTGAAATCAGTGAAATTATAAAGCAGCGCATTGACAGCTTAGATGTGTCTGTTCAAGCAAAGAACGAAGGCACCATCGTCAGCGTAATGGACGGCATTATCCGTATCCATGGCCTAGCGGATGTGATGTATGGGGAGATGATCGAGTTTGAGGGCGGGATCTATGGAATGGCTCTTAACCTTGAAAGAGACTCAGTCGGCGCGGTCGTCCTGGGAGATTACCTTCAGCTTAAAGAAGGTCAGACTTGCAAATGTACAGGTAGAATCCTAGAGGTACCGATTGGGCCTGAGCTAGAGGGCCGCGTGGTGGACGCTTTAGGTAAGCCCATTGACGGCAAGGGTCCAATTGAGGCTAAGCTCACCGATGCAATAGAAAAAGTTGCCCCTGGGGTAATTGCTCGTCAGTCAGTTTCACAACCAGTTCAGACCGGATTGAAGTCCATTGACTCAATGACTCCTATTGGCCGCGGCCAGAGAGAGCTAATTATTGGAGACCGAGAGCTCGGAAAGACAGCAGTAGCGATAGACACGATCATTAACCAGAAAGGCAAGGGGGTTAAGTGTGTTTACGTAGCGGTAGGTCAGAAGGCGAGCTCTATATCTAACGTTGTGCAAAAATTAGAAGAGCACGGCGCTATGGAGTATACCGTCGTGGTGGCTGCGTCAGCGTCAGACCCTGCTTCGATGCAGTTTATAGCCCCCTACTCTGGGTGCTCCATGGGAGAATATTATCGAGACAGAGGCGAAGACGCGCTAATTATCTATGATGATTTGACGAAGCAAGCTTGGGCCTACCGCCAAATTTCCTTGTTGCTACGAAGGCCGCCCGGCCGGGAAGCTTATCCGGGCGACGTATTTTATTTACACTCCCGTCTTTTGGAGCGCGCAGCCAGAGTAAGCGCTGACTACGTTGAGAAATTCACAGAAGGAAAAGTTAAGGGTAAAACCGGCTCCCTTACCGCCTTGCCAATAATTGAGACACAGGCTGGCGATATCTCAGCGTTTGTGCCAACTAACGTGATTTCAATCACCGATGGCCAGATTTTTTTAGAGACTGACTTGTTTAACTCTGGCATTCGTCCAGCAATGAATCCTGGCGTTTCGGTTTCTCGGGTAGGCGGTGCGGCTCAGACAAAGATTATCAAAAAGTTGGGTGGTGGTATTCGGATTGCGTTGGCCCAGTATCGAGAACTTGCCGCGTTCGCCGCTTTTGCCTCTGATCTAGATGATGCGACAAGAGCTCAACTAGAACACGGTCAGCGGGTTACCGAATTAATGAAGCAGAAGCAGTACTCGCCTCTCTCCATCGCCGAAATGGGGGTCTCGCTTTTTGCCGCTAACGAAGGCTTCCTCGAAGATGTGGACCTTAACAAGGTGCTGGATTTTGAGGCGGCGCTCTTAGCCTACATGAACAGTGAGCACGGAGATCTATTAGGCAAGATAAATGAAACAGGTGATTATGGCGACGACATTGAATCACAGTTTAGGTCTGCTCTAGAAAAGTTTAAATCAACTCAAACCTGGTAAGGTGCCGCATACAACTTTTTAATATATCCTAAAGAATTGTGGAATATAGCTTAGAGGCAAAAAGAATATAATGGCCAGCGGAAAAGAAATACGCACTAAGATCGCGAGTATTAATAATACTCAGAAGATCACTAAAGCTATGGAAATGGTTTCCGCTAGTAAGATGCGTAAGGTCCAAGACAGGATGAAACTTGGAAAGCCTTATGCCCATCGTATCCGGTCTGTCATCGGACATATCGCAAACTCAACGTCTGAATATCGTCACCCTTATTTTGATACACGAGAAATAAAGCGTGTTGGCTACATCGTAGTTTCGACCGATCGTGGTCTTTGTGGCGGATTAAACATCAACGCATTTAAGGCTACGGTCTCATCAATGAAAACATGGGCAGATAAAAACGTTGAGATCGATATTTGCACTATAGGCGCAAGAGCAGCGACCTTCTTTAATAATTTCGGTGGCAGCGTTGTAGCGGCCGTCCGCGATATTGGGGACGCGCCGGAAGTAGCAGATATTATCGGGGCAGTAAAAACAATGTTAGATAAATTTGACGATGGTGACATCGATCAGCTGATGATTGTTAGTAACGATTTTGTGAATACTATGACGCATCAGCCAACGGTTAACCAGCTGCTTCCGCTTCTTCCTTCTGACGAGGAAGAACTTCAGCACCATTGGGATTATTTGTATGAACCAGACGCACAAGAATTACTAGATGGTTTGCTCCTCCGCTTTATTGAGTCGCAGGTCTATCAAGCTGTGGTTGAGAACAATGCTTGTGAACAAGCAGCAAGAATGATTGCAATGAAGAGCGCGTCAGATAACGCTAGTGATTTGATTGAAGAACTAGGACTCGCTTACAACAAAGCTCGTCAAGCTGCTATTACTCAGGAGCTATCAGAAATAGCCGGTGGGGCAGCAGCCGTTTAGATTGTAAAACTTTTATTCATAAACATTTTATATAGACAAGATTGGGGAACCGAAAATGAGCAGCGGTCGAATCGTAGAAATCATTGGAGCGGTCATAGACGTGGAATTTGAGCGCGATAACGTGCCTCAGGTCTATGACGCGCTTACCGTCGGCGGTACTGAGATCACGCTAGAAGTGCAACAGCAATTGGGAGACGGGGTCGTTAGAACTATTGCCCTCGGCAGCACAGAAGGGTTGAGTAGGGGCTTGGCGGTTGAGGATACTGGAGCCCCAGTCTCGGTGCCCGTGGGTACCGAAACGTTGGGAAGGATTATGGATGTTCTTGGTAGGCCTATTGACGAAAGAGGGCCTATTGGAGAGAAAGAGAGGATGCCTATCCATCGCAAGGCTCCTAGTTATGAAGAACTTGCGAGCTCAAACGAACTTTTAGAGACGGGGATCAAGGTCATTGACCTAGTGTGTCCATTCGCGAAGGGCGGCAAGGTTGGGCTGTTTGGTGGGGCCGGTGTAGGCAAGACCGTTAACATGATGGAGTTAATTAACAATATTGCGACAGAGCATAGCGGGCTGTCGGTATTTGCGGGTGTTGGAGAACGGACGCGAGAGGGAAATGATTTCTATCATGAAATGCAGGAGTCTAAGGTTATTGACCTCGAAGGAGAGTCTAAGGTCTCCATGGTATATGGCCAGATGAACGAGCCTCCTGGCAACCGTCTTAGGGTTGCGCTCACGGGTCTCACGATGGCCGAAAAATTTCGCGATGAAGGAAGAGATGTCCTTCTTTTTGTCGACAACATATATCGCTATACGCTCGCGGGTACCGAGGTATCAGCGTTATTGGGTCGTATGCCTTCTGCCGTAGGCTATCAGCCGACGCTAGCCGAAGAAATGGGAGCGTTGCAGGAACGAATAACCTCGACTAAGACTGGTTCTATCACATCAATCCAGGCCGTTTACGTCCCGGCGGATGACTTGACTGACCCTTCACCAGCGACGACATTTGCTCACTTAGACGCGAAGGTAGTTCTATCAAGAGAAATCGCTTCACTGGGTATTTACCCCGCGGTGGATCCATTAGATTCAAGCTCTCGACAGTTAGACCCACTCGTGGTCGGCCAAGAGCACTATGATGTCGCGAGTGGCGTCCAGACGGTATTGCAACGTTACAAAGAATTGAAGGACATTATTGCGATTTTAGGCATGGACGAACTCTCAGATGAGGACAAGCAGACTGTTTACCGTGCCCGCCGAATATCTCAATTCCTGTCACAGCCGTTTACAGTAGCGGAAATTTTTACTAATGCGCCGGGCAAGTACGTTTCGTTAAAAGATACCATCGCCGGCTTTAAGGGAATCCTCAACGGAGATTACGATGATTTGCCAGAGCAAGCATTTACCATGGTCGGCTCTATAGAAGAAGCGGTAGAGCGGGCTAAGACTCTTAAGTAGATTTCAGAGAAGCACCGAGAGGCGACCACACATGGACACAAAAATGCATTGCGATATAGTATCCGCGGAAGAAAGCATTTTCTCGGGAAACGTAGAGATGGTCATTGCGGCAGGCTCACTTGGTGACCTCGGTATTAGTTTTGGCCACGCACCACTATTGACTGCTCTAATCCCTGGACCGGTTCGATTGATAAAAGATGGTGGTGACGAAGAAGTATTCTATGTCTCGGGCGGCTTCCTCGAAGTTCAACGAGATACGGTTACCCTGCTTGCCGATACCGCCCTGAGGGCTGCCGATGTAGATGAGGCGGCGGCAGCAAAAGCGGTGGAAGATGCCGAGAATGCCATCGCGAATCAAGGTGCAGACTTTGAATATGGCGCCGCCGCCGCGCAGTTAGCGGAAGCGGTTGCACAATTGCGTGCTCTGAAACAAATTAAGAAATAGATTGTAATCAAGTAGGTAAGAAAAGGTAGCACTTGCTACCTTTTTTTTTGATACTCTTTTCTAAACAACTTAAGATAGGTAGGTGAGGCATATGGAGGTGGTTATTCTGGCGGCCGGAAAAGGCACCAGAATGTTTTCAAAAAAACCGAAGGTGCTGCACACGATTGCTGGCACGCCTTTAATCGGGCACGTTTTAGAGAGCGCCTTGATGCTGGCCGCCCAAAAAATCCACATTGTCGTTGGCTACGGTTCTGATCAAATCTATACTTATTTTAAGGAAAATAGACCACAACAAAACGTCATTTGGTCTGTTCAAGATGAACAACTTGGAACCGGGCACGCCGTCCAACAGGCTTGCCCAAATATCGACCATGATGCAACCAATAATCAAGTGCTTATCCTATATGGTGACGTGCCCTTAATTAGGCCCGAAACCTTGGCTTCTTTGTTATCCGATGCGGACGACAAAACAGTCTCGCTGCTTACACTAATTACCACAAAGAATAGGGGCTTAGGGCGAATACTCAGAAACGATTCTGATGAGGTGATCGCCATAATAGAGGAGAAAGACGCTACTGACGCACAAAAGAAGATTACTGAAGTAAATAGTGGCATTATGGCTGTACCAGCATCGTTGCTAGAGCCCTTTCTACGGCGTATCGAAAACAAAAACAAGCAGTCAGAGTACTACTTGACTGACATAATTGAACTTGCTGTAGCGGATGGCTATAAAATTAATGCACTAACGATCGATGACGAAATAGAAGTTCAAGGGATTAACGATAAAACTCAATTGGCACTGTTGGAGCGTCATTATCAGATGGAAACTGTAGATAGATTGGCAGAAGAAGGGGTAACTCTAAGAGACCCAAGAAGGGTCGATGTTCGAGGCGAACTTATTTGTGGAGAGGATGTTGTTATTGACGCGAATGTCCTTTTTGAGGGATCGGTTACCCTGGGGAATAATGTGATAATAGGCCCTAATGTATCAATAAAAGACTCAACGATAGGTCCAGACACAAAAATTCTATCTGGCACTATAATCGAAAACTCAAAAGTAGGGAGTGAAACAATTATTGGTCCTTACGCAAGACTTAGACCTGGCACTATTTTGAAAAATAAAGTTAAAGTTGGGAACTTTGTTGAAACGAAGAAAGTTGTAATAGGCGAAGGATCAAAAGCAAGCCATCTAGCCTATATTGGTGACGCCGAAATTGGAGAGAATTGTAATATAGGGGCGGGTACCATATTTTGTAATTATGATGGAGCAACTAAGCATAAAACTATCCTGGGGGATAATGTCTTTATCGGGTCGAACAGCACCCTCGTAGCGCCGGTGACCCTCTCGGATAATGCTTTCGTAGCAGCCGGATCCACAGTTACTGTCGAAGTTCCTGAAGGAAGCCTGGCTGTAAGTCGGGTTAAGCAGAGAAACATTAGTGGGTGGAAGAGGCCTAAAAAGCCATCTGGTGGCTAACCATTATGTGTGGAATTGTCGGAGCGATAGCTGAACGAGATGTATCTAGAATTTTGCTAGAGGGCCTGAGACGACTTGAGTATCGAGGTTATGACTCCGCTGGAATGGCACTTTTGCCCGCCGCCGGAGGACACCTCAATCATCTTAGGACCGTCGGAAAGGTAAACAAGCTCTCCGACTCACTCACGAAATCAAAAATTCAAGGTAGCTTGGGTATTGCCCATACCCGGTGGGCTACACATGGTAAGCCAAGTGTAAAAAACGCACATCCTCACACGTCCTCTAATGAGGTTGCGATAGTGCACAACGGTATTATCGAAAACTATACGTCTTTGCGTACCGACCTCGCTAAGGATGGGTACGCAGCCAAGACCGATACAGATAGTGAAATAATCGCTCATTTAATACACAAGGAAAGAAAAGGCGGGAAAACCTCCTTGCTGAACGCGGTAAAGAAGTCGGCAAAAAAGCTCCAAGGCGCGTATGGAATTTGCGTAATCGATAAGCTAGAACGAAATGAGGTTATTGTGGCGCGGAGCGGCTCACCCTTGGTCATCGGACTTGGTCTTGGTGAAAATTTCGTCGCTTCAGATCCCCTTGCTCTGGGTCACGTGACCGACCGCTTTATTTATCTACAGGAAGGGGATATCGCGAAGGTTTCCAAAAGCCAAGTTGAAATTTGGAACGGACCTATAAAAGTCACTCGGAAAGCTACGACCTTGAAGGCCATCATTGCGGATGCCGATAAAGGACATTACAAGCACTTTATGCTCAAAGAAATTAACGAGCAAGCCGTAGCAGTCAAAAATACTCTGGACGGTCGAACCACCACCAACAAAATTTTAGAAGAAGCCTTTGGAGTAAAAGCAAAGCAAATATTTAATAAAGTCCAGAATATTCAAATTGTGGCATGCGGCACTAGTGCTCATGCGGGATTAGTTGCTAAATATTGGATGGAGACTATCGCAAAGACTACCTGCCAAGTAGATATAGCTAGCGATTATAGATACAGAGATATTATTGTTCGTCCCGGAACTTTGCTTGTAACGATCTCCCAATCCGGAGAGACCGCTGACACGCTTGCAGCATTGCGCTACGCTAAGAAAAAAGACTATATCGGAAGTCTTGCTATTTGTAATGTGCCAACTAGTTCCCTTGTTAGGGAGTCGGATTTCTGTATTCTTACAAGAGCGGGACAAGAAATAGGGGTTGCTTCAACTAAAGCGTTTACCACGCAGTTAGTGTTGCTGTTAGTCCTATCCATCGTGCGTGCTCGAAGGAATGGTTTAACCCGTGGCAAGGAGGCAAAGCTAGTAAAAGATTTACTCAAACTGCCGGAGTTGATTGACCGAGCTTTAGGCTTAAACAAAGAAATAAAAAAAGTATCTAAACAATTTTCAAATAAAAATCATTGTCTATTTTTGGGAAGGGGCATTCAGTATCCGGTAGCGAAAGAGGGTGCGTTAAAGCTAAAAGAAATTTCCTATATTCATGCTGAGGCCTACCCTGCCGGGGAGCTAAAGCATGGCCCCTTAGCTCTGGTCGATAACAAGATGCCCGTAATAGCAGTCGCCCCAAATAACGACTTGCTAAGCAAACTCCGCGGAAACCTTTCCGAGGTCAGCGCTAGGGGTGGCAAGCTTTATGTTTTCGCAGATGAAAGCATTAAGTTTGAAAGTGACAAGCGTTGTAAGGTTATAAATGTGCCTAATTGCCCTGAGGCTTTAGCTCCCATTGTTTTTACTATACCCCTTCAATTTCTTGCATATCATGTGGCTATTATGAAAGGAACCGATGTGGATCATCCGCGTAATCTAGCTAAATCAGTCACCGTGGAGTAGAACATAACAGTTAATTAACATGGATATATTGTTATCAATTCATATATTAGCTGGAACAATTGCTCTTCTTTGTGCTGCCCTTGCAGTTTCATCTGAGAAAGGAAAAAAATTCCATGTTCTTTCAGGTAGAACATATTTCTGGTGCATGGTTGGTATTTTCTTAACAGCTATTCCAATGTCAATTATTAACAGCAATACCTTTTTATTCCTAATAGCAATTTTTTCTTTCTATTTAGCTTTTGCAGGCATGCGTTTTGCTAAAAATAGAAAAGGCATAGCGACGACAATTGATTGGATCGCGGTTAGTTTAATGATTTTATCGGGATTGGGGATGTGGGCATTGGCTATAACTTACTTCATAAATAACAATTCTCAATACATAACACTTCTCGTTTTTGGATTTATTGCACTAGCGCTTGGATATGGAGACTATAGAAGTCACAAAAATAAAGCAGCAACAGGAAAAGAGAGAATTGCAAAGCATCTAACCAATATGATGGCTGGAACCATAGCTGTTATTACTGCTGTTTTAGTCGTCAATGTTAATATTGAACCTATATGGATATGGTGGATATTACCGACGGTGGTGATTACGCCAATCATCTCTTACTGGAATAAAAAAACATTGTCACCGTGAAAAAGTTATTCACTGTTTCAATACACTCCGTTACTGTCGAGTAAGTTTGAGTGCAGAATTAAAAATTTTAGAATCATAGAATGAACAAACTCTACTTTCTATTACTTCCTCTAATTATTATTTTTTTTGGTTTGCAAGCACAAAATCAGGAAACATTAATTCTACAATGCCCGATGGATGATGTAGGTTTAACCGCAATATATACAATTAACTTTGAAAAAAAATCCGTTGTTCTATCAATGAAAGGTTTTGGTTCATCGCAGTCTTATTCATTTACCATTAAGGGCAACAAAGTTTATATACCACCCTCTGAATTTGGGGAAGAAATAATCGACCTATCTCTTTATGAGGTTAGCACAAGAGCAGGTTATGAAAGCGCAAGATGGAAAGTATACAAGTGTTCAAAAATCTAATTCACTGTTCGAACTTAGTCAGTAACGGTAGAATGAATTTGAATGCAGAATTGATATGAAAACAATACTTTTTATTTGGTTTATCTTCTTTTCCATATTTACATTAACTAACAACAAACACTAGGCCAATCAAAATGCGAAACGACGCGGAACTCCTTGATCATATCCTTAACCATATAGATAACAATACAACAGATCTAGGTGATGAAGATTGGTTCGAGCCAGTTGAAAACTATGCTTCACAAACTCGCTTTGATGCGGAACGGCGCCTTATGCGACGACTTCCGATACCGTTTTGTCCTGTCGCAGCTCTGCCTGAGCTAGGTTCATACGTCGCGCGAAGTTCGGCTGGCGTACCGATTGTTGTTGTTCGAGACCTGGAAGGCGAGATCCGCGCATTTCGTAATGCCTGCCGTCATCGCGGTATGCAATTGGCGGATGGCGCAGGATGTACAAAAATCTTTCGTTGTAATTACCATGGTTGGGCGTACCGACTCGATGGTCGATTAGAGTATGTGCCTCATGAGCATGGTTT
>JAQWOJ010000087.1 GCA_029245905.1 Gammaproteobacteria bacterium
AGCTGGCGAAAATACATTGAACGCCCACTGCGCTAGAGTTCTCATGCGAACAATCGCATCTTCAAAGGGGAAGTATGACGAAGCTGAATTCTTAACCGCGTACGTTAAGTTTATGACTTCTGATACGCCACTGCATCCAGATACTTATGCCGAGTCCTATCATCGAGAGTTTTTCTCAAATTTAGCGACGGGCCTTCCACCGAATAAATGTGGGGGTGTAACTCATGATACTGCATCTATAGGAGGGCTTGTCACAGTCGCTCCCTTAGCGATCTCCCTGACATTAAACGGGCTTAATCTATCTGAAACTCAAAAATTAACGCGCTCACATTTAAGGCTCACGCACCCAGATACTAGCCTTTACCAAATTTGCGATGTCTTTGTCGAGTTACTCCGCGCATTGATGCTCAAAAAAGAAGGCGATAATCTCGACAATTTAATAGAAAGTATCGCGTTAAAAAGCACTGGCGATAGCATGATAAAGCTAGTAAATCGAGATGTTCCGGATGATGCTATTATCGGTCAAAAATACTCTCCTGCTTGTTATATTAGCGACTCTTGGCCAGGCGTTTTGTACTTAGCCCTTAAATACCATGCGGATCCATTGAAAGGCCTCCTGGTCAACGCGAATCTAGGTGGTGATAACGTGCACAGGGGATCTATTTTAGGAGCGATATTAGGATTGTTGGGAGAATCTAAGGCTAATACGTTATTTCAAAAATTGGTTGACTCTCAAATCTTAGATAAAGAAATAGCAAATCTTTGTAGAGTTTATACCTAGGCCAAACTAATCACGTGCTGAAATCGATGCTGCCTTTTACCTTATTTTTTGTCTTCTTTTGTCCAAGGAAAGAAGCCCGCATAGCCAGTAACCACTCGTCTTATCAACCAGCACGATCCAAAGGGAATCACAAACGTGAGCGTTACTAAAAGGATTAAAAGAGGAGTAGTCGCGAAACCAGTTAAAAACCACAGTATCCCTAAACTAAAAACAAGACCAATAGAAAAGCCTATCCAGTGAATGATTAGTCCAAATTTTTCCCTCATTTCATCGATCTCCTGCGGTCACTTAAAATACAATCCTAACCCTGCTTCTTGTACGATAATAGCGTATTTTGCATTGGATACAATCATCGTAAAAATATTGAGACCCATATGCCGAAAACGCTATAAGCCTTGCTATTTTAATTCACTAACTGCTCCCGAACTGAGAAAACCCAGGGCTTATCGGGCTCAACTAATACGTTCACCCAGTGCACAGAAGGATTCCCAAAGCCCTCCAAACGCGTAAAATTTTCAACTAACCGATTTCTCTGGTCGTATAAAGGTTTATCCAGGCGAAAAATATGTGTGGAGCCGTTTGCAAACATAATAGGCTTACCAAAATCGCGGCTTTGCTCAACGAGAAGCGGATAAAGCCACGCCAAGGTCGGGCGAGGATCCATACAATCACCACATAACCTCCGAGCCAGAGACCGTGGTCCACTTAATATCCAAGGATCAGCCTGAACTGCCAGAAATATTCCTTTAGAGTCCTTCTCTTTAGCTACTCGAAACGCATTTGCAATCCAGGCGGCGGCGGCGTTATCTCTTTTCGTTTTCTGAGTGGGGTCTGTTGCTGGAGAAGTCAACGCAACAACATGAACTGCAGCAAATACAATAGATTCATATTCCCATAAAGAATTTTCCACAAACTCAGAAAAGTCGGCTCCCTCAGACTGTTGTGATAACTCCATGGGTCTCCGACCTGTTGAGAACCCTCGCTTCGGATAAAAAATCTGTCGGAAATGTTCTAGCCTCTCATATTCGTTAAAAGCGCCCGCAGCCTCGCGCTTACAATCCAACCAATCATTATCACCCGGAGTAACAATTAGAGGAACATTAAATTTTTGGTTTAAATTAAATCTTCGAAGTAATTCCTTGTCTGAGCAATCCTCCTCACCCGCCTTCACATCACCAAGATGAATAACCCATTCAATGTCGGCAGTAGAATTCACTTGATCGATTAAGCTTTCATACCTTGAGATATTAGCATCACCATAGGGATTATCCCCCACGACGGCAAAGCTAAAGCTTTCCGCAGGAGAAGCTAATAATGGACAAATAAAAAGTACTATTCCAAAAAAAAATGGCATACCCCTCTCCTAACAAAATCAGTGTTTAATCTTACTGCTTCATGAGTATCCAAAATAGCATAAAACCAAGCGACCGACCTGACATGTGAACCACAGAACGGAGGATCTACGAATTATAAAACGTAAAACACATGAGAGATTAAATACCTCCCCAGCATAGATCAAGGCCTTTATCGTGAGAAAAGAATTGCTTTCAAAAAATTATTCGATTCTTGGCGACCCAAAGTAGTAGAAGAGTATATACCGAACTGCCCGTCTAGATTTCTAAAGAAAAAATCACATCGAATATCATGGAGAATTAAGTGGGCCCTGTTGCACAGAATTTCACGAGAAATAGCCTGCCAAGAATAAAAACCTTTTGAAACTCAGTAATATCTCTAGTAGTGTCCGACATTGCGAAGCTTTAGCAAACATTCATCCCTAATAAGTTTATTAGCTATGGCTTCGGCCTCGGATCGGCAATATAAAAACCTATTAGTAAGGCACTACTAATGAGCGCAATAGTACGCCAGTTAATTCTCATGCTTCACTGGGCAGGTTTTATTTCCCTGGTCTGGGTTATTTCTATTTTTACTATGGCATTTATCAACCAGCCTATCAGTGAAGTGCTGCAGATACTTATTGAGGGGCTTGATCCCCGTCATTCAAATGGATTACTTTATTTGGCGGTGTTTCATTACCCAATTATATGGGTTCTCACTGGGAATAAGTCATTCTTTCCTTGGCAGAATCAGCAAAGACGGTAGGCTCACTGACCTCAACAAGAAAACTTTCTAACGGGGGTTAGCTCAAACGACGCGCCTTAATTTCTCGGCCTTTTATTTTACCCCCAGAAAATATAGCTAATGCATCTTTAGCATTCTCTTGTTTGACCGCAACATAAGCGTACTTATCAAAAACAGTAATTTTGCCTACTTGCTCACCCGAAATTTGATGACTTGCCGTTAATAACCCGACTATATCTCCTGGTCGCACCTTATCCTTGCGGCCAACGTTTAAAAAAAGAGTTACCATGGGCGGGTAAAGCTTAAAATTTTTCCCAACCTCTAAAATGCTCTCCTCTAAAGTGACTAGATTAGATCCTGTATATTCTTCAATGGCTCCTAACTTGCGTTCATCCATTTTATTGAAGAGGCTTACGGCTAACCCCTTGCTTCCAGCCCTCCCCGTACGGCCGATGCGATGAATATGAGTTTCCGGATCACGGCCTAACTCAAAGTTTATAACGGCAGATAACTCTTTTATGTCTAGACCTCTGGCCGCAAGATCGGTAGCGATTAAGATGGAGCTTCCTTTTCCGGTGAATTGAGCGAGAACTTGATCTCTTTCGAACTGTTCCAGGTCACCATGGAGAGACCGCGCATGCAAACCCCTTTCTCGCAATTGCTTCTCAAGTTGTTGGCATTTTTTCTTTGTGTTACAAAAAACAATGCTCGACTCTGGACGGAAGTGAGAAAGAACATTAAAAAGAGTGTCTATGCTTTTTCCCAGTTCTATCAAAATAAAGTATTCATCGACACCTAAACTAACAGCGCTGTCTTTCACTCGAATATCTTTAGGATCTTTTTGTATACTTCTGCTAAGTTCTTTTATATTTTTCGGATAAGTAGCTGAGAATAGCAATGATTGTCTTGCGGGCGGCGTTTCCTTGATAATTGTCATAATGTCATCCTGAAAACCCATATCCAACATCCGATCTGCTTCATCCAGAACTAACGTTTTCACTGAGCCTAGCCGTAAGGTTTCTTTTTCAAGATGCCTAAGGATACGCCCTGGCGTACCCACTACTATATGTGGATCCCGACGCAGAGACGCCAATTGTGGTCCCATCGGTTTACCACCACATAAGGTAAGTAATTTAATATTCGCAATCGCACCAGCCAAGCGACGAATTTCGGCTGCAACTTGCTCTGATAGTTCCCGGGTTGGACACAAAACTAAAACTTGGGTAACGTATGATTGTGCTTCCAGTTTATTAAGCAAACCGATAGCAAAAGCGACAGTTTTTCCGCTACCGGTTACGGCTTGGGCAATTATATCTCTGCCAGAAAGCATGTGAGGTATAGCTTGAGCCTGAACCGGGGTCATTGAATCGAAGTTAAGAGTAGCTATTTTTTTCTTAAGCTCGTTCCTCAACAAGAGTGAATCAAAAGATGATAAAGTCATTCTGCTTATCGTTTAGGATTAAGCGTATATGATAGCAAATATTCGGACACCCAATGTGGGAATTTGATTAACAACCAGAGAAATTAATCATCGAGGCTGCTCATAAGACGTATCACTATTAATTTCTTAACAAAGAATAACTTCGGGATCTCAGAAATTATTTTAGTATAAACATAGACCTTTAAGGTAAAACGATGAAAATGGAAAAATCTCTAAATGTATTTGACGAACCGCTAATCCAGTGC
This sequence comes from Gammaproteobacteria bacterium, assembly GCA_029245905.1. GTDB lineage: Bacteria > Pseudomonadota > Gammaproteobacteria > Pseudomonadales > Pseudohongiellaceae > UBA9145. The sequence continues at coordinate 4,547 of JAQWOJ010000087.1, forward strand.
GGCGACAACCCCACTACTGGCTTTTATCGCGATGGCTGTTGCAATACCAGTATGGGCGATGCCGGCTCACACACGGTTTGCGTTAGGATTACTCAAGAATTTTTAGAGTTCTCGAGATTCAGGGGTAATGACCTAATAACTCCTTCTCCAAAGTTCGAATTTCCAGGGCTTAAGCCTGGCGACAACTGGTGCCTTTGTGCATCTCGCTGGCTCCAGGCTTATGAAAATCGCGTAGCGCCGCATGTCTACTTAACTAGAACACACAAGCGCGCCCTTGAGATAGTCCATATAGATAAATTGAAGGAGCATTCTTTAGATATCAGCTAACAGGGGGTGCTTATTCTACACAGAGCTACTCACAAGGAATTAGGATATGCGAATAAAGCCAAGAGGCGAATCGCTGTTCCTTAAAATTCTACCCACTCCCACCTAAGTTCCACTTATTAAGTCGGCTGTGCGCCTTTGATTAGCGATTACCCGCTCACGATCTGCCTCAATCGCTTCGCGTCGGCTAGCTATATCCTCACCAGACTTGAGGATACCTTTAGTGACGTTATTGACTCGCTTCAATATTTTTTCCGCTTCTTGCTCAGCAACATTAGAGTCTTCAATCAATTTTTCCAAGCGTTCTATATTTGAACCGACGCCTTGTTTGTTGGCGTTAGCCGTTGCCGCTTTCATCTTTGCGCTTATAGCGCCATCAACCCATTCAGCATTTTCAGAGATCATCGTATCTGCTTGCTCAACCACACCCTCGTTAGATTCAGCAATCAACTCATTAATCGTTTGCAGCATTACATTGACCTCTTGCACTCGACCGATAATTTCACTTAACCTAGCATTTAACTTCGCCCTATTTTCAAGTTGATAAATTTTGGTCATATTAGAAAACATGGTCTTAAAATTTGATTCAACTTCACTCTTGGCTTCGAGCGCATCAATCATTACAAGGCGCGAATTGAATAGATCATTCACGTTATCAACCGCGATAGACCTATTGCCAGTAAATGAAGAGGTGAAATTTCTCGTTAGGAGAGCTCGATTTTCTTCGATATCCGACAACAACAGCATCAATTCTGCATATGTCGTAGATACTCCAGCTTCGAGTTCAAAGATCTTTCGCTTGTTCTTTTGGATTGCTTGCTTGTTCTCTGCTACTAATTCTAAATCTGATTCATTCGCCATTAGGTCACCTACTAGTTAGTCAGACATCTCTTCATTTGCGGTGTCATTTAATTCTGGAAGATCGAGTCGGGTGGAGCGAAATAATTTGTTCATGTTTATGAAGCCCTTATTTGGTTCCGATAAATCGCAAAAACGATAAATAAAATCAAAAACGTTCTCAGCTTGATCAGCAGACACCAGCACGTGAAACTGCTCGACGTCAAACGAGTCAGCAACGCCTGCTACTGATTTTCTGCCCACAGGCGATCCCGCGACATTATAAAAGTACACTTCGTTAATTCCTTTCTTCATTAATTCAGGAATCAACAAATCGGTACCACCTTCGTATAGCACACCAGATATCATCCAGGTATAGTCCAGGTAACTCTTTGAAAGGTCCGGCTTAGATATTGGTAAAGGCATTATTATTAACCAGAGTACTTAGACAAAATTGCGGGTGGAACATAAGTGGCTGCCTGCAACAAAGGCGTCGCGTACATAAAACCCATACCCGGCACATCAAGCTTAGCGGCCATGAAAATTCTTTCGAAAACTCTATCAACTTCGTCACTCGAAATCATTACATTGACAACTTCTCTCTCCGCATCTACCGCGACACCAATAGCCCCTAAACGCTCTCTAATACCGACGCCCATCGCGGCATGGATTGTAGATCCCTGAATCCCGACTTCGAGCAGAGCATTCGTTATTACTTCGCCGTACCCGTTTTGTACAATAGCTGTGATTAGCGTTGCATCAGTCAAGGTTGTAAACGAACGTTTCATGCGATTTCTCCTTCTTGTGCAAGCTCTCTGGCTGTTCGACGTTCTTCTCTCTTAACTTTAAACTGCACATATAGACCGAGGGTTAGGACTGCCACTATTGGACAAATTGATGCGGCGGCCAAGATACCGAAGCCTTCAGTGGCTCCCAACGCATTACCAAATCCAAGCCCCATAGCAAGTACAAGTGGCACTGTGACCGGGCCAGTCGTAACTCCGGCAGAATCCCATCCCACATTCACAAACTCTTCAGTCGACAGCAGAGTCAATATGAGCCCTATGGTATATCCTGGGATTAATATGTACATGATGTGCCAATCAAAGATTAGTTTTAAAACACCAAGCATAATTCCAATCGCCACACCAAAAGCGACAGCACCCATCAACATGGATTTTTTGAACGCACCATTAGTTAAATTTTGCACGGTCATTCCAAGCGCATTTAAGGCCGGCTCAGCAAGTGTGGACCCAAGTCCTAAGACCCATGCGAATAATGCTGCGATACCAATACCCACGGACATACTGTAAAGAGGGCTGGCGGCAATAACGTCAATAGATGCAAATGCGCCGGCAATCAAACCACCTGACTGATCCCCAAGCTTAGCGAGACCAAAAGTTAAGCCAATATTAAAAATACACATTCCTACAACTGCCAAAATGATGCCGTAGTTAGTAATGAATGCGTTCTTCATTTTCTCGCGTAGCACGACAAAAAGAACAATGGCCAAGAAAATAACAAGAGGAACGATAGCGCGGACGCCAAGAATAACTTCCGTCCAAGGGGTCATTTCGAACCATTGCGGTTGACTTGTTGCCGCCTCTGCGGCTGCTCTCATCTCGGCAGCGCGCGCGATAATTTCTTCGGCAGGAACCGTAAACTTTGTATAAAAACTCAGACAGAGAACACCTAAAATAGGGAAAACGGAGGCAAGAGTCACAATTCCAAACCCAGATAGCGATGAATCTGCGCCTTTACCTGCCGCCGAAGCGACGCCAATACCAAGGGCCAGCACAAGTGGAACAGTTACTGGACCCGTAGTCACCGCGCCGCAATCCCATGCCAGTCCTACAATCGTATTTAGTCCGCCTGCCCCGTCGTCCAAAAACGCAATCACGCTTAAAATCAATGTCGGTGTTAGACTCATAAAAATCAGAGGCTTCAAACTCCAACCCCTCAAAAACCGCACCGTTCCGAGAACGGCGGCCAAACCGACTCCTAAACCAACCAATAAAACCGTTATCCCAGACCTGTCATTGAGCAAAGTAAACAAATAAGGAGCCGCCTTAGGATCAACGAGCGAGCCCGCAACCTGAAGTGCTCCGATTGCGGGTTCCGCGAAAGTCACACCAACGCCCAGCATAAATGCTATCGTAAGCACTCCCGCAAGCGGAAGTTTGCGCGGCAAAGTATTACCGATTACCTCACCAAAAGGCATGAGGCCCAGCTTCAGCCCTTCCATAAACATCATAAGCCCGACCATTACCGCAAACAACCCACCAGCGATAATAGAAGCATCTATAACCGGGGTCTGCAGTACAAGATATTGAAAAAGGGCAAGATAAAGTGCCAAAGGCACTACTGCGCGGGCTTGATCAAGAAATCTTGTCGATAGGTATGGTTGCAATACTTTAACGACATCACCACCACCCAACTTCATTTTAGGAACCGGCTGCGGATGCTCGTTCCCGTGACGGTCAAAAAGAGGCTCAGGCATAAGTTCTAAGAACGGGACCTCTTGCGTATCCACTGCCATTGCTTGAATATAATCCCCAAACCGGATCGTATTTCTTCTTGCCATGATCAATACCAATAGTTAAGTTACGGTAGTCATACACTAAGTAGACCACCCAGTCAAAACCATATCGCACATTT
>JAQWOJ010000001.1 GCA_029245905.1 Gammaproteobacteria bacterium
CCAAAAAAAACAAAACGTAGAGCCGCTACTCGTTCCTATCTATGCTGCTATTTGCGCCGACAAGATAATCTTCAATAGCAATTATAATCGTGATACTTTTATAAAAGGGGTCAAACATCTTTTAAAAACTTTACCAGAAAAAATACCAACAGAAGTCCTGGATAAGCTGGAGAATAACACCGTCATACCAGTTCCTCTGCCAAATATTAACAGAAAAGAATCAACAACATCAAAAGATCAATTAAGTATCATATGGAACCATCGCTGGGAATATGACAAGGGGCCTGAGCTTCTCCTGCAGCTAATAACCGAGGTCGACCTGCGCAACTTACCAATTAGATTTCACATTGTGGGAGAGCAATTTCGGCATACACCAAAACCTTTCGGAGACATTCAGTTAAAACTAAAATCCCATGCATCCCGCCTCGGGCTGAAATTGGGGGCTTTTGGATATATAAATAATCGCATTGAATACCATTCCCTTCTACAGTCGAGCGACCTGGTTTTATCGACAGCATTGCATGATTTTCAAGGTCTCGCGATTCAGGAGGCTTGCTTGGCTGGTTGCTCTCCAATCACTCCAAGGTCTCTTGTATATCCTGAGTACGTGCCAGAAGATTGTATGTACGAAAATTCCAATAATGGCAAAGAACAAGTACGTGAGATAATAGAAATATTAGTTAATCGGTTGCAACTAAAAAAAGAAGGCTATTCTTTACCACAAGTTGACTTGACGAATTACACCGGACAAGTCCTCCGAGAAAAATATAACGACTTGCTAAGCAGCTGAGTGCAGGGCGAAAAGTCTAATCAACCTGTTCTAAAATCGGAAATATAATTTCCTGACCAATTTGAATTCGGTTAAAGTCTAAATCCGGGTTGTATTGACGTAGCAACCAGATGGGCGCAGCATACCTTCGCCGGGCTATACCACCTACATTATCTCCACTTTTAACTTTATAGTTTTCGACACCCTGAATACGATAACTAGCGAAGAATTCTTGCTGAAGGTTGACATGATAATCTTTTCGCCTCAATTCAAATTCTGACGCGACTACCTTAGAAAAAGATAAGGTAATACGCTCACCGATAATCACAGGATCCCTGTAAGCCATATTATTCAGCCGACGTATATCCCAAGCTCGGATACCCAACCAATCCGCATAATGCCCAAGTGTTTCCGATGCTTGAATTTCGATGCTGTTATTGTCAGCTACCGTATAATCCGAAGGATCAGCCGAAAGTGATTCAGTGAGCCGTTCATCGCTCTCCATTACATCAATCTCTGGATCTAAGGCGATAGCTTGCTCTTCTTCCAAAGTTACAGTTTGTTCGGAGGTCCGCTCATCAGAAAAAACCTCGTCGCCAGATGAAAGCTCTTCAATTGAAGTATTAATTGCTAGTTGAGCGGGCTCTTCAGATTGCGATTGCAGCCGATCAGCACCTGGAAGGTCCTCCTCCGGATTCGCGTCATTAATAAGACCTGATGGCATCCTGTCAGCCTCTTCAGACTCAACTATTTCATCAGAGAGGTCTGTTTGAGCCAGCAAAGAAGAATTTGTTGTACCCGAAGGCAAAAAGCCAGGCAAGCGAACCTGTTGGCCAGGATAGATTAGCTGGGGGTTACTGATACCATTTTCGTCCAGAAGATCCGCTTCCTTTATATTATAGCGTGCCGCTATTCTAGAAACCGTATCACCACGCTGCACTTTATAAAGCCCATCAGGCGGCGGTATGCCAGCCGCAGCCGCAATAAGTTGATTTGGATCAACATCATCTTGTGGTAGCAAAATCCGTTGACCGATCTGTATCCTATGACGGCTAGCAAGTTGATTTAGGGAAACCAGCCGACTTACAGAGGTATTGAAACGTCCGGCGATAAGAGAAAGACTATCACCTCGCTCCACTACGTAAGCAATATCAGGAGTCTGCACGGCAAACTTGTAATCAGAAGGAATCAGGCTAAGCACATTAACTCCATTCAAAAAATTCTCTCGAATCTTAACGGGGTAACCTTGAGGAATGCGTTTATTTCCTTCCCAAACAATTGGTCGTAGAGCAGGATTGTCTGCACTCAGCTGCTCAAAACTAACTCCGATAGAACTCGCAAAAACTTCAGCATCAATAAAGGCGTCCGTTCTAATTTCCTGGAATTTTGGGGCAGAGTCAAAGCTAACATCTCCAAAATATCTTTCAGCATTATTTTCTACGTGAACGACAGCAAGAAATTGAGGATAAAAATTTCTAGATGCGAATCCAAACCGACGCCCTCGGTAATTAGCAATGATTTCCTCGATATCTGTCGTACCTGTCTCACGAACCGCTCGCGAAATACCTCCCGCTCCATGATTATATGCCGTCAACGCTAACGGCCAAGTGCCCAAAACAGAGTAGTTGTACTCTAAAAGACTCATAGCTGCAGAGGTCGACGTATAGGGATCCATCCTTTCATCCACAATATAATCAATGCGCATAAATCGTTTGCCTGTACCCGGAGTAAACTGCCACATGCCGGCCGCAGCAGCACTGGAATAAGCGCTTGGATTGAACGAAGACTCTACGTGCGGTAAAACACCCAATTCGAAGGGTAGATTTTTCTGTCCGATTACCTCATTGATGTGGGCCTTGTATGCGCCAGATCTTCGCAAGCCTCCGAGAAAGCGATCAGACTGCCCAAGCTGCCAGCGAACATTACTAGTAGCTGTCTCTAATGTTTGATTAGAAACATTAACAGGCCAAAGATCTAAGATATTCTGCTGCCTGACAGTCAGTCCATCTCGCTTGCCGCTAGCGAGAACTGCAAGGTCATCGCGAATGTTTGTCCGTACTCGTTCAATTTCATTTCGATTTAAGTCTAACCGCTCATATATGACCGACAAATTGCGGGCGTCATGCAAAAACCCACTTTGAGTGTTGACCTCAGTATAGACTCTAATCCAAAAATCCACGGCCGGCTTTAATTGAGGGGGCTGCGGGAATAAATCTGGGGACTGAGCCCGCAAGGGCAGGGCAGCAAGGCCTAACAACACCAAAATCCACCTGGTTTGCTTCGCTCGCGCCAACAATATGGTTAGCAACATTCGTCGTAATGTCTCCAATTTTGCACCTTTATGAAACCATAGTTCACGGAGATAATAAAACATAACAAGTTATGTCATAACAGATTGGGAATCTATTCACTTTATCGATTAGAGCGCAGTCAACTTTAAGCTAAGAGCATAAGAATAAGCTTAGATTTCACGGCAAACCATCAAGCTCTGCATCCTCTCTAATGGGGACCATCAAGTCTTCCCGAGTTACTTTCATAAAAAGAATGACATTCGAGGCTATATAAACAGAGGAATAGGTGCCGATTATCACTCCGATAATTAAAGCAACAGCAAATCCTTGTGTAGTTTCTCCCCCGATTAATAAAACAGAAAACAACACTAACAGCGTAGTAAATGACGTGATTAAAGTACGACTTAACGTTTGATTTAAAGACGTATTTACCATTTCGAGTGGCGAGCCTTTTCGCATACGTCTAAAGTTTTCCCGAATCCTGTCCGAAACAACGATCGTATCATTTAGAGAGTAACCAATAATCGCAAGCATGGCCGCCAGGGTATTGAGATTAAACTCAATACCGAATATTGAAAATATACCAAGAGTAATTAAAACATCATGAGCAAGAGCAATGACCGCGCCAACAGAGAATTTAAACTGAAAGCGAATCGCGATGTAGACCATGATTATACCCAAGGCTACCAGCATCCCCATACCACCTTGTTCCGCTAGCTCCTCACCAACTTTAGCGCTCACGTAGTCAGAACCTAGAAGGAGCACCTCGGTATTATTTTCCTCACTTAATAGCGAGGCTATGCGCTCTCCTACGAGTGCCGCCTCACTCGCTTGACCCTCAACGTTTGTCGCATCATCAACAGGCAGGATGACACGTATTTCTCGATCGGAGCCAAAGCTTACGACGACCGCATCTTGATATCCGTTCGTCGCAAGCGCTTCATTCACCTCACTAAGAACCACGGTCTCAGAATATTCTAATCTAACAGAGGTTCCGGCCGTGAAGTCCAAACCAAATTGCAGAGAATTTATAGCAAGAGAAATAATCGACGCAATAGCGAGAACAATAGACATGACTGCCGCAGGTTTACGCACCCCCATAAAATCTATCTCTTTATTCTCTAGCATTTCGCTTTTCTCAACAGTTCAAGTTAGTTTTATTTCGAATCTAAGTAGGGTGCCTGTAACGACCGATAGAGAGCCTCTGCACCGAGCGGCCGCCGTAGAAAAGATTAATTAAAGCACGCGTACCAACAATTGCGGTGAACATCGATGTAATGATTCCGATCATTAATGTCACGGCGAAGCCTTTAACCGGACCGGTTCCGATAGAGAATAATACGAGAGCAACCAAGAAAGTCGTAAGATTTGCATCTAAAATGGTCGTGAACGCGCGATTGTATCCAGAGTCAATAGCTTGTTGTGGTGGCAAGCCGTTACTTAATTCTTCTCGGATGCGAGTAAATATCAAGACATTTGCATCCACGGCCATACCAACCGTAAGAACTATCCCTACAATACCTGGTAATGTAAGCGTCGCGGGAATAATCGTCGACATTACCGCAAAGATTAAAAGGATGTTCATTATCAAAGCAACATTAGCCGCTAAACCAAAAACACGGTAATAAAACAACATAAAAACGACCACCAACAAGGCCGCAACCTGCACTCCCATAATCCCTTTCTCTAAGTTCTCCCGCCCCATTGTAGGCCCGATAACACTTTGCTCAACGATAGTCATCGGTGCCGCCAAAGAGCCCGATCGAATTAACTCAGACAAATCATTAGCCTCTCTAGCTGAGAGTCCAGTAATAACAAATGTGCGAGGCAAGGCAGTTCGGATAGTCGCATGGCTTATAAGCCGCTTATCCTCATAAAACTCCACATCTTCATATTCTTCACCATTTTCGTCCAATAACACGATGGAACGTGATCTTGTTTCACTCAATAGGATATCCATCATCCTACCGACATTATCGCGCGTGACACGATTGATTTGCGTGCCTCCTTGAGCATCTAGGTTTATCTGGACTTGAGGCAAGCCGTTCTGGTCGAGCGTTGATCTTACGTTACTAACGCGATCTCCCTGCAAAATGACCTCATTATCGACGTCGACAAGTAAACCCTGATATTCAAAGCTTTCATAAGAATTGGAGGACGCACCAGGGTTCGCTTCTAAGTGAAATTCTAGGGTTGCAATGCGCTGGAGAAACCTAATGGCTTGTGCCGGATCTTGAACGCCGGGAAGCTCGACAACTATTCGATCAGAACCTTGCTGCTGCACGGTTGGCTCCGCAACTCCAAGCGCATCAACCCGGTTCATGATCGTGGTTCTGTTCGCCTGCAATGTATCACGTTGAATTTGTAGGACCACCTCCGGCGGAGTTCTCAAATCAAGGATCAGCAACTCATTTAAAGATCGATTCTGAAACTGCAAATCAGGGAAATTTTCCACCAATGCCGAGCGCGCCTCTGAACGAGCTTCAGCGCTCGCAAATCTAATTTCGAGATGAGCATTATCCACGACATTCGTCCCGCGGGTCCGAATTCTCTCCTCTCTTAAAATTGAGCGCACGTTACTTAAATTATCTTCCATCCGACGGTCAAGGGCAGCACTCATGTCCACTTCCATCAAAAAGTGGACCCCACCCTGCAAATCAAGGCCCAAGTTCATCTTCCCTGCGCCAATCGCTTGCAACCATGAAGGTGTCGTTGGGGCCAGATTCAAGGCTACGATATAGTCGTCAGTTAAAGCACCTTCGATTGCCGTTTTAGCGACCAACTGATCTTCCACCGAATTCAAACGAATCAGAATACTTTCTTCAGTTATTTCTTCACCAAAAAACTCTACTTGCGCAGCTTCTAGTGCCGAAGTGATAGCAACCATATCTGATTCACTCAGAGTCAGACTATTCGCACTTATCTGAATAGCTTCATTGTCTGGAAAGATATTCGGAACAGAATAAAGAAAACCCAGCAACACAACTAGCAAGATAAGAGCATTTTTCCAGGCCGGGTATTTATTCAACATAATAACTAATCTCGTTTACCGTTATCGGTTAGATTTGGTTAATAGTGCCTTTGGGCAACGCTGCGGCTACAGAAGATTTTTGAAGCTTCAACTCAACGCCCTCAGACACTTCTACTGAGATATAGTCCTCGCTAACTTTCGTCACTTTCCCAAGGAGCCCCCCTGATGTCATTATTTCATCTCCCTTAGAAATATTGCTCACAAGATCTCTATGCTCTTTGGCTCTCTTTGATTGAGGTCGCCAAAGAATAAGCCAAAAGAGAAAGAACATCCCCCCAAACAAGAGCAAGTTATAGGTCAGCGAGGGCTGTTGCGGCTGCCCTGCCTCTTGAGCAAGGACTATAGGAAATAGTAGGTTCATCAATTTTCTCTCGATCTAAATTTATAGCTAGATTTTTATTGGCTTCCTTTGGAGAACGCCTTGGCCAAGAAATAAACATGAACACTAGCGTCGCCCAACGAAAGATTTATTTGAGTGTTACTAAATATCTGCCCCTTTACTCTCTTGGTCGGCAAAAAATCCTCTAACAAAGTGCGACAATCTACCCTGTTCTATAGCCCCACGCAAACCGGACATCAGGCGCTGATAAAAATGCAGATTATGAATAGTATTAAGCTGCGAGGATAGGATTTCTTTGCTTTTGTCCAAGTGATGGAGGTAAGACCGACTAAATCTTTGGCAAGTGTAGCAATCACAGGACTCATCTAATGGAGATGTATCATCCCGGTAACGAGAATTCCTCAGCCTTAAAATACCTTTCGAGGTGAACAAATGTGCGTTTCTAGCGTTTCGAGTAGGCATTACGCAGTCAAACATATCAATTCCCTGAACTACAGCTTGAACTATGTCCTCAGGCGTCCCCACTCCCATTAAATATCGTGGCTTATTGTGCGGCATTTGCCGACCACAGTGCTCTACGATCGCTTGCATTTCCTCCTTTGATTCGCCCACAGAAAGGCCACCAAGCGCATATCCATCGAAACCCATATCGATCAAGCTTGCTAACGATTCGTCCCGTAACCCCTTATACATTGACCCTTGAACAATACCAAACAGCGCCGCAGAATTTCCATCGTGAGCGCTCTTGCATCTCTTTGCCCAACGCATAGACAATTCCATTGAACTTCGCGCATCCTCTTCAGACACAGGGTGGGGCGTGCACTCATCAAATGCCATGATAATATCTGCGCCCAATGCATGTTGCTCCATAATGGCAGATTCCGGGCCCAAAAAAATTTCTTTGCCGTCTATCGGGGAGCGAAATTTTACGCCTTCTTCACTGATTTTTCGCATTTGTCCCAAACTAAAAACCTGAAAACCTCCGGAGTCGGTTAGAATGGGCTTATCCCAACCCATAAATTCATGAAGATCACCGTGTCGATTAATGACTTCTGCTCCAGGCCTGAGCATAAGATGAAAAGTATTGCCGAGAATAATTTCAGAACCAGTTCCAAGGATTTGGTCTGGATTTAAACCTTTCACGGTTCCATATGTCCCCACCGGCATAAAGGCCGGAGTTTGAACAACGCCTCGATCAAACTTTATAGATCCGCGTCGTGCCCATCCATCTGTTTTCT
>JAQWOJ010000008.1 GCA_029245905.1 Gammaproteobacteria bacterium
GGATAGTAATTCAGGAGCCAGTTCATAATCGTTACAACACACTTTATTAAAGTGTCTCTCAAACCCTTGTGCTATAAGGGTTTGTAAACACCAACCATTGAGTGGGAATGATGCCCGCTTACAATTATTTTGAACCATTGAACACTAACGATTCATTTTTGACTAAGGTAGTAATTTTATGAAAGATATATTTCCAACCGAAGGTGCATCTGTGATCGTATCTGATGAAATGTGTGATATGAATGGGCATATGAATGTAAGATTCTACCAAACGATTCCTATGGATTATGATGGCAATTTCTACAACAGTCTTGTTGGCAAAGATTATATTGCCAAGGGATTTTCATTTTTTACAGCGGAACAAAATATTAGATATCTGAAAGAATGTTTAAAAGGTGAAAAATTAACACCTAGATTCAGAATGCTTAACGTAAATAAAAAATTATACCACTCCGTATGTGCAATTTTTAAAGAATCGGATGAAGTGGCAGCTCTGGTTGAAACTGTTGAAATCCATATTGATATGACTTTAAGAAAATCTGCAGAAATATCAGATAAAATCTTTGAGACTTTGATAAGGATGCAAAAGGAGCATGAATCATCTGGTGATTATCCTTTTGAAACAAAGTTAAAAATCAAATAAATTATCTTAGTTCAAATAATGGCTTTATACGATGTTGTCTAACTTTTTTTAGATGCCTTTTTATCAAGGATTTCAGGGCATCGTTTTGCTGAGTGGGAATGGGTGTATTTAGTTACACAAAGCTTTCACATGAGATATCACTGATTGATTCATGTGAAAATCTCTCTTGTAGTTACACAGGATGTTGCACAAACGTGAGACCACCGGAAACAATAGTAGCTCGTAGGCAGAAAAAGCGGGTCTTTAAGCAGAGAGATCAGAGATAAGTTATGAATTTCCACCACAGCATTTTTTAAATTGACGGCCATTACCACAGATACAGGGGTCATTGGGCTCAATCTTTGGAGCATCGCGTTTAATAGGCGCTTTGGGAGGACAACAGTTTGTGTTGTTGCACCCAGGTGCTTTATCTTCAATCATTGCGTTGGCTGAAAGGTCAATTTTTGCGGTCATATCATTTGTTACTATTCTCTTGTTCCAGTTAGGCGGCGTAGCTAGTATGACAGAGAATGCTTATATGCGGTTTAATGACGACAATACAGAGAGTGGGGTCAAGTATGAAGGTTTTTTGTTGGTGGGTAGATGTAGAGAAACTGACAGTATTCACGGGTGAGTTTCATTATGAAAAAATGGAGGATTCGATTCGATGGTCGCTAAAGGAAACACTACTAAAGAACATGATGAAAAAATAGCTAAGATGGTTTTCTCTTCAGTTTACCCCCATTATCTAAACAAGATCGTAAAGAATGGCCGTAGTGAAAAAGAGCTGCAAGAAGTGATTACATGGCTGACGGGTTTCGAAGGTATGGTTTTGCGGGATTTGATTGAGGGTGAAGTCTCATTTAAAGAGTTTTTCGATAGGGCGAATCTAAATCCGGATGCCAGCCTAATTAAAGGTGTGATATGCGGGTATCGTATTGAAGACATTGAAACACCACTGACACAAAAGTGTCGGTATCTTGATAAGCTGGTAGACGAGCTTGCGAAGGGACGCAAGATGGGAAAGATACTTCGAGCGTGCTGAGTGAGTGCAGTAAAGTTAGGTTTTCTGCCTGTAAACTCTTCCATAGTAAATGGTTTTTCAATGTAAATATTGAGTGACGTTACAATATTTGTAACCGTGTATTTGCTAAATACTTTCTGTCATATGGGAAATAACCTATGAGAATACTTAAACTTATTTTTGGATGGCTTAACAGCTTTTTAGGAAAAGCTAGAATCGTAATCTTGAACCTTGGCACAGCATTTTTTTTATTTTTTCTGATAGCCTTAATTATCAGCGGATTGACCTCACTATAGCCTAAAATAGATCCAAGCGGCAGGGTTCTCGTCCTTAACCCGCAAGGTGCAGTTGTAGATCAAGAAGTATCGGTGGGTAACTTCTTAACCAGTATAACTAGCAATGGGTTATCTAATCAGATTCAAACCAGAGATGTTATTGAAATAATTCAGTCTGTTAAAGTAGACGATGATATACCCGCTGTATTAATCGATTTTTCCAAAACGACATTTGCTGGACCAACAACAGCGATTAATATTGCAAGAGAGTTAAAAGCTCTTCGTGATGCAGGGAAAAGAATTATTGCGTTTAGTGATCATATTTCGACAAACTCGTACTTGATGGCTTCCCAAGCTTCAGAGATATGGGTGCACCCTGATGGAGGAGCGAGCATTGGGGGTATCGGTGGGATGAGGCCTTACCAGAAAGAACTTTTTGAAAATCTAAAAATTAACTTTCATAATTATTCTGAAGGGGATTTCAAATCTGCTGTTGAAGGTAACACTAGGGCTGATATGTCGGCGAATGATAGGTTGCAGCGAGAGGCCTTTACGCTCCCGATTTGGGAGGAAATGAAAGCTATTATGTCGGATGGACGTGGAATAGCTCCTGAAGAGATCCAGGTTTTCTCAGATAATTTCATTGGTATTTTCGGCGACTCTGAAGTAACTAACATTGCGTATGCGATCTCAAAAAATATTATTGATGGAACGAAATCCTTTCCTGACTTTCGACAGTACATGATTGAAAACTTTGGTACGAATGAAGACGCTGAAACTGTTACCTTTAAATCTATTTCATTTCAAGAATATGCAGATCAGTTAGGTGACGAATTAATATCTGAACCGGATGAGATTGCTGTGATAACTGTGGAAGGGACTCTCATGGAGGGCAATAGTTCTCAGGGCGTTGCTGGAGCAGATGAAATCGTAAGACAAATAAGGTCGGCCCATGAAAACGAGGATACTAAGGCAATTGTCCTCCGCGTAAACAGCGGCGGCGGATCAGTTATCGCGAGTGAAATGATGCGTGATGAATTATTGGAAGCAAAGAGGAAAGGGATTGGAGTAGTCGTATCGATGGGTGATTATGCTGCATCGGGAGGCGTCTATATCTCAACGCCTGCTGATTTCATATTTGCTGAGCCGACATCTATTACGGGTTCTATAGGCGTTGCAATTGCTGTTCCCACATTTGAAGAGCTGTTGGACTACGTTGGTATAAATTTTGATGGGGTGGTTACCTCTAGGTACGGCGGGTGGGATCCTACTCAGCCCATTGATGAAGACTTAGATCGAATCATAGATAGCTCGGTTTCTGGTGTCTACGAGAGATTTATTCAATTTGTTGCTGATTCTAGGTCTCAATCTGATGATGAGATAAGGGCCATTGCAGGCGGTAGAGTTTGGATTGGAACAACCGCCGAAGAGCTAGGCTTGGTAGATGGAATAGGGGGCATAAATGAGGCGATCGCTCATGCCGCAGAGCTTTCAGAATTAGCAGGATATAGGGTTGAGTACTATGGTCAAGAAACGTCCCTTGGAATGAGGTTGGTTGGTGAGTTGCTGACAAGTGCTGGTGTTTCTATTCAAGAACCTAAAGTTTCATCGGCGCTTGAAGGCATGTTAAAACTCTATGAGGCTTTAATCGCAATACAAACCCCTCAGGTGCTTTTAGCTTGCGGAGATTGCCTTGTAAACTTTGATTGAATTTCGTGAAATGCCAAAAGCTTAGAGTAATGACTGGATATTTATCTAAAACCATGTCCAAAGACTTGAATAATCCTGTCGGCTCCCCATATTGCCTGCAGGCAAGTGTGCGTTTTACAAATTAAGGTCGACAGATTGGCTTAACGAATTAAAAGGAAGAAGTGCATGTCAGGGCAACATTCAAAAGAAATACGATCAAAAGTAACCAGTGATGGAACGATAGAAATATCGATTGCGACCGCCGAGAAACCAGTGCCTGCAGAAGATGAGGTCTTAATCAAGGTTGAAGCAGCCCCGATTAACCCATCAGATCTTGGTCTCCTTTTAAGTTTTGCTGCGGATCTGGATACGATTAATGTCTCGGGCACTGGTGATGAAACCGTAACCTCTATGAGAATACACCCGCGTTTGATGGGTGCGA
This sequence comes from Gammaproteobacteria bacterium, assembly GCA_029245905.1. Taxonomy (GTDB): domain Bacteria; phylum Pseudomonadota; class Gammaproteobacteria; order Pseudomonadales; family Pseudohongiellaceae; genus UBA9145. The sequence continues at coordinate 4,053 of JAQWOJ010000008.1, forward strand.
TGAAGCCAAGGCTGGATCAGTCTCTGCCAGTCGGTAATGAAGGAGCGGGTGTGATTGAGGACGCTGGAGAGAAGGCTAAAGAGCTTATTGGTAAAACTGTGGGCCTCGCTGGAGGAGCAATGTATTCTCAATACAGATGTGTTCCTGCCGCGAATTGTCTGGTTATGGATGAAGGAATAAGCGCAGCGGAAGCCGCATCTTCCTTTGTTAATCCCTTAACGGCCTTAGCGTTTATCGAAACGATGAGGATGGAGAACCATACGGCTATTGTGCATACAGCCGCGGCTTCAAACTTAGGACAGATGCTGGTAAAGATCTGCAAAGACGATGATGTGCCTTTAGTAAATATTGTTAGGAAGCCTGAACAAGCAGCGCTGCTTAAAGATTTGGGCGCTGAGCATATATGTGATACGAGTGATCCGGATTTCATGGATAGCCTCGTCGGAGCCTTGGTCGCAACGGGAGCAACGCTAGGTTTTGATGCTACGGGCGGGGGTAACGGTGGAGAGCTTCCTAGTCAGATACTTTCTGCAATGGAAGTCGCTGCAAATAAGGTGGCCAAAGAGTACAGCCGCTATGGTTCTGATACCTACAAACAAGTCTATATTTATGGCGGGCTAGATCCATCCCCAACGATTTTGAAAAGAGCCTATGGGATGTCATGGGGGCTTGGTGGATGGTTACTCACTCCGATGATCGGAAAAATCGGAATGGAAAAATTCCAGCAGATGCGCGCTAGAGTCGCAGCAGAAATTACAAGTACCTTTGCTAGTAGCTATGCTGCTGAGATATCGTTAGAGGAAATGCTGCAGCCGGATATTATCAAGGCGTACGCAAAGCAGGCTACGGGTGAAAAATATCTGGTTAATCCTAATAAATGATTTTTTCCGCTTAAAAAACGTACAAAAAGCAGAAAAGATTAAGGAAGTCGAAATAAAGCCTCGACGGGACAGTTAAGGATCTTAGCAATTTTTAATGCAAGAACGGTAGAAGGTACATAAATCCCGTTTTCAATTGCATTAATACTCTTTCTAGAAACTTCTGCCCTTTCCGACAGCTCTTGTTGAGTTAAGCTGGCACATTTTCTGGCTTCCTCAAGGTTGTTTAAGAGCTTTTTGTGATTTTTCCCCAAAACTATTTCTTTTCAAATTCTTCAACAGCATTCGTAAGCTCTTGACTCGTATTTGGGTATAGATATCCAGCGATCATGGTGCCTACCCCTATGGCGCCAACTAAAAGTCCCGCGCCTTCGACGACAGATCCTAGAGCAACGACTCCGAAAAGATAAAGGCCAATGCCCACAAAAGAGGTTATTACGCCGCCTCTACGATAATCTATGGGCTCTTTTTTTCTTTCTTCAAAGATGCTTAATAGGTCCTCAACCTTAGAGGGATCATCTAAGTGCTTGGCTATCTGCAGAGCAGCGTCTCTTTTGTCTTTTTCTTCGTGATAAAGCCAGATAAACACGGATAACGTGATGATGATTCCAGCCAGTATTCCTAAAATTGGTATGAGTATTTCCACGATCATTTGCCCCCAAACTATGTAACGTAAACTTATCATTAAATATTAGGGAAGTAAAGGTTACATCAATTCGATACACCATAATATTAGTCAGGTTATAATGATCTGAGAGGTTTGTAGTTGCATATGTGCAAGGGTCTCGTTAGCTATAGAGAGAACTAGCAGTTCAGGGGAGATAATACGTTTATGAGAATGCGGAGAAGGAATTCAGAGTGGAAACCAACGCTTCGAACCGCGCCTGGAAAGATTCAAATTGACTGAAAACAAGAGAAAGCTGACATTAGCGGAAAAACGCGCGCGGGCCAGTGAAAAAAAGGAGGAGAAGAAGACTCGGAGACTAAGCCCAGAAACGAGTACCGCTCCCCAAGCAGAGATAAATTTGCTTCTAGAATTTTATCAAAGTGGGCGGTATAGCGCTGCTGAAACATTAGCAAAATCCATTACTAAGCGATACCCTAATAATAAAACCTCCTGGAAAATGCTCGGTGCAGTATCGTTGCAGGTAGGCGAAAAATTACAGGCAGTTCACGCCAATCAGCGCGCACTAAAGTTATCTCCTGAGGATGTCGACGCACACAGTAATTTGGGTAGTGCGCTTTATGAGCTTGGCAGATTAGCTGAGGCTGAGAAAAGCTATAGGCTAGCGATCGAATTGAAGAACGATATTCCGAGCTTGCATTATAATTTAGGAAGCACGTTGCGTGAGCTCGGTAAGTTGGAAGAAGCGGAGGTATGTCTCAGGCAAGCGATAGAGTTAAGTTCCAGTTATGCAGAAGCGCATAATAACCTTGGCTTAACACTGAAAGAACTCGGTCGGGAAGAAGAAGCCGTGGCAAGCTATACGAGGGCCGCGGAGTTGAATACTTCGGACGCCGAACCTCTCAATAATCTTGGAGTGTCGCTTAAAAAGCTTCGCAGGTATGAAGAAGCTGAAGCAAGCTTTAGACGAGCAATAGCATTGAGACAAGAATATGCTGAGGCTCATTTTAATTTGGGTGTTATGCTGCAAAAATTGAGCAGATTAGAAGCGTCAGCGACGAGTTATAGAAAAGCTATAGCGTTAAAACCTGATTATGCTGAAGCAATGATGAATTTAGCTTACGTGTTGGATTATACACATGGTTTGGATGAAGAAATTTGTTTACTTGAGAATTTAATTAAGAGCGACCCTGATGATTTTGGCTTAAGGGCAGCAGTTAATCTAGCGATTCTTAAGTTTTTAGACAATGATATTCTAGGCTGTAAAAAATACCTTTCGGCCTCTTCAAAAATAGAAGATAAACATAGCTCCGAATACCGAAATGAGAAAATATACCGATTTTATTTATCGAAAATACTGAAATCTCGCGAGGTTTATCCCGCTGATGATGACGATAACGGGAATAGGAAGAATCTCCATGTGATTGGCGAAAGTCACTCTTTAACCAGCCATCAGCTTGTTATTCAAGCCTCAGGCAATGAATATTTATGTAAGTCATCTCTTATTCAAAATTGCAGACAGTGGGAATTAGGCAGAGCTGACATCAATCCCTTTAAAGTAAAATTTGAGAGCATTTTTAACTTACTTCCCAGTGCTAGTCAGGTCCTACTGGCAATAGGGGAGATTGATTGTAGGATAGATGGCGGCATCTTAAGGCATAAGGCGAAAAATAAAGAAAAAGACCTATCTGAGTTAATTTTAAGCACTGTAGAAAATTATCTTATTTATGTTGCTAATATCAATTCGTATCGTAGGCACAGAATCATTATACAAGGAGTGCCCTGTCCGAATATTAAAACAGAGAATTATTCAAAAGACGAAATCGCGACATTGGTTGGGATGATTAAGGAATTTAATGTTGAGTTAGAAAATCAATCGGCGAATATGGGCTTTGACTTTCTTGATTTGCATAAACTCACCGATAGAGGTGACGGTTTCTCAAATGGACGCTGGCACATCGATAGTTTCCATATTTCGCCAGCGGGAATGCAAGAAGCCTGGCTGACCCACGTCGATAAGTGAGAGGGTGGGTATGTGCCATTCACTGTAAAGAATGCCTCAACGAGTTATTTGAGAAAACTTGTAATGGAAACTGCGGGTGTGGAATATCAAAATATTTTGGGCTGACACATAATTTAAAAAGGGTAGGGCAATGCGCGCAGGATAATTAGTTTTGGCGCCGCTCTTTAAAAGGGTCGATAAGGATCTCTGCAATATGGATAGGAAAACACGAATGAAAAGAATCATGAAATGGACCGCCGGGACAGGCTTAGTGCTGGCTGTTTTAGCTTTCTTTACGCGAGATTATCTTGGCTTACTTTTGATTTCTTTTCTCATGGCCCCTGATCATGTATTTGAGCGCCGGTTAGCGCCTGTAGCTCCTGACTACGTTAAAATAGAGAACTGGGCCGCGTTGCCCGGTCGAAACGATTCAGCTGATGTCGAAAGACCTCCTGAGATTGTCGATAGCCAAAGGGGTTCTGATGTTGATGTTTTTTTTGTACACCCCACAACTTATGTGAGCGGGGAGACCTGGAATCAGCCGCTGGATCATGAGGGCGCTAATAAACTGACCGACGAATGGGTGATGCGTGATCAGGCCAGCGTGTTCAATGCTTGTTGTGGGATATACGCGCCTCGGTATCGACAAGCTACCCTTTTTAGTTTTCAAGATGAATCAGGTAGTGGCGAGAGCGCACTTAATCTGGCATATGAAGATGTTAGATCGGCATTTAGGTTTTTTATTCAAAATTATAATCAAGGAAAACCTTTTATATTGGCCAGTCATAGTCAGGGCAGCATGCATGCGGACCGATTGCTAAGGGAAGAAATTGTTTCGTCTAATCTCTTTTCTCGGATGGTTGCTGCTTACGTTATCGGTTTTTCTATTGATGGATCGAACAACGTGCCAATTTGTGAGAGAAGTGATCAAGTGAATTGTCAGGTATCCTGGAATGCCAGCACATCGGATGCGCCGATTAAGCTAGCGCAGAGCGGTGATATATGCGTGAATCCTATTACTTGGAAGACGGATTCAGGGTTGGCACTCGCAGCGGATAATTTGGGTAGTGTAACGTTCTCGAGCGAGGGCGGTATCGACCGGGAGATAGCAGATGCTGTTTGTCGGAATGGATCGCTCTTTGTGTCGGAAGTTGATTCTGAAAGATACACAAACAATATGCCCTTTGGTCCAGGGAATTATCACATGCATGATTATAGTTTTTACTATATGGATATTCGAAAGAATGTCGGAGAACGGATTGCTAATTTCAAAGCAATTAACCCCCTATAAGAAAATGAGTTCTTCCTCGTGAAAATAATAGGAATACTCGGTGG
>JAQWOJ010000044.1 GCA_029245905.1 Gammaproteobacteria bacterium
TTCTTCAAGCTGGTAGAAAATTCTTTCAGAAACACTATCCTCGTGACCACCTGTATATCGCTGGCTCGATAGCAAGCCTGATGGCTTTAATCCTTCTTATCCCCGATGGAAAACAAGAGGCCGGCAACTCCGATGGCATCAGGTCCATATCGATCCCTGCCACACTGCAGGAACAAGATCCTAGTCCACCAGCACAATCCAGCGCAGTTACGCTCACCGAAAGTATTGCCACTGCGGAAGTCGGAGCCCGCGATAGAGCCTGGCAGAATTTTGAAGTGACGAGCGGTGACACCCTCTCTCAAATATTCGGTGAAGCAGGGCTTTCCGATCAAGATTTATTCCGTGTCCTCAATAGCAGTGAGGAAGCTCAAATACTTAATGACGTTTACCCTGGCTACCAATTGAGCTTCCGGATACACGAAAAAGGAATACTTGATCAACTGCGCGTGCTCAAAACACCTCTAGAAGGGTATTTATTCAAACGTTCAGGCGACGACTTCAATGTCGAAGAAATTGCAAAAAAGGCAGAATCTCGGAACGCGTTCAAAGTTGGTGAGATTGCGGACAGCCTTTTTATGGCGGGGCAACGTGAGAATATTCCTGCTGCTCATCTCATAGAAATGGCAAACATTTTTGGTGGTGTAATCGATTTTATTCTTGACCCGAGAGAAGGAGATCAATTCAGCATTTTGTATAACGAACAATACCTCGATGGCGAATTTATAGGAAACGGAGAAATAATCGCAACGCAATTCATCAATCAAGAACGAATCTTCACCGCAATTCGATATATAAATGAAGCTGGCGAGCTGGGATACTATGCGCCAGACGGAGAAAGTATGCGCAAAGCTTTTTTGCGGAACCCTCTAGACGTGTTTCGTATAAGTTCAAATTTTAATCCGCGTCGCCGGCACCCGATTCTGAACACCATCCGCGCACATAAGGGAACAGACTATGCCGCGCCCAATGGGACCCCCATTCGCGCCACTAGTGACGGTCGCATAACAAGAGCCTCTCGTTATGGCTCGTTCGGAAATTTAGTAATCATTAAGCACGCCGGCGGCTTCGAAACAAAGTATGCTCACTTGTCTCGGTTTCACCAAAGCATCAAACGAGGAAATCGTGTTCGCCAAGGCGACGTTATCGGATACGTAGGTTCAACCGGGGGGGCTACAGGGCCTCATTTGCATTATGAATTCTTGGTAAATGGAGTACATCAAAACCCCCGCACAATTCTCGATAAGCTACCAAAGGCAGAATCGATTAGCCCAGAAGAAATGAGAAGATTTAAAAATCAAACTGAGCCACTACTCAAACAATTCGAAGAATATAACAATGGACGAATGATTAACTTAACCCAGAAAATTACTGATTAAATCAATTTATATGAAAAGAAAACTTTTTATTGGGCTCATCTCTGGCACCAGTATTGATGGTGTAGACTGTGCACTAATAGCTTTTGAAAACAATAAACTAGAACTTGTTGCCACGCACTTTGAAGAAACAACAATCTCACTAAAAGAGAGCATTCTAAAACTAACTACCGACATAGACATTAGCCTGAATCTTTTTGGTAAAACCCATGTAGCTGTCGGCGAAGCATTCGCAAATGCAGTACTAAATTTACTGAAAAAGACTGATGTTAATTCAGAAGATATAACCGCGATCGGCAGTCATGGCCAAACGGTGTGGCATAGCCCCTCAGGAGAAAACCCCTTCACAATTCAAATTGGCGATCCAAACACTATCGCTCAGCATACTGGGATAACAACTGTCGCTGATTTTCGGCAAAGAGACATCGTGCTTGGAGGCCAAGGCGCCCCGCTAGCCCCCTTGCTGCACAAAGAATTATTTTTTCATGCCCAAGTTGATCGCGCGATAATTAATATAGGCGGGATGGCGAACCTAACAGCCCTTGCAAGAGACGGTAAATGTTTCGCCTATGACACTGGGCCAGGTAATGTGCTAATGGACCACTGGGTAAACAAACACAAAGAGAAGCGTTATGACCTCGACGGCAACTGGGGAGCAAGCGGCAAGTGCAACACTAATTTACTGAACTGCTTGCTAGAAGAACCCTACTTTAAGCTAAAACCACCCAAGAGCACTGGAAGAGAACTATTCAACGAGCGCTGGCTTAATAGCAAGCTTCAGGAATACGGCAAGACTATTGAACCAAACGATCTTCAAGCGACACTCTCTTTTTTTACGGCAACATCAATTGCTAACGCACTAAAAGATTTTTGTTGTAACTCAGAGGTTTATATTTGTGGCGGAGGGACCCACAACAAGTTACTGATGCAAAACATTAAGGACCTTGTTCCAGATTCCCAAATAAGCACAACTCAAAAATTGGGAGTAGACCCGGATTGGGTAGAGGCCATCACTTTCGCCTGGCTCGCAAAGCAAACCGTAGAAGGCAGGACTGTAAGCACCTGCGAATTTACGGGGGCACTTAAGCCAGCGATCTTAGGAGGAATTTACAAAAAATAGATGATCTTATATCGAGAACGAAGCTCCGCATCCACAAGTGGACGAAGCCATTGGATTTTCAACAACGAATCTCGAGCCTTCTAGCCCTTCTTTATAATCGATCTTTGCACCAACCAAATATTGGTAACTCAGAGGATCGACTAGCAAGCTAGCCCCTTTGTTTTCAATAACAGTGTCATCGTCTTGTACTTTTTCATCAAATGTGAACCCGTACTGGAAACCAGAGCAACCCCCACCAGTAACAAACACTCGGAGTTTTAAATTATCATTCCCTTCTTCTAAAATAAGAGTGTGCACCTTGCTTGCCGCATTTTCGGTAAAGAACATTGCTACCGGCGCTGCTGTTTGGACTATTGACATACTTCTATTCTCAAAAGGACTAAAGAAAAGCAAGATATCTTTTTGAACATATAAAGTGCTCGATATCTTAAGACATGAAACGACTATTATAGGACTCCAACACGATTATTTGAATACCTTTTTAAAATTAGTCTTTTTTCAAAGTATTACTGTCGAAGGGCAGCTTTTCTTTAGCCTCAGGCAAAAGTTTATTACTCTTTTGATTCGAGGAAATATGCATAAGATTTCCATTAACCTCGGAACCCATAACCATTTCTATTAGATTGTAATAAACATTGCCCGCAATCACTGCTTTTTTGGCTAATTCTATATGCTTCGTGGAACGGACGTCGCCTTGAACAAGACCATTGATTATTGAGGAGGGGACGCATATTTCTCCTTCAACTGAGCCGCTCTCCGCAACTCGAATGACAGCGGAAGAATCATCTTCAGCATAAACATTCCCCTTAATTCGTCCTTCAACTATCAATTCACCACTAAAATGGATATCCCCTACTATCTCGGTGGTTCTGGAAACTAGGGTATCCGCCGGCGAACTATCCACTTCTATTTCTTCATTTTTACTAAACATCTTATTCTCTCCTCAGCAATTTACATGTAGTTATTCAGGTAAAACCCAATCAAAACTTTGATCTAGTGACTTTTGGATGGGCGATTTTTCGACCCCTATAATCTGGATTCGTTCAGGAATAAAACCAAAAGGAAGTATCAGTTCTCCCTCTATAATTTGGAAAAACTTAAATCTAAGCTTTATATCGTTCTCTTCTTGATCAGAAGAGATATCCCGTATGGACAAAAATGTAATTTCTTCATCTTTTCTGCCAACCAAATTCATATTTACATGCCCAATTAAAAATGTATCGCCGTCGGCATCCTGTTGTCGTAGCGTTAACTTATATCGATATCGATCCGCATCATTTGTAGGAGCGATCTCCCAATTAGAAATCGTCAATCCTGTATCGTCCCCGTCTCCAGAAATCACACTCCTGTAAAACACGATGTCTTGCTCCAGCTTCGCGACCCGATTTCTGAGTGACCCTACCGCTCCTTGCATGTCTTCAGCAACCTTTCGATCCATCGCATTGGAACGGTCCAATACCGTTACTTGCCGACTAAGGCTTAGATTTTCAGCTTCCAGTTTTTCAACTTGCTGAGCCAGACTTAATTGATCGGCATCCCTGAGACCATACCTTAAGGCCGTTTGGTAGTAGGCGTAAACAAAGCCACCTAACGCGGTCGCGATAACTAGTAAAAAAGATAAAGCAAGCAATATTAACCGACGAACGGGTCGATAAGGGACAACGACCATTCTTTCTTGTTTGCTTCCTTTCACGACGTTCGGCATTAATTAACCTTTTAATCAGATCGAGACTTGGGTTGGGTCGACTCGCCGCACTCCAGACTTATAGCAGCAAAGCGATCCCGTCTAGGCCCGCAGTTTCCTCAAGGCCGAGCAGCAAATTCATGTTCTGTATCGCCTGCCCAGACGCACCTTTCACAAGGTTGTCTTCGACACATAGAACTAAAACTAGTCTTGTGCTTTCATCATAACTTACTGAGATTTTTAACCTATTGGAACCTCTGACGTCTCGAGTTGCCGGCAACTCTCCACTCGGAAGAACATCAACAAACGGCTCGTTCACGTATCTATCTTCAAAAACCGCCTGCAACTTCTGCACTGTTGTCTCGACACCATTTGCTAAAGGCGCATAAAGCGTAGCAAATATCCCGCGCACCATTGGAGTCAAGTGAGGCACAAAGGTCAACGACACTTTGGATTCAGAAATAAGATTGAGATGTTCGCAGATCTCTGGATGATGTCTATGACCCGAAACTCCATAGGCTCTGAAAGATTCGGTGGCCTCACATAAAAGATAATCCTCTGTGGCTTTTCGCCCTGCTCCGCTAACACCCGATTTCGCATCGGCTATTAAACGACTACTATCGATTAAGTTATTTTCCAACAAAGGCAGAAAACCCAATTGGATCGCAGTCGGGTAGCAGCCTGGTACAGCAATTAATTGCGCTCTGAGAATCGCTTCTCGATTAATCTCTGGCAAACCGTAAACCGCCTTTTCGAGCAGTTCCGGGCAAGAGTGCTTCGTTTTATACCAACGCTCCCAAAGAGAAACGTCTTTTATCCTAAAATCAGCAGACAAATCAATTACCTTTACGCCGGCCTCCATTATGGCGGGAACAGACTTCATCGCTACCGCATGGGGTGTGGCAAAAAATACAACATCACACTTCCTTAACGCTGGCGATTCCGGGCTACTAAATGCTAGATCTAAATGGCCCGAAAGGCTTGGGAAGTGAGAACTAACCAATTGGCCCTCTAGCTCACGGGATGTAACGACATGAATCTCGACGTCACGTCGTGGACACAAAAGGCGAAGCAACTCCACGCCGGTATAACCAGTTGCTCCTATTATTCCTACTTTAATCAAACCATCCTCCAGAACTTTAGGTTTAAAAAAGGGGGGTGTATCTTAGACGATTGCACTAATATTGCAATAAAATTGATAATTTCTTTTCATAAAATCAATGGCTTAGCAAGGTTAGCTTTTTCATCAAGACTAGGCTTTTGACCTGTGATAAATTCTGATTCGTCAGAGGGGAATCAGCGATGCTATGGATTAAAGCTTTTCACATTATATTTGTAGTCTGCTGGTTTGCCGGCCTCTTCTATCTGCCTCGCTTGTTCGTCTATCATTCTATGAGTCAAGACCAAATTAGCATCGCCCGTTTCCAAATTATGGAGAGAAAATTATTTTGGGCAATTATGACCCCATCCGCATTAGCAACAATCATCCTTGGCGCTTGGCTACTTGCAGCCAATTGGAACTATTTTATGGCTTCGCGCTGGATGCAACTGAAGCTCGGATTCGTCGCGCTATTGCTTCTACAGCATTTATACTGTTATTGGTTCATGATCAAACTTCGGTCTAACGCCGCCTACAAACCACATGCTTTCTTTCGTGTATTCAATGAACTGCCTGTCATCCCATTGGTAGTCATTGTTATCCTAGTTGTCGTTAAGCCGACTATTTAAAAACCTAGGAGTACCAAAACAAGGCACCCGCCGGTTTTGATCTGAGAGAATCTTGCTGGAATAACAATATTCAGAGTAAATAGTCTCTGCCAACGGTTGCTATTGTTACAGGCAATGCGGAAAATAGTCCTGAAGTAATAATGATTACTAGTACCGGTCTGCTGTGTCTTAAGCAAATTAACCAAAACAACTTTCAATATTTGTATAATCAGCTAATTGATTTAATTAAAGTCGCTAAAATGAACAAATCTAACTCTCAATCTCTATACGAATTAGCACAACAGTTTATTCCTGGAGGGGTCAACTCTCCCGTTAGGGCATTCAAAGGTGTAGGTGGAAACCCTCTATTCTTCAAGGAGGGCCACGGTCCATATTTGACCGATTCTGATAACAATCGCTACATCGATTATGTAGGAGCCTTCGGACCACTTATACTAGGCCACGGCCATCAAACAGTAATAGAGGCGATAAAAAATCAATCAGAAAAAGGTATCGGTTTCGGTGCATCAACGGAAGCCGAAATAGAGATCGCTCAACAAATTTGTCGCTTCGTTCATTCCATTGAGCAAGTCAGGCTTGTAACCTCAGGAACTGAGGCTACGATGAGTGCAATTCGATTAGCCCGCGGTCACACCGGACGCGACAAAGTAGTAAAATTTGAAGGCTGTTACCATGGCCATGTTGATGGTTTGTTGGTAAAAGCAGGTTCGGGCGCACTAACTATAGGAGAACCAGATTCTTTAGGGGTTCCAACTGCATACACGGACCTTACTCACGTTTTACCCTATAACGATATTGAGGCCGTTGAAGAATATTTTGATAACCATGGCGGAGATACCGCCTGTGTTATCGTAGAGCCGATTGCCGGTAATATGAATTGCATTCCACCTAGATCGGGGTTCCTTGAATCATTGAGAGAACAATGCACACTTTACGGATCTGTTTTAATATTTGACGAAGTTATGACGGGTTTTAGGGTCGCTTTGGGCGGAGCTCAATCGATCTATGGCGTTCTGCCGGATATCACGGCGCTGGGCAAAATAATTGGAGGCGGATTGCCCATAGGAGCTTTCGGTGGTAAGGCTGAAATAATGGAGAAACTCGCTCCTAACGGAGGGGTTTACCAAGCTGGAACGCTGTCGGGAAGCCCCCTAGCGGTGGCGGCCGGCCTAGCGACACTGGAGGCCATCAG
>JAQWOJ010000052.1 GCA_029245905.1 Gammaproteobacteria bacterium
GCTCCATAGTGCTCTATATCGCCGTCAGTTTTCCAGTTTGATATCGCTCTCAGGCCTTTATCTCCGACACGCTCATAGGTTGTGCTCACATGATGCAATACCCAATCGGCTATTTTTTCACTCATAATTATTCTCCTGTAAGTTAGTGAAAAGAAATTCTTTCAAGTTCCCTTTTATGTAGGAGGGGGTGCTCTTTCAATAGCTAGTCCTCATTGTTCGCGGGCTATGCGAGCGAACTAACCTATCGCTAATTAAACTAGAGGTAAATAGCACTAGATGAATAATTGATTAACCCTTGATAGTGTTGATATCAACTAGATGCTTAATTTATCGAGTAAAAGGATTAGTTAACGAGCGATTTTTAGTTTGGTTAGTGACACTATAAAAATTAGCAAGTACAAGTGTTTAATTTTCAATTGCCTAAATGGCTTTAGATCTTCAAGAGGAGAAAAAAATGGATATTAATAGCTTAGGTTCTCTAGGTGAGTTAATTGCAGCTTTAGCGACGGTCCTGACTTTAATTTATCTATCTATCCAAATCCGCCAGACTAATGTGATCACACGAGCACGATTCGGCCATGAGATTACCGAAAGGACTTACGAAAGGTATTTCCAATCAGCTAAAGATAATGAGTTTTCACAATTTCTAGCAAAAGACTGGGCAAAAGAAGAGCTAGACCCTTCTGAAACCCAAAGAGTCTTAAATTTTTCGGTTATGCTACTTGTAGATTTATTTGATATATATGACAAGGTTGAGCAAGGCTTGGTCGAAGCAAAACATCTTGAATTTAGAGTTCATGTGCTCAGAATAGGTATTTTTAGATCACCTCTAGGGCTAAGAGCCTGGAACTTCTGGAAAGTGACGAGGGAAAGTTCTTTTGTAGAATGGTTTGAGAAGAATATTATTGATCAGAAAGAAATTGAAAAGCTATTGAACGAGATGAATAAAGATGATCCTAAATGGATGGGAAAAGAATCAATTAGTTTTAGAATAGATGATTAATAAGTTGAATCTGGATTGTTATTGCAACCAATGTGAAAAGGGGAGATCGGTAGATGACTGCTGTTAAATGCAAGTGTGGAAAGGTAGAAGTTCATTTATCCACTACAAAACCGTTATTCAGGCTTATGTGTTGCTGTAATGACTGTAACGCTATTCTGCAATGGGCGGCATGGAAACGACGAGAATCTTTTTACCCTGCATTTCAAGGGATAGACAAGATATATATGGAAAACAGCCTTAGATTTTTAAAAGGTGAAAATCTATTGAGATGGGTTAAGTTAACTAAAAAGTCGGTTTGCCTTAGGAGCATAACTACATGTTGCTATTCCTCTTTATTCGTAGAGAACTTATCCATACTAGGGCCGAAAATTGCTTGTATTGATTTTGATTTCTGTGATGTGCAGGGTTTCCAAGCTTGTGAAATTACTGCCCAAATATTTGAGAAGGATGTTCCAAGCAACCGACGGGAGTTAATTTGTGACTCGTTCAATGGGCCGAGGTTTGAGGCCGGACCTAAAGAAACCTCTAGGTGGCCTTCGGTCATACCAACTATTTTAAACGCTCAATCAACAGAAGTTGTCTTTCCTAAGGGCTTCACTCCGCTTAGGGAAATTATTGAGAGATCTGTTAAATCTTATGGGTGGATTAATTTGGAAGATTACAATGATAATAGTGAAGGACCAATTGTGTTGTCAGGAAGAAACTAAATTAGGGTATTTGAACTTACAATCTAAACTTACTTTTCATATTCATACCCGAAAGCTACTATAGATATCGGCGAATGAGGAGGGGGTCACCACCTGACCTAATGAGTTTGTTAAAGATAGGGGAGTCTAAAAGACTCCCCTATGATGGTTATCTAAAGTATCTAGATTAGCGGAGAATATAAGCATCAAGGACAAGCGTTTTGTTCATCATATCCATTACGGCCCTGTGTAAGTTTTGAGTTCCGTCGTTTATGTTTACGACCTCTTCAAGATAGGCTTTCGAACCCTCTCGTTTCCAGACGCCGGCTCCGGCGCCACCTAACATGGTGTTTTCATCAACAAAGCCCCTGCCTTGAGCAGTGTAAGTACCGCCACTTCTATCTGCATTAAATTTAAAGATAAGGGTGGAGTAAACCTTGCCGTAAGCTCCCATATCTCCTTCAAGGTGAATTACATTCTGTTCCTCGCCAATTTCAGCTGCCGTTATCTTCATAACCGATTGTTCTTGTCTTGGCTCTAGTGTAAGTGCTTTTGTCTGACCCATTATTTTCTCCTTAAGTGAGATGAATTGATGTATTTAATTTGCCTAATGATTAAATCCATATATCCATGCTAATCTAACATGTATCAGAGAGATTTCTATGAAGATAATTTGTTGCATTCGCGTTTGTGTGCCGTCGCTTCTGAGTTTGTTCTTTATCGCTCACGCTTTTGGGCAGTCGATTGGTGTGCCAGTTTCACCCCTCGGGGAAGGGCCTTGGATATTGGATACAGCCGAACAGCATAAGATTCGAGTTAGTGTGGTCGCTAGAGGCTTATCACATCCCTGGGCTATCGCTTTCCTCCCAGATGAAAATATTCTTGTCACAGAGCGACCAGGACGGCTTCGTTTAATTCGCGACGGAGTGCTGGATTCGTTGCCGATCTCCGGTACGCCCAATGTACGAACTGATGGTAACGGTGGATTGATGGATGTCGCTGTGCATCCAGAATTCTCTGAAAATGGTTTGATTTACTTGACTTATACCAAGCCTATGGGAAACGGTTGGGGAGCGCCCGCTTTAGCAGTAGGCCAGCTTGTAGGCCATGTCCTCACTGATCTTCGAGATCTTGTTGTTACCGAAGCGTACGAAGGCAACTCCGGACTAAACGGGCGTGTTGCGTTCGGCAGTGACGGCAAAGTATATATGTCTACTGGTGGTCGGGTTGGAGACGCTGCGCAAGACCCTATGAGCTTGAGGGGGAAAGTTCTGAGGCTTGAGGATGATGGGACCATGCCCGCAGATAATCCATTTCTGAATCGTTTTAATTATCGTCCCGAAATATACACGCTAGGTCACCGCAATACCCTAGGCTTAATGCTGCATCCTAATACTGGTGAAATGTGGCAACATGAAAATGGCCCCAATGGCGGCGATGAAATTAACATTCTCTCGCCAGGTGGTAATTATGGTTGGCCTATCGTTAGCTTTGGTCGTTTCTATTCCGGAGAGCGAGTAAATGATAATCCGGTTCGAGAAGGTTTAGAATCACCCCTTTTGGTCTGGTTGCCCGCAATTGCAGCCTCAGGTATCGCTGTTTATACTGGAGACCAGTTTCCTGCGTGGAAAGGCAATGTTTTTATTGGGTCGCTTCGTATGGGCGGTATACCAGGTACGGGTCATTTGCAACGGATTGTTTTCAATGAAAGAACAGAGGAGATGCGACGCGAAATTATGTTAACTGAACTAAATCGGCGGATTCGAGAAGTACGCGAGGGTCCTGATGGCTTTCTTTATTTGTTGACTGATGAGGAATCTGATGGAGCGTTACTAATGATTGAGCCTGCAATTTAAAGAAAACTAACTTTGCTCTCGCTTCCTCGCCCAATTATTTTGTCAATAAACTGACCGACTCTCATTAAAATATCAGTAACGTCTGGTTGATAAGCTGCTGGGGCAAACGCCGCATCGGTAACACTAAATTCTGCGATGGCGGACTCTATTCTAATGGCCTTTGTATTTTGATTGATCTCGATTACTAAGAATACAATATCAACTAGAACGCCTAGGTCAGCCAATCATTTTTATACAATTTCTTAGCCCTTTTGAAACCTTTTGCGAGCTCCCCAAGTTTTTACTGCTATAAAGTCATCTATTTTAGCTATTAATTTCTTCATATTCATACCCAGAAGATACTATAGATATCGGCTAATAAGGAAGCCTCTATTCGATGCATTTGGAAGCGATTAAGGCACTATCTAAGGATTAGCACCGAGACAAAAACCCCTTAATTCGTGTTTCTTGACATCCTTGGGGTAGTGAAGCCTAATTGAGTATTAAATTGAGGAGAGCATGTGTTAAATAATAAAAACTTACAAGGGTATAAGGATTTGGGTTTCGATAAAGTTGAGGGCTGGTGTGAAGAGCAACTTTTGAGATGGTGGATCTTCTAGATAACGTCTCGATTAATAAAGAGGGAGGATGTATAGAAATTTGTGTTCATCATGGCAAATTCTATCTATTACTGAATAGCGTTATCGATAAAAGCTACGATAGCTTCGCCATCGATGTATTTGATGATCAAAATTTGAACATTGATAAGTCAGGAAAAGGCGATCTTGAAGTTTTCAAACATAATCTTGCTAATTTTGATGTCCACAAGGGAGCAAATACAAAAATTATTACAGGCGATTCTACTGATCAGAAGATAATTAAAATGTTCGATGAGAAAGTAGGAGCGACTCGTTTTCTCTCAATTGATGGTGGCCATACAATCGAACACACAATGTCTGATTTAATCTTGGCGAATAAGTTGGTAGCTAATGAGGGCGTTGTAATCCTTGATGATATTTTAAATTATCATTGGCTAGGGGTTATTGAAGGGACTTTCTCATTTTTGCGATCAAAGCCAACTCTAGTGCCATTCGCAATTGGATTTAATAAGTTGTTTATGTCCAAACTATCCTATCACTCATATTATTTAGATGCCTTTAAGAGCTCACCTTTTTGTGGAAAGGTCGTAGATTTTTCTGGTTATACTGTTGTCGCACTGCATGCTTTTTGATCTTTTAGCGCTATTTTCATACCCAGAAGATACTATAGATATCGGCTAACAAGGAAGGACGATAGACTAGGGAATAGTTGTACCGACGGGCTTTCAGTCCGGCGTTGACTAACATTAGTGCAGGCTAATTTCAGAAAGTGGTCTGAATGCTTAAAATGAGCCGGTGATATCGGCTGCTGCAAGAATCCTGTATCAGTGCTATATTTCCTTCCATGGTTGTGCCTTTGTAGCGTTCTCGATAGCGGCACCTTGAAGCCCCCAAAGTGTTATCTGATTCAAGACGGAATACCCAGTCACCAAACAAGATTTTCTGAACAAATATATCCAGTGTGCGGCGTCTATCATTGCGAGTGCGGGTGAATATATCTATATCGTAGTAGCCACCCCAAAACGAGTGATTATAGTCAATTCCATAGCTGAGATTCATTGAGGTGATGTCTTGGCGGAAACCGATATTACCAAACCCGCGACCGCCAGTGCGTACCTTCTCGTTGATGAATGGATTGAGAATCTCAGAGTCAAATAACCCGACTCGGCCTGAGAAAATAGCATTCGGTAGGTTGAGCTGATTTAAACGGACGCTTGCACGAGCGAACCAGCCTAGTTGCGTTGAAGGGCCTACATTTCCTGTCGCTGATTGTGGTTGGTTTGGGTCGACAGTAGCAATGATTTTTCCAATTTTGTTGTCTATATCAGAGTAGAACAAACCAGTTGCTAAAACACCGGCATCATTAGGCAGTCTGTATTCAAGCTCGCCGTTATAAGCCCAGCTAGTCTCCGGTTCTAGCTCTGGATTGCCGGCAAAGCCATTAATGTCCCGGTCGTCGTTGTTTGCAGTGGCTGCGAAGGCAGAGAAGCTGAGCTGAGAAACATTGCGCCTTAAAGTACCTCGGAAGCGGAAGTTATCCGCGAAGTTATAGCGATAGTCTAGGGAAGGGCGCCAGAACTGAAAGTCTCTCGTTTTGCTCACTTCTCCCGTCTGAGAAATCTCCGAGTTTTCATAAACAAGACTAGTTTCAAGAGAGCTTTTATCATTGATGGTCCAATTATGAAAAGCAAAGGCTTCGTAACGCTCTTCCTTTACTTGCGTTCCTGCATTGGAACTTGAGGGCATTAGGGATAAGCCGCCGTATTTCTCTGACGCAGTTTCGGTGCCGAATGGACTAGCGATAAAGAGTGCGGAATTTAATTTATTGAGTGCCCTCTCAACCCCTATTCGAAGTGACTGACCCTGGGTAAGCGAAAAATTATAGTTGGTTTGGACGATTAACTCTTTGGCTTGGCGTCGGGAGTCTATGTACAAGTTTTTGCTCAGTGGCTCGCTCGCCGGATCAGCCAGAAGTCTTTCTCTTACTGAATTTCGAATTTCATCATTGGCAACAAAAAGAAGCGCAAGTCTGGATCCATTTGCGAAGCTGTATTCATAATCGCCACCTAGTTCCCAGTTACTTTCTTCATTGTCTATCTCTTCTTGTTGAATGCTTTTAATCGCGACATCATTAACGAAATCTACAAAATCACGACGTACAGGACCTGGGAAGTCTCCCTCTCTAAATTGTGCATTTAGTTGCATGCGATGAGCGCCGAATCCATAACTCATGTTGGTGCTGATGCTTTGCTCATCCTGGTCACGAGTATTTTCTTCAAAAAGGGTGCCTAACAGTTCCCCTTCCGGGGTCAACCGGACTTCGCGGCTTTCACGATTCTCATAGTTAGGTCGTGTCTCCACATTGAGTAGGGCCTGGAAATTTCCAATTTGAGTTGACCAGCCCACATTACCGCCGACTTCGTAGGTATCGTCATGGTTTAATCGTTGCACTAATTCCAGTTGAGTACTGGATCGGGAAGGCACTCCAACCAAAATGATGTTAATTACCTCGCCGGCGCCACGCACGTTTAGTTCGCCAGAGGTGTCGCGAATGATCTCAATGCGTTCCACTTCCGCCGCAGTTATTCGGTCTAGTTGGTCGCGTGCTGAATTGTCCTTACCCGCTATACGCTGGCCATTAATCAAAAGGTTGCCTCCCGTGCCTAGACCACGGTTGCCGCCACCTCCTCGATTGCCTCCAAAAACGTCAACTCCCGGTATTCGTTCAAGCATGTCGCTGGCTGTGACAGGGTTGTACTGATCAAAAAATTCGGCTTCGTATACGACGGTAGAGTCGGCTGCACCAGGATCCACAGCGCGAGTACCTTCGACTGGCGTATCAATTGGTAACTCAGCTAAGGCCTGTCGATTTTTCTGAACAGAAGCACTCTCTGGGTTCTGTTGAGCAAAAACTGTAGGAGGGATAGCGAACCAGATAATCGAGAGCGTATAAGAAATGTAGAGCTTCATTTTTGCTGTGATGTCATCCTGTGAGCCAAAAAGACGGGCACTGTACCAGATTTTGACCTAAAAAATCTGATTGATCCGCGCTTTTTGGTCCATGGCTACAGGGAAACGCAAAAAAACTGTTCTTAGTTGGAAGGGTCAAAGTCCGCCAGCTGGTAACACTCAACCGAATGAACACAACTAAAAACTTCGAGATCTCCCGCGCAAAATTATCTGGATGAGCTATCGGTAAGAGAGACTGACTCGCCCCTAGCCATCATTCAATCAACCATGATCTCTTTTGAATTTGCTGGTAAGGAGATCACCATGCCATCTTCGGTAATGATGGCGCCGTCTGGTAAGCCGCCCTTGAATGCCGCAATTGCCATGGCATTTCGGGGGGCGGGTACAAGGTGATACAAAGCGAGCTGCCCAACCTCCGCCTCAGCTACAAGGCGGACTAAATTTGCAGTGGTTGCATGATAATCCTGAATATCGTGAAGCACGGTTGCAAGTCGCGTATTGCCAGCGCCCCGTGACATAGCTTCTATACCTTGCACCAGCTGCAAAGCCATCGCGTCATGCAACACAACATCGGCGCCATCGGATAGTGCCACAATTTTGTCGGTAACTAAGCTATCACCACTGATCACTACAGAGCGACCACCGTAATCCAATCGATAGCCATAGGCTGGCTCAATCGGTGGATGAGAAACTTTGAATGCAGTGATCCGCAATCCATCTTCATCCACGATGACCTCTTCTCCTATTGTGCGAGAATGTAGGACGCCAAGTTCGGGATTAAGTAGTTCTGCGCCGTGATGAGCCACACGATAGCCTCTATCCAATTCGTAAGTGATATTGAGGCCCTCAACAATACGCTCGACACCTTCTGGTCCAATAATTTGCAATGGTGCTGGTCTGCCTGCTACCCATGAATTGAGATTGAAATCGCCGATATCGGATATATGATCAGAATGATAATGGGTTAACAGAATACCGCGAAGTTTATCTAAAGGAATGCCGCTTAGCTGTGCCGTAGCCGCAGAACCAGAACCCGCATCCACAATATAAAGATGATCGGGTGTTTCTACCGCTACGCATGCCTGTGCGCGACCCGGCGCTGGCAATGGAGAAGAAGTGCCGCACAGAGTTATCTTCAGCCCGTCAAAATTTGCGTTGGGGGAGGGAGCGGTCTGTGCTCCGGCAACTACTGAATAAAATAGCAGTCCACTCGTGCCTATGATGCCAAGTAGCATCATGAATATCTTATCTTTCATTCCGGCTTCCTGCCCCGTCTAATTTATTAACTATGTCTTTTTATATTTAACCTCGCTAATGAGGTCTCATTCGCCTTTTATTTCTGGTAGATTCTCTGCGATTAGAAAGCACATCGCTTTCACCAAGTAACCGTAAAAAACAGTGAGTAACATAATGGCGGAAGCGGGTGGAATATTTTCTTGCCAATTATTAAAATCTGAATTGCCGAGAATCATGATGGCTCCTATTAACGTGCCGATCCATCCCCCGAGAACTGCACCATCGGAGAATTTACATACGCGTAGTTTAAGCTCCTTTGTTCCAGCCACAGCATAGAGCGAACCTGGCACAAGTACTACAGCTATACCTGGGTAATTGATGAAATTCGCAAGCGATGTACCAGACAGTATCGCCCAAATGTTAATGCCTAATAGTACTGATAAAGAGAGATATAATTTGATCATGGTTTCTTCCTTATTATGATTGCTGGTAGTTTGATTTGATGGAGGTCATTCAGCTATCGGTCTGCAGCCACTAGCTCGTCCTTCCTCAACAATATCCATAAATTCTTGAGGAAGATCTTCGGGCCAAATTTCTACCATTTCACAAATTCCACTCAGACGCTTTATGACAACTTTCTTTTTCTCCCAAAGATCCTCGTCCATAAGCCCCAACTTATATTGGATGAAATCATTTTCAAAAATCACTGAAAGTGCATGAAAACCATTAATGTTTGCATACTGTTCGTTAGCGGTGTAATTCCTAAATGTTATCCCAGCTTCAGTATGCGCATTAATCTGGTCCATAAACATTTCACTTCTTGCTTGGTGCTGTGCCGCTAAAGCTATTCTTTGAGATTGTTGCATTTCCAATCCGACAAATACTAATCCCCCAAGTACTCCCAACATGCCGAGCAACTGAATCCAAACGTCAAAACTTACCTGTATTCGATTAATATTCATATTCATAGTTAGAAGATACTATAGGTAGTGGTTAACAAGGAAGCGTCACTTGTTAAAGTTGACATAAGGATATTGATGTTTATATTAACGGCTTAGTTTAGTGATTTAAATCGAGTGAATTTGTGAGTGAAAGAGATGAAACAGCTCAAGCGAAAATTGGTTTAATTAAGGCCGTAATATTTTCGCTATTATTGGCCATAGGGATTTTTTTCACCATAGTGTTACCTACCGAGTTTGGAATTGATCCGACCGGCGTGGGCGCTATGTTGGGTTTAGACGTGTTACGTGTTGAGGAGTATCATTCTGACATCATCAGCCGGCCTGGCGAAGGCGGTTTGTTATTTCGTCAGGATGAGGTAGAGATACTGATCCCAGCAAATGAAGGTCTAGAGTATAAATTTTTTCTTGATATGCATGCCAGCCTTACCTATGACTGGAATAGTAGTGCATCTCTTTATTTCGACATGCATGGAGAACCTGATGGTGATGCGTCAGGCTATTTTGAGAGCTATGGAGAGGCTTCCGTGGATAAAATGAGCGGCTCAATCACAGTTCCTTTCGCAGGATCTCATGGGTGGTATTGGCGCAACGATACTGATAAGGAAATTATCGTAAATTTGAAAACATTAGGAAATTATGAGGTGATCGGTTTAAAGTGAAAACAAAAAAAACGAGACTTGCAACAATGAAATCATTTTTTGGCTTAATGGTAATTACTGGTAGCGTATTCTGGGCGCCGTTGATGCCTGCCCATGAAGGGCATGAGCACGCTAGTCGGCTCGAGCAAGCATCAGCTTTAGAGTCTGCGTCACTTAAAATGGTAGAATTAATTGAAGCAGGGCAATTGGAACATTTTTGGTCGAGTCGTGATGCAGAAAATGCCCAAGTCGCGAGGGTCAATGGATTACAGAATTGGATAATTTCGTATCTGGATGCGGAAAGCAGGAATCGTCTAGAGGTTATTTTTTCCATGACCGGTGAATTTGTTTCCTTCTCCATAAGACCTCTTTCGGACAATGCCTCTAACTGAGCGGGCATTATGATCAGCTAGCTCCTAGCACCACTTCAACATTGGCTTCAGAGCTATTAATCGTTTGTGGATTGGAAGCACTCAAACCCGGGATAAAATGACCAGGAACCGTTTCGGCTATCTACGTTGAAACAGAGGGGTTAGGTGTACCACTTCTCTAGTTATTTTTAGGTTAAATATCTGTTTTAAATACTTCTTTTGAGGAATAACATTGTGTTGAATAAGCTGTTGTTAGTGTGTGTCGCGATAGCATCAGGTACGACTAGTGCGCAAAGCTTAGAGAGTTTTATAAAGCAGGATAATCCAACTGTCTTAAATTACTGGTATGCCCAAAATCAAGACTGTCCTTGGTATGAGGAAGAGGCTAAAAGGGCGATAGGTAGCAATTAACCTTAAACATGTAAGAACTGGAAATTGATTTGGGAGTCTTTATTTTGATGTAACGGCTACTTGCTTGGAGTTAGAAGTAGTGAATACGTTAACGGTTATGTTTAATGTCAGTTTTGGGAAGGGAAGCCTCCTATTTGCCAAAAACTATGGAAACGTGGGCGTTGGCCCCAATTGTCGGTGACTTTATCTATCATTTAGACAGCTTAGAAAATATTATTCAATCTGTTGTGGCTGACTATATTCAAGTTAATTTAAAGGGCGATGTAAGTTAAATCGAAATAAAACAGCTAGGACTTATAATGGTATTAGTTCTTCATTTGGCGCAATACTTTATAGCACTCCGGTGGAGTAATCCATAACGTAGCAGGTACAATTGTAAAAGGAGTTATGCGCTTAATTTTACGAGTGATGCTTTCGCAATGGGCATTTGTTATGGCGTTAAACTTCAACCTCGATGGCATCGATCACGGCAAGGGCCTTGTTTGTTGCCTCGGTTGTATTCTCTGCACGAGCAAGCGCGACCCCCATGCGACGCTTGCCGCTTACCTCAGGCTTGCCAAAAAAACGGATTGAAGTGTCTTTGATGGCAGTTGCCGCTCTTAGGTTTCCGAACTTTGTTTTTTTCGACTCACCTTCCACGAGAAGCACTGCCGATGCAGAAGGGCCATAAAAACGAATCGTTGGTATGCTAAGGCCAAGTATAGCCCTTGCGTGCAAAGCAAATTCGGACAGATCCTGTGAGATAAGTGTCACCAAGCCGGTATCATGCGGACGAGGTGACACTTCACTAAATAAAACCTGGTCCCCCTTCACAAAGAGCTCGACGCCAAAGAGTCCTCGGCCACCCAGTGCTCCGGTCACCATGCTTGCTATCTCCTTTGCTCGGCTTAATGCGGTATCAGACATCGCTTGAGGCTGCCAGGACTCGCGATAGTCGCCGTCTTCCTGTCTGTGTCCTATTGGTTCACAAAAACTAACGCCATCTACGTGTTGTATGGTGAGTAGAGTAATCTCGTAGTCAAAATCGACAAAACCTTCGACGATGACGGTGCCTGCACCTGCGCGACCGCCATCTTGAGCATATTCCCATGCGCCATCGATATCACTTTCAGATTTTATAGTGCTCTGTCCTTTTCCCGACGAACTCATTATCGGCTTTACCACGCACGGTATCCCGACCGCCGATACGGCGGCTCGATACTCCTCATGAGTCGCAGCGAAACGGTATGCTGACGTCGTGATTCCTAGCTCTTCAGCGACCAACCGTCTTATGCCTTCTCGGTTCATTGTAAGCTGCGCTGCGCGCGCGGTTGGCACAATATGAAAACCGCGGCTTTCCAACTCAACTAATGCTTGAGTCGCAATGGCCTCTATCTCGGGAACAATCAAGTCCGGCTTCTCAAGCTCGATGACACGTTTTAACTCCACTTCATCTAACATTGAAAATTGGTAGCTGCGGTCGGCAACTTGCATGGCGGGAGCATTCGCGTAACGGTCGCAGGCAATCACTTCGACGCCTAACCTTTGAAGCTCTATGGCTACCTCCTTGCCGAGTTCCCCAGAGCCAAGCAGCAGTACCTTCGTCGCTGTGGCGGAGAAGGGGGTACCTATCGCAGTCATAATCTTACTACCATAATATTTGTCACTATCTCAAAGTCCTTTTTACAATTAAGTCTTTTATTTTTACTTGGGTGAATAGGCGGCTTCCTCGTATGGTACAACGTAAACAGATGAATTCCGAGAGGGAAAATATGAAAGAATTTTTGAGTGTAATACGAAAATCACTGGCTAACTCAAACAGATAACTTTACTCCCCTAGTCTTATGCTACGGAAATAACTGACTTAGCGTTACCTTATCCTCATCGCTAGGCATATGGTTAAAATCAGAAATGATTTTGGCTAATGATTTCACTGCCTCTGGGGCTCGAGCAGCTGCTTGCAGTTGAGCCATCACTTGTTTGCTCTCGTCGGAAGGAGCATGATTTATACTGGATGCGGCGCTGGCGATCATTCTTACTCCTTGAGGCAAGCTGTCATTGTTAGAGATATCTCCCAATGCGGCTTTGTCAGCATCTGACGGAAAATGATTTATTGAGGCGACGATCCCAGCGATTTCTTGAAGGGCTCCGAGCGCCGCTTGATTCTGCGCGGTCGCGAATTGAGCGAAAAACCCCAGTAGGGTGACTGTTATAAGCTTTCTTGTTAATGCCATTATCATCAGATTCTCCTGGCGTTTAAGGATCGATAAGTTTTACTTTTAAGATTCGAGCATTTACCGCGGTAGTTGATATTTGTAATGATTTCGTACTTTTATTATGAGCGGTTATGTCCATCTTCTATGCGATTTGTCTTGTCGTCTACCACCTAACAGCTGAGCTGTGTGTTTCCGCCGATGAATGGTGAAGGTGGACAAAAGATTGTAGTGATCGGAAATATTATGGTTAACCACAAATGCGTGGTTTAAGACTCGATTCCAGCTCTGAATGTTATCTAAGAGCCTTGCGATATCTGAGCCACCTCAATTTCCAAAGGCACTAACTAGCAAAAACGATGCCGACAAATGTTGTTTTCCTTATATTCTTCGCACATCTGATTCGAATTCAGCTTCTTTCACCTAAGTGCTGAGTAATCTGACGCACTCATAAAAAAAAGCTCTCTCTTAACTGGCACGCTATACTTTTCTCTTAATTCGACCCACTCCGGATCAGCTCGGAAATTTTGAAATACCAAGTCTCTATGAGTCATATCGTCAAACGCAAGCAACCATACGATGGTATTGGGATTATCAAGTCGTTGCCAAAAGGCAATTAATTCTGCGCCATGCTTCTCTAGAAGAGAAACTTGCTTCTCTCTGAAGCGCTGATGCAAATCATCTACTCCCCCTTTCCCATTAGTGGACGCCTCGGCGGTATAAAAGCGCAGCTCAAAACACCGAGAATCTGTTGCTACGTTTTTGGATAGGTCTTCAGATAATCCAGAAGAGGGTCCGCAAGGTTCCCTACTTTCCTGCGCCATGAGTTGTGACATGAACATATTAAACAAGATAATGGGTAAGATTTTCTTCATCGCTCATGCATCCTTTTTATAAATTTGTATTATTAACAAACTAACAGAGAAACATAGCCTAGTTGTTATAGGTAATAAGTTTGTCAATTTATCTTAGCTCCGACTCCGCCCATGTATGAAACTCACTTTCTAATTTTGTTGTAAAATTCAGCAGATAGTTGAAGTCTCTACGCGAGCAGTGCCCAGCTAAATTTTCGGTTTTCACGCCTGATTCTATTTCTTGGAAAATATGACTAGTCGTATCTATCGTGAACTCTCTGGAAAAATTACTCGTTGTTAGTAGTGTATATTTCGAATTAGCGTTATGAACACAGCTCTCAGAAAAATA
>JAQWOJ010000063.1 GCA_029245905.1 Gammaproteobacteria bacterium
CAAACTCAAAGCCATTAAGAAAAAGAGGTATACAATGAATGCTAGAAACCAAGGCTGTTGAAACTGGAATGCCCACCCCACGGCCTCCCCGCCGGCTCTAAGGGCCATCAAAACACTTGCTAATAGAACGAAGGCTCCAACCACTCCTGCCGTATATACGATGCCGTCCATCCGCTGCTTGTATTGCGATTCACCAATATTTTTTGTAAAACTTAAGGCCTTTATTGAAAGGACAGGGAAAACACAAGGCATTAAATTAAGAATCATGCCGCCGAGTAGCGCGAAAAACATGTAAACAAAAATATCGTTGCCAGTTCCACCGGCATCATTTCCTGCTGAATTGGAAGCTGCCGCAAAAGGCGTAATAGTAGTAAAATTAGCGTTCGTGGCTGGATTCACAAAATCAAATGCAGTTCGCGCTCCTTCTTGATTTTCTACGACGAGCACTCCATAAACATCAGTTAAATCCTCTAGCATACGCCGAGGTTGCTGGTGAGTAATCTGTAGCAGGTTTTGTTCGATGCTGACATCGCGAAGCGGTCCAGGCTTTATTACCCGCCTCTTTTCAGGAAAGAACCAAGCTTCGCTATATTCAGAAAATACTGGATCTGGAGATTCAAAGCCCAAGCTTATTCTTTCTCCTGCAACTGCTATTATCGATTTTATATTGTGATCAACAACTGGCAGTTTTTCCCTCGCATCCGAAAAAAGTTGCGAAGTACTTGCATCTATTTCAGCAAATTCTCCAACAGGAAGCGAGAGGCTCAATTTTTGTTCTCCCGGAATACAAATTTGCTCACAAACATTCCAGTACGCGAGCACACTCAGGTCGACACTTTCCTCCTCAAAGTCGACTGGTATAGTGATCGCAACGGGAAGAACGATTTCTTCTTCGTAACCAAAATTTACTAAATCTGTTTCATAAAAGGGGAGCCAATTCGGGGCAGGCCACTGAATCTCACCAATTTGCGTGCCCTCTGGGGCAACCCACTCGTTAAGTCTCGTGGGCTCTCCACTATCACCACCCATTTTCCAATAGGTATGCCAATGCTCAGCAGGATCGAGCCTGAGGCCTAACCATAAAGTTTCTCCTGGAACAACGTTAGTGGTTTCCGCTAAAAGCTCTACCTCTATACTATGATCCCAAGCGACATTCGTTAGCTGAGGCCGGACATCATAAGCACGCCAACTACCATCATCATCAATTAATTTCAGGGTGCCAAATAGTTCAGTGAGCTCTGCGGGAAAACGACTATGTTGCTCCGTCGAAATTTGAATACGATCACCATCAACTACTACTTTTCGGTATGGCGCATATTTCATCACACGTCGCTCGGTAGGAAAGAAATAAGCCTCATCAACATTTTCAAATTCATTTCCCGATGCGCGAATCATGACATTTACTTTTTCATCATGAGCATTAAAACTTGAAATCAATCCATGTTGATTTTCAGGGACTGGAGATAAGAGCCGGCTTTCCGAGAAGCCGGCTACCCATCTGGGGTCAATCTCTAACGAATTGGCAACCGGCAATGAAAGTGAAAAAATCGCATCTCCTGGTATGCAAATCTCTTCGCAGACTTGCCAATCAACCTTGGCTGAAATGTCGAAAGTATCACCTGAGAAATCCGAAGGGACAGTAACCGGTATTGGTAAAAAGACCTCCCGTTCATAGGTGAAGGTAACCAGCTCGCTCCCAAGAAATGGAGTCCATTCTGGAATTGGCCAGACGATATCTCCAACAAGAGAGCCTTCAGGGATTTGCCAGTCACCGATAAAAGTTTCTACTCCACTGTCACCCCCAAATTTCCAGTATGTATGCCAATGATCGATAGGCTTAAGTCGAATACCAAGCCAAAACGTTTCCCCAGCAATAACCGTAGTAGTTTCCGAGACCAAATCGACTTCAATCTGATCCGTCTTATGGGTCTGCCCAAAAATCAACGCAGAAAAAGCCATAAAACTTATAAAAATCAAAAATTTGTTCGGTTTTATTTCCATTATTTATCTACTTTACACAAAGAATAAGAACCTTTCTAGTAACTTCACGGCAGAGTGCGCCTAGCTCGCGGCAAAATGTCCCCCAAAAATATCAAATCAGTCCATTTTTGTCATAGTGATTGATTGTCTTGATTTCTGCAGTTGTCGGGAGTTACTGCAACATCTTGAAATCAAATTGCTAAAACGCAGCTATAATTTGCTCTACTTTCAACTGCAAAGTTTCAGTGCCTCTGAATTCATTTGCATCAATTCGGTAAACAATTTCAATCTCCGTTACTTTCTCCGACGGCCAATCCTCTTCGCTAACGTTAAACGCTATAGCATCTAAAACGCGCTGCGCATCCTGCTTCGGGCTTAAAACCATCTTAAGATGATTTCCGCTAAGCCGCCTTTGTTCAATGAGATTAAACCGACCATCAAATAATGGCTCTTCGAACTCCTGCCCCCAAGGCCCACCAGACTCAATCACATTTGCCGTTTCTAAAGTCAACCACTCAGGCTCTAACGGCCCATCACTTAACACTACTGACCGCAACTGATCTTCATTTAACATCTTTTTAGCGTGACTATTAAAAGCTCTGCTAAAACTATCGAAGTTATCCCTAGCCAGACTTAAGCCCGCCGCCATCGCATGTCCGCCAAACTTATTTATTAATCCTGGATTCTGAGTTGCCACAGCATCTAAGGCATCTCGAACATGAAAACCCTGTATTGATCGAGCTGAACCCTTTAATTCAACTTCCTCACTACCGTCAACATCTACCTGCGCAAATGCGATCACAGGCCTGTGAAATTTATCCTTGACGCGAGAGGCTACAATTCCGACAACACCCTGATGCCAGCGCTCATCAAAGAGACATAGAGCTGCTGGTAAATTGTCTTTTTCTATAACAAGATGTTCGAGTGATTGAAAAGCTTGCTCTCGCATATCAAGTTCGATCTGCTTCCTATCTTGGTTTATAGCATCTAATTGCAAAGCTAGGTGATACGCGTCATTTTCCGAGTTAGTCAGAAGGCACTCAATACCGGTGGACATGTCCTCAAGCCTTCCAGCCGCATTAAGCCTGGGCGCAAGACTAAATCCGAGATCACTAGTCTTTAGTCTTCTCGCATCACGGCGAGACACTTTCAATAAAGCATCTATACCAGGCCGTGTTTTACCAGCCTTAATACGCTTGATACCCTCATAAACTAGGATTCGGTTGTTACGATCCAACGCCACCACATCTGCTATTGTGCCCAATGCAACCAAATCCAACTGATCCGCAAGATTCGGTTCTCTGGTATTAGACTTTTTGAACCAGCCATCGTTCCTCAACCGACTCCGGAGAGCGAGCATCAAATAAAAAATTACGCCGACTCCGGCAATGCATTTACTCGGAAAATCACAACCCAGTTGATTTGGATTCACAACGGCTTGAGCCGCTGGCAGGATATCGGGAGCGATATGGTGATCAGTAATTAAAACATTTATTCCAAGAGAGTTAGCGACCTCAACCCCTTCAACACTAGAGATACCATTATCTACCGTAATTATTAGATCTGGCTTCAATGACTTTCCTACCCTTACAATCTCAGGAGTCAATCCATAGCCGTATTCGAATCGATTCGGAACGATATACTCAACACTTTTTAAACCAAACTGCTTGAGCACATTGATGGCCAACACACAACTGGTGGCACCATCGGCGTCAAAATCAGCCACTATTAAGACGCGCTGCTGTTCTTTAAGCGCCCGAACGAGCAAAGTTACCGCATCATCCATTCCTTTAAATGTTTCCGGAGTCAGTAAGTTTTTCAAACCAAGCTCCAACTCTGTAGCCGCAAAAATTGAACGCTGCTTATAAATTTTTTGAAGGAGAGGATGAACCGAGTCTGAAAACTGAAGCTCAGAGGAACTAATCTTGCGATGAATTATTATAGACACCAGACGTCTAGGAGTGAGCTTTTATAAAACTAGCAACGGCAGCTAATTCGTTGGGAACGATAGAGTATCGTTCTTCACGACTAAGCAGGTCACTTAAGTGATGAGGAAGTTCCGGTTCGTCAAGCCCAACCGCTCTGATTGCCTCACTAAATTTAGCTGGGTGCGCAGTCGCTAAAGTGACCATTGGCGCTGTAGATTTTTCAGCACAATCTCGCGCGGATTGAATGCCGACGGCAGTATGAGGATCCACCAATATCCCATTTTTGTCAAAGATTTCACGAATTACCCTACAAGTCTTTGCGTCATCCACACTTGCGCTATCGAAACAAGATTTCACCTGTGCCCACTGCTCTTCCTCAACACTTAGCGGCTCCTTTCCAAAATTCGCCATAAACTCACAAAGCGCTTCACTATTGCGGCCAAACAGATCGAACAGGTATCGTTCAAAATTCGACGAAACAAGAATATCCATACTCGGAGAATACGTCTTATTGAGAGCAGTAACAGAGTATTCATTCTTACTAATAAACCTGTGAAGAATATCATTCTTATTCGTAGCTACCACTAAACGATCAATCGGCAACCCCATGAGCTTCGCCAAGTATCCAGCATATATATCGCCGAAATTCCCAGTGGGTACAGAAAAAGATATCTTTTGCCTCGGCGAGCCAAGTTTTAACGCCGCATAAAAATAGTAAACTATCTGCAATAATATACGAACCCAATTAATAGAATTGACAGCAACTAATTGTTTGTCATCCATTAAAAAAGATTGATCCGCGAACGCCGCCTTAACAATTCTTTGACAGTCGTCAAAATTACCTTCTACGGCCAAGTTAAATACATTGTCTCCACATACCGTAGTCATCTGCTTACGCTGTACTTCTGATACTCGGTTATGTGGGTGTAAGATAAAAATATCAACACGCTCAGAGTGCCTGCATCCTTCCAATGCCGCAGATCCAGTATCCCCTGAAGTGGCACCAAGAATAACCACCTGCTTGTTTTTCTTTTCGAGCACATAGTTCAAAAGTCGCCCCAGCACTTGTAACGCAAAATCTTTAAATGCCAGAGTTGGTCCATGGTAAAGTTCTAACAAATACTCCGTATTAGAAAGTTTTCTAAGCGGTGCAATCTCTGAATTCCCGAAGCCGTTGTAGCTCTCCCTAACAATTTCTCTTAGGTCGGAGTCAGGAATTTCACCGTTAATGAATGGGGAAATAATTTTGATGGCTAAATCGGGATAGTCAAGAGACCGCATCTCTTCTATTTCGCGGGTCGACAATTTTGGCAAGTTTTCAGGCACAAATAACCCACCATCGGGAGCAAGGCCCGTCAATAAGACGTGTTCGAAATTTTGAGGGGCGCACCCTCCTCTTGTGCTAATATATTTCATAAGCGACTACTGAACATCTATGTTTCTGCACGATCAAAAGGAGCGACACGAATACGGTTAACCTTGCCTTTAACATCCTCTAACATCTCTATGTCTTGAATAGCCAGGTTTAACTTTCTTTCTGCGGCCCTATGCGTGAGAAGAATGATTGGCACCACACCATTCACCGCTTCTTTTTGGATCACAGCCTCGATACTAATTTCAAAGGATTGAAGAATACTCGAAATTTTTGCCATAACTCCGACTCGGTCTATTGCGGGAATTCGAAGGTAATATTCGGCATCTATATCTTCAATATGTAAGATGGGAACGTCGTCATATTTTTGCGTATAGCCAAGCGGCGGGTATATGGGAGATGTTGCTCCAGCAACAACATGTCTGGCTATATCAATAAGATCAGCGACTACTGCTGATGCGGTAGCCTCAGCCCCGGCTCCAGGCCCGCTGTAAAGCGTCGCACCAACTGCGTCACCGTGTACCAACACAGCATTACCAACACCATTTACATTTGCCAGCAAACGAGACTTGGAGAGCAAGGTAGGGTGCACTCGCATCTCTATTCCTTTCTCAGTCCGAAGCGCTATACCCAGGTGCTTAATGCAATAGCCCAGCTCATCAGCATACCGAATATCCTCTGGGGTAATCGAACTGATTCCTTCGGTATAAGTTTTATCAAATTGCAGAGGGATACCGAAGGCAATAGAACTCATAATAGTCAGCTTGTGCGCCGCGTCTATTCCCTCAACGTCGAAAGTAGGATCAGCCTCGGCATATCCTAATTCTTGTGCTTCCTTTAAAACTTCCTCGAACTGACCGGCGCCGGAAGTCATTTCGGTCAAAATGAAATTGCCCGTACCATTGATTATACCGGCCAACCAATTTATTTTGTTTGCCGCGAGTCCTTCCCTGACGGCCTTAATAATTGGGATGCCTCCAGCCACACTGCTCTCGAAAGCCAAAACTACACCCTTCTTCTCTGCTATCTCAAAAAGCTCATTACCTCGCTCAGCGACAAGGGCTTTATTAGCCGTAACTACATGTTTTCCATTGAGTAACGCTTTCTTTACAATATCGAAGGCTGGATCATAACCGCCGATCGTCTCTATCAAGATATCTACTGAAGGGTCATCTGCGACCGCAAAGGGGTCTGTTCCAGAGTGGTGAATATTACTCACCTGCTCGTAATTAAGAGAACGCGTAGCAACATGAGAAACCTGTAGTGAGGCACCAACACGGCGAGATATTTCAGCGCTATTTTTGTTAAGCAGCGCAAGGGTGCCGCCACCAACAGTTCCGAGACCGCAGATACCGACATTAATTATTCTCGTTGACACTTTACTCACACTGCCTTGCTCAATATTGTTAGAAACCTAATGCGAATCTTAGGAAATAGGCGGTAAATCTTGAAAAGCAATGTGGCAATTATACTAGAAATTTATAAGAAACTCAGCGATCCTTTCTTGCGTTTTGGAAATAATCACGTATAAAAAACCCGCGTTATAGCGGGTTTTAACAGAATACGCCCGTTTATCTAATTAATGTTTAGCAGCGCAACCAAACGATCCACATCCATGTAGCCAGGAATCAATCTTCCGTCTGGAAATATCAGTGCCGGAGTACCTGATATCCCAATCTCGTTTCCTAGTTGATAATGATCAAGTATGGGTGTTTCGCATTCCCGTTTTGGAAGGTTTTGGCCATTCTTTGCTTGTGTAAGGGACTTATGCCGATCCCCCGAGCACCAGACTGAGATCATTTTTTCATAAGAGTCCGCCGCTTCTCCTCCTCGCGGATAGGCGAGATAACGAATTTTAATTCCTTGTTCTAATAACGCCTCTACATCTTTATGCAGAGCACGACAATATGTGCAATCAACATCTGTAAACACAGTTAGGGTCGCCTTCACGTCAACCTCTGGCGTGTATATGATCATTTCGTCTTCTGCGATGTTCGCAATTTTTTCCTGCGTGCGAGATTGTCGAGTTCCAGAGGAGAGATTTACCAACCCAGAGATCGTAGTCTCATACATATCTCCAGCAAACAAATAACTTCCGGTAATATCGCTATAAAGTAGCTCACCAGTGTTTAACTCGATCTCAAAAATATCCGTTAAAGGCGTATCCTTAATTGCCAGAATTTGAAGCTGTCCTTGAGAGGAAACTTCAAGGGATTGCTTTAACTTGTCGATCAACTCTTGAGACCCATTTAATTCCTGAGCCTTAACACTGAAAACAAAGAACGTTAATAATAACGGTAAATATGCTGAACCTAGCTTAACTTTCATTTTTTTCTCCAAGCTTACTGGGAAACAGTCTATTTTGTTTTAGACACTAAATGAAGCAGGAGCAACCAGTACCCCAATTAATATTGTCATAAATTGTGTCGCCAATGAACTAGAGTCGCCTTGACAATAGACAAATTTAATATACCGAGGAAGCTTAAATAGAAGCTCTTATTCAGCCTCTGATTTTTTATCGAGTTTCTCAGTAATTCGTGCCGCTCTGCCGGACAAGTCACGTAAATAGTAAAGTTTTGCTTGGCGAACATCTCCACGTCGCTTCAACTTTACACTATCAACAAGAGGGCTATATGCCTGAAAAGTCCTTTCAACACCCACTCCATGCGAAATTTTTCGAACAGTAAATGAGGAATTCAAACCTCTGCTACGCCTTCCTATGACTACTCCTTCAAAAGCTTGTAAACGCTCTCGATCCCCTTCCTTAATTTTTACTTGCACGACTATCGTATCCCCAGGACCAAAGTCGGGAAGCTCTTTAGACATCTGTTCTTCTTCAATCTTTTGGATAATTTTATTCTTGTTCATACCTTACACTCCTGACACTACCGTCGCACTATGAAACACTTACCTTCGTTTTAACATCGACTCTCGTCCGTAAATTCTTTTAAGATAGTTCTTTCTTCTTCGCTCAATCTCTCCCAACTGATGAGGTCTGGCCGTTTTTTCAGTGTTGAAATAAGACTTTGCTTTTTCCTCCAATCTTTTATCGCCTCGTGATCTCCACTGAGCAATACGTCTGGCACTCTATTGTTCTCAAAATCCTGCGGTCTGGTATACTCTGGCCAATGTAACAACCCATTGCCAAAACTATCTTCTTTGGCTGAATCTTCGTGACCAAGAGCTCCGGGCTGCAAGCGAATCATAGCATCAATGAGGGACATAGCTGCTAACTCGCCGCCACTTAGTACAAAATTTCCTATCGACCACTCCTCATCGATTTCCTGCTCAATAACCCTTGCATCTATTCCTTGATAACGACCACATACCAAAATGAACCTTTCCCTCTTAGCCAAATTTACCACAGCAGCGTGGTCTAGAGGCGTTCCCTGAGGCGATAGATATGCAACTTTTACCTCTTCCCCTTCAGTCCCATGGCTTTTTTTTGCTTGGTTTATCGCCGCGATCAGAGGTCCCGACTTCATTAACATTCCTGGCCCGCCACCGAACGGCTTATCATCAACTGTGCGTTGTTTATCGGTTGCAAATTCCCTTGGATTAAAAAAATCCAGAGTGATTAACTCTCGCTTCACGGCTCTGCCACTGATACCCCAATCAGTTAAGGCAGCAAACATTTCTGGGAACAGAGTGACTACGCTTAGTTGCATACGAACTATCTCTCTATAGTCCTGAAAAGATCGATCTTATCTATTCCAAAAAATCAATTTCCCAGTCGACAACCATTCTTTTAGCAACAATATCTACTTCTTTAATTATTTGACCCTTTACAAAGGGAATCAACCTTTCCCTATCGTCCACACTGCCTTCAACCGGCTCAACTATCAGCACATCATTTGACCCGGTTTCCATAAGTCGAGAAATCTTCCCAAAAACAACGCCCTTATGATTGAGGACCTCCATGCCCTCAATTTCATTCCAATAATACTCACCGTCCGCTAACTTTGGCAGACAATCGGTTAAAACAGCCAATTTTACACCGGTTAAGGCTTTAGCTGCCTCTGGGCTGTCATATCCCGCAAAATGCACGGTCAGATTAGTACCCGAACGCTTGAAGTGGTCAATCTCCAAGATTTCTAAGCATTCCTTATTTGCTGCTATTAGTTCGGAGTAATCGAGGATATTTTCGACCGGCGAAGTAAAGGAAATTAATCTGAGCCATCCTTTGACACCGTGAGGCTTGCCAATTTGACCGAGTACAATCCTCTTCTGCTCATCATCTAAGCTACTTTTCATAGCTGAACTTTAAAATGAGAGCTTTAACTCTCAGTCGGGACCGAGGCTGCGGCACCCTTCGCTAGACTAACAACCCTAGGGCTAGCCTGTGCTCCTTGACCTTGCCAAAACGTCATGCGATCAAGGTCAAGCCTCAGCCTTTCCTCCTTTCCTCGCGCAGAAGGATTAAAAAACCCAATACGCTCAATGAAGCGGCCATCGCGCGATTTGCGACTATCACTCACAGTAATGTGGTAAAAAGGCTTTTTTTTCGCACCCCCGCGAGCCAAGCGAATCGTCACCATAGTCTTACACCCATTCCTACAAAAATTAAGAGTTTTGTGACCTGCAGACCGTTTCGGATTAGAAGGCCCTTAAAAAGCCGAGTATTCTATGTTAATTGGGCCAGTATTGGAAGCTGGGAACCATCCGATATATGCGGGTTTTACAGTGATTTTTAGCAGTTTTTACTCGAATCCATCCTTTCCGACCTAGATAACACAGGATTGAACTAGAACCTCGGGGGCTTACCGCCCGAAAATGGAGACATACCCGGAGCCGTTTGCCCCTGCATTCCTCCGAGTCCACGCATCATATTCGCTAGTTTGCCACCTTTCATTTTTTTCATTACTTTCTGCATTTGCTTATGCTGCTTGAGTAAACGATTTAGGTCTTGGACTTGAGTACCTGAACCCTGCGTTATTCGACGTTTTCGGGCACCGTTTAGGATATCTGGGTGGACACGCTCGCGCATAGTCATTGAATTTATTATAGCTTCCATACGACGAAATTGAGAATCATCGACCATATTGCCAGCACCGGGGGGTAACCCACCCAAACCAGGCATTTTATCCATCACATTAGATACCCCGCCCATACTTTGCATTTGCTTGAGTTGTTCTTTGAAATCTTCAAGATCAAAACCCTTACCTTTCCTAATTTTGCGGGCTAGCTTCTCTGCTTTCCGTTTATCTACCTTTTTTTCAGCCTCTTCGATAAGCGATAAAACATCACCCATACCAAGAATTCTTGAGGCAATCCGGTCGGGATAAAATGGCTCTAATGCCTCAGCTTTCTCCCCCATTCCAATAAACTTGATGGGTTTTCCCGTAACATGTCGAACGGATAAAGCAGCTCCGCCTCGAGCATCACCATCCGCTTTTGTAAGCACAACACCGGTAATTGGCACCGCGCTGTTAAAAGCTTTCGCGGTAACAGCAGCATCTTGCCCAGTCATAGCATCAACAACAAATAAAGTTTCAATTGGATTCAATTGATCGTGAAGTTGTCTGATTTCGTTCATCATAGCCTCGTCCACCGCAAGTCGGCCTGCGGTATCTACTATGAGAACATCAACAAACTTTCTTTTAGCTTCCGCCAATGCTGAACCAACAATTTCTTTGGGGCTCTGGCCTGATTCACTCGAAAAAAAGCCGGCTCCAACATCAATAGCAAGCGTCTCGAGTTGCTGAATTGCAGCCGGCCGATAAACATCAGCACTTACTACCATGACCGATTTCTTAGACTGCTCCTGTAGAAATTTAGCAAGTTTAGCAACCGTAGTAGTCTTCCCTGCACCCTGGAGTCCCGCCATTAAAATTACTGCAGGAGGTGAAGTCTTTAGTTCCAACTCAGCGTTAGCTGAACCCATAAGGAACTGCAACTCTGATTGAACAATTTTTATGAATGCTTGTCCTGAGGATAAGCTTTTCGATATTTCTTGACCTAAAGCTTTGGAACTAACCCGGTCCAAAAAATCTTTGACAACTGGCAAAGCAACGTCGGCTTCAAGCAGTGCTCGCCTCACATCGCCGAGGGCCTCCTGTATATTCTTATCTGTTAAAGAAGACTTGCCCGTTAATTTGCGGAATGCACCAGAAAGACGATCAGTTAAATTATCAAACACGGCAGTACCTGAAAGCATTAAATAATCAGAGAATTATAACTAACTTGGGACAAGTAGACTATTTTCCTGAACATTTCCCATTTCTCAGAGCCTTTCAATGAAAAAGAGCTTCACCCTATACTTCGTATATGAGAAACTTTCTCATTAAGTTTCTCTGACAGAAAATATGCCGATCACTGTAATAGCAGGATTATTTGCCATTTTTTTTTACTTGATAGGTACGATCTCTCAAGGTCTTAATGTCGCGTCTGCAGGAAAGAAAAACACTAATATTTTTACATATGGGGCCCTAGCCGTTACAGCCCATTGTGTTAGTGTTTACGGTGTTATTCGAGTGTACGACGGATATCATTTTGGCTTTTTTGAAATTTCGACCCTTATAGCCCTTTTAATCTCCCTACTAGTCCTCATTAGTAGTTTACGAAAGCCACTGGAGAATTTATTCCTAGGCCTCTTCCCGCTGGCAATAATTGCGATTATTGGCTCGCTAACTACCGAAAGCGATTTTCCTGCTACTAGCCTAAGCGTAGGACTGGCAAGTCATGTTCTGACGTCAATTCTCGCGTATAGCTTTATGACTATTGCAGCCCTGCAGGCTGCATTTCTCGCCTTCCAAAACTATCAACTTAAGCATAAAAATACGGGAGGCCTAATTAGCAAATTCCCTCCGCTTCAAGATATGGAAGCATTTTTATTTGAATTATTATGGGTGGGGCAACTGCTACTTAGCCTAGGGATACTCGCGGGTTTTATATTTATTGACAACATTTGGGGTCGCGACGGCATAATTCATAAAACTTTTTTTTCTGTACTGGCTTGGATCGTGTTCGCTGTATTACTTTGGGGCCGTCATCAAATGGGTTGGAGAGGCACTCCTGCTATTCGCGGCACACTAATAGGTTTTAGTTTCTTAATTGCTGGATTTTACGGCTCTAAATTTGTTTTAGAATTTATACTCACATGAAATCACAGTGCCTCTAGGTACTCCTAATTATTGCGGTCGTCTCAATCTCGTGACTACTCATTGTCAAAAATCTACGCGACACGATCCGCGTAATCTCAGTATCGCCTGTTAACGCCAAAGCGATTTTGTAAGGGGGAGAGCAACCCACCTGCCAAATTTGCCACTTAACCGGCTCATCATCGATATCCTTGGCGAAGGAAATATTCAGCTGGGCGCCAGAGAAAGCGAATGAAAATTGACGCGAGGGAAACGCCAAACCAGAGCCTAACGCCTTAAGGTAAGCCTCCTTTAGGGTCCACAAATCATAGAATCGTGACAACTGCTCAGAATCTGGCAAGTCAAAAAGTTCTGCAACTTCAGAGTTTGCAAAATAACGTCCAGCTATCTTAGCAACCCTTCTCACTTTGTCACTTCGCTCTATATCTACTCCCAATTCATTTGATTTAGATACGGCTACCACCAAGCGATTACCAGAGTGTGACAAATTAAAGGAAAAATCTTGCTCATGACTGGGGTCGAGAATTGGTTTATCAAATTTATTTTTATCAAATCTCCAATCCCAAGGCTCAATGGATGAGTATTGACTAAGGACATTTCTAGTCAACAATCTGCCTAATAGATATTGACTGCGGCGGCGCTCATTGTAATAGCGATTTAGCCGAATCAATTCATTTTTCGTCAGCCACCTGAGAGAAGTTTCCTCCAGTTTCGCATGGTCAAAATCACCATAACTCGCAAACCATAAATGAACCTCAGATTTACATATCTCTATCATTTCTCAGCCCAATATATCGAAAACAGATAGTAACTTTTTTATAGAAATACGAGTTTCTTTTGGATATGCAAAAGCATTATTTACATAACTTATATCATCGATTTTCACCAGCTGATTCAGATGACTGTGGCCATATATATGGATGTCTGGCTTTAGTTGAGACACCTGTCGTCCCAATCCCCTACTACCCAAAACAGGGTATATACGCCTCTTATCCAGCGGAATGTATTCCGGCATTAGATCTATCCTTGGCAAAAAATGCGAAAAAGTGATGACAATTTGATTTGCAATGGAGAGATTTTTTATATTTAAGTTAAGAAAATACTGATTAATATCTTGATTAGCTCTTAATTTATCTGGCCATTGGCAAACTCGAAAATCTCGCCAAGCCTTTCTCAAATAATGACTTGGGCGCCCAAACGAAAAATCGTACCACCCCATTAAGGGAACTATAGTTACGCTATCATATTTAACAGGGTTCATTTGGGCATCCAAGTCGAAACACAAAGATTGAAGTGCGTAGAATTTTTCCAAAGAACATTCATGCTCTCCGTCCAAAACCATAACTCGTGATTACCCGGACCAAAGTGAACCGCTCGAAACTTTTTCTTCAACGATACGAATACTTTCTTTAGGTCGCCCAAATGATGACTCAAATCACCCGCAATCAGTAAAATATCATTAAGATAATTTATCTGACTTAACGATAGCACCCAATGCATATTTTCCCGACAATCGACATGAAGGTCAGAAACAGTATGAATACGCATGCCTGAAACAGAGAACCCTTTTTATCCAAAATCCCCACATTAAAAATTATTGTTCATTTAATGAGCTGAAAAGTTAAGCCACTTTACTAACCATAAGATTAATCTAGGGGAGCACTATGCGTAATAAAGTTTGCAAGCTCCAAGTACTCAGGACTACGGGGATCCGACTTTCGCCAGGCTAAGCCAATTTCACGAGTTACATTCTTATTCGCAAATTTTCGCAATTGTAACTTTGTATCTCCTAACACATCACCGTTTACGGAGATTCGCGGCAATAGAGTGAGGCCTAGCCCGTTCGCCACCATCTGGACTAAAGTGTGCAGACTGGTCCCTTGATAGACTACATCAGTATCACTTTTCTCTAATTTACAAGCCTCCAAAGCATGATCACGCAGACAGTGCCCTTCCTCAAGCAGCAAGAGACTCTCACCTTGCAATTGAGCCTGCTTCACTTGCTTGGCTTTTTCAAGCTTGTGCCCTGGTGGCAGACATAGTAGAAAATCATCTTCAAACAAGCTTACCACCTCCATCTCAGGCAGCGAATAAGGAAATGCAAGAATGATTAGGTCGAGCTTTCCTTGCTGTAACTGTTGATAAAGTTTTGCACTCAAGTCTTCCTTTAAAAACAAGCCTAGCTTGGGGAAAGCTTTACGCATTTTTTTTAATAAGCGTGGAAGTAAGAACGGACCAATGGTAGGAATTACCCCCAATCTTATTTCGCCAGTTAAAAAATCTCGATTGGTTTTAGCAAGGCTTATGAAATTTTCCATATCTCCCAATATTCTGCGACCTTGATCCAATAACTTTTCCCCAAGCGGCGTTATCATGACAGATTTCTTGCTACGCTCAAAAATTACTACCTCAAGCTGCGACTCCAGCTCTTGAATGGCAGCACTTAAGGTTGATTGCGTGACAAAACAAGACTCCGCAGCCTTTCGGAAATGCCTATGCTCTGCGACAGCGCAGATATACCTAATCTGTTTGATAGACGGTGTCATATTAGCCACATACTAATCGATAAAACCGATCATAGCATTAGAAAAATCAATTGGAATTGATTAAACTCAATTCGTAAGATACGCGTACTGAAGTTATACCCAAGTAAAATTATCGTTTAACCTGCAAGTTTGTTAAAAACTTCTATATGGGAGAAAAATATGGCGTTAAAAGGATCCAAAACTGAAGAAAACCTGAAGGCAGCTTTTGCTGGAGAATCACAGGCAAATAGAAGGTATCTCTACTTCGCCCAAAAGGCTGACGTAGAGGGTTACAACGACGTCTCTGCGCTTTTCCGTTCAACAGCTGAAGGTGAGACAGGGCATGCGCACGGCCATCTCGAATACTTAGAAGAAGTAGGCGATCCTGCAACTGGCCTGCCTATTGGAAGTACATCAGACAATTTAAAATCAGCGGTGGCCGGAGAGACTCATGAGTACACCGATATGTATCCAGGAATGATGAAAGACGCCAGAGAAGAGGGCTTTGAGGAGATCGCAGATTGGATGGAAACACTTGCAAAAGCAGAGCGTTCTCACGCCAACCGGTTCCAAAAAGCGTTAGACGCTCTGGACGATTAAAACAGATCCTTCCTAATTTCTGCCGCCAACCTTCGCGGCAGAAAGCTTAAAAATTTTACTGTTCGGGAGTATGTTAATGACTGATCGCGCTAGAGAGGGGGGTCTTGATGCGCCCACCCGGCACCCTCTCAACCAAGATGATCCAGACTTCTGGGATGAGGGCATTCTTAATCAAGAGCTCGAAAGAGTCTATGATATTTGTCACACTTGCCGCCGGTGCGTAAGTTTGTGTAATGCCTTTCCAACCCTCTTTGATCTCATAGACGACTCTGAAACTATGGAAGTGGATGGCGTTGATACTGCTGACTATTCGAAAGTCGTCGATCAGTGTTTTCTTTGTGACCTTTGTTACCTGTCCAAATGCCCGTACGTGCCTCCTCATCAGTGGAATGTTGATTTTCCTCACTTAATGATTCGGGCAAAAGCAATAAAATTCAACAAAGGTGGTACGAAATTACGCGACAATATTATCACGAGTACAGATATGGTTGGGAAAATAGCGTCTAAGCCATTATTAAATTCAATTGCAAATTGGGGAATAGAGTCGCAAGCTGCCAGAAAGATCTTAGATAAGGGTTTTGGCATCCATCAAAAGGCAAAACTTCCCCCATATCAGCGAACCGCGTTAAGAGACCAGAATTCAGCAGTATCCTTTTTCGATCCTCAGCCGCACTCAGAAAATACTTTAATCTCTACCGAAGATTCCACGGTCACGCTTTTTACGACTTGCTACTGCAATTATAATGAGCCAAACATAGTCGAAAGCCTTATCAAAATATTGCAGCACAATAATATTGAGGTCAAGCTTGCGGCGAAAGAATACTGTTGTGGCATGCCAAAGTTAGAGCTGGGAGACCTCGAGGCGGTAAAGAAATTAAAAGAAAAAAATGTCCCCTTCTTATTCGATCAGGTTCAAAAAGGTCGTAGTTTAGTATCTCCTATCCCATCGTGTGTATTAATGTTTAAGCAAGAACTGCCTCTTATGTTTCCAGAAGACGAACAAGTGCGGGCTGTCGCAAATGCGTTTTTTGATCCCTTCGAATACCTTCATAAATTATTTAAAAAAGGCAAGCTTAACACTGACTTTCAAAACTCTCTAGGAAATGTCAGTTATCACGTTGCTTGTCACCAGCGGGTTCAAAATATTGGTCCTAAGACGAAACAAATCCTGGAATTAGTGGAAAATACATTGGTTAACAGCATCGAAAGATGCTCTGGGCACGATGGGACCTATGGAGTTAAAACAGAAACACTAACGTATGCTAACAAAATAGCAGCTCCCATTATTCGGCAAATAACCAAGCAAAAACCAGACTACTATGGCAGTGATTGCCCCATTGCTGGCAAACATCTTGAGAACAACATAAGCACAGATCAAAAGACAACTCATCCGATCGATTTGCTTCGGTTAGCTTACGGGATTTAACAAGCTAGTAAATACAACTCTTAAATAGGCTTGCAACAATATGAAAAAAATCGCTCTCACAGACCTCTTATCGATAGAAGAATATGAAGCCCAAAGACCGGTGATTAGAAAAGCAATCATGGAGCATAAAAAAAATAGACGAGTGAAACTTGGCCCTAATGCAACCCTATATTTTGAAGACTACATGATCATGCGTTATCAAATCTTAGAACTAATGCGAGCGGAAAATATCACTGGAAACGAAGAACTAGATCAGGAA
Organism: Gammaproteobacteria bacterium; assembly: GCA_029245905.1. Taxonomy (GTDB): domain Bacteria; phylum Pseudomonadota; class Gammaproteobacteria; order Pseudomonadales; family Pseudohongiellaceae; genus UBA9145. Next base: position 17,191 of record JAQWOJ010000063.1, read on the forward strand.
CTTCAGGCATACAACCCATTAATACCCGACGGCTCTAACCTCAAAGCAACCTTAATGTTGGAGTATCCTCGTGTCGAGGAGAGAAAAGAGCGTCTTAGCGAATTAATAGGAATTGAAGCCTCTATCTCTATACAGATTGAAGGGCATCCTCCAGTCCATCCTATCGCTAATGAAGACCTACCTAGATCTACCGAAGATAAAACTTCTGCTGTTCATTTCTTAAGGTTTGAATTAGATAAGGGCATGATTAATTCTGCGAATACTGGCTCTGCATGGATAATTCAGAGCAACCACCCTCACTATCAACATAGTCATAAGATTGAAGACCAGGACATAGTGCAATCGCTGCTGAGGGATTTTTCTTAGCCCCGTGTGACGAGGCAACAATCCTCCTATTATCATAGCATTGTGGCAACGCTTTTCTTCAGCTGCTATCTTTGTCTTACAGACCAACGCTAAGGGAAAATAATAAATGCGCTATCAAATCACGTTCACCAGTTTGCTCATCACGTTACTCGTTTTTGCCATTGGTGGCACAGTGAAAGCGGACAATCACCCTGAAGCAATTCAATCAACTTCTATTCTCTCAATAAAACCAGCTAATTTTAACATTGACGAAGAGGAGATCCTGGAAATTAAGCAGGCAATGCAAGCTGCCGTCGACGGTGATTTTTTGCCTGGAGCAATACTCTTGGTAGGAAATAACGAAGGAGTCGGCCTGCTAGAAACAGTGGGAATGCAGGGGCCAGGCAGCGAGACTCAAATGAATCAAGATACTATTTTTCGCATCTATTCGATGACAAAACCCATTATTAGCGTTGCTATAATGACTATGGTCGAAGAAGATCTTATTAGTCTTAACGATCCGCTCGAAAAGTATATTCCAGAGTTTGCTAACCTCAAAGTTCTAGACCCAGACACGGGCGAAATTAGACCAGCGAAATCCTCAATCACAATTGCAAATTTGTTGTCTCATGAGTCGGGCATTATTCAAGCAATTTTTTCGAGGGATAGCGTTCTTGGTAAAACCTATGCGAGAGAGCTAAGGGGGGACTTCACTGCGCAAGAATTTGCGGCCAAACTTGGCGAGCTTCCTGTGCACTTTGATCCCGGAACAGCTTGGCACTACGGACATTCAACCGATATATTAGGGGCAGTACTTGAAATTGCGGAAGAAAAAACGCTCGATATGATCTTGAACGAAAGAATTTTTGAACCGCTAGGAATGGACGAGACAAGTTTTTGGGTGCCAACTGATAAAAAATATCGGATAGCCGAACCAATTCATGGCGCCCCGATGGGAGATAATACGGTTCCGCGTAATATGCTTTCTGGTGGCGGGGGCTTAAATTCAACAAGTGAAGACTATGTAAGGTTCGCTGAAATGCTTCTTAATGGCGGCGAATATCGAGGGAACCGCATAATCGAAGAAACAACACTTCGCACGATGCGGCAAAAAGCTATTGGCGAGACAGTTTCCAGAGAGTTTTTCTTTTACGGAGACAGGGGTGATTGGGGTTTAGGGTTTCATTTACAACCTACAACAGATAGGAAAGACGGCCCCCATAATTTTGGTTGGCGGGGTATTGGCGGTACTTTTTTCTTAGTGGACGAAGAAAATGATTTTTATATGATATACATGGAGCAAAAGAGAGGCGGTCCCCCGTCTCCTTTTAGCGCTGATATCGCTCAGCGAATGGTATATGAGGCGATGATAGATTAGCATTTTGCTATACCAAGTAGCAAAGCGAGCCAATTTGCAAATGTGCTCTAATAAATCAATTCATTAACAATAAAACTATACGTTACATAGAACACAAATTTTATGAAATATTGTTGCGATTGTGCCGCTCTCCTTGAAGTGCGAATCCCAGAAGGCGATGAAAGGCCACGGCATTGTTGTGACCGCTGCGGCTCAATTCACTACCAAAATCCTAAGAATGTTGTTGGGACCCTTCCCGTCTATGGTGATCAAATATTGCTGTGTAAACGCGCAATTAGCCCGAGGAGTGGTAAATGGACCTTACCCGCAGGATTTATGGAAAACGGAGAATCTAGTCTCACAGGGGCTATTCGAGAAACCAAAGAGGAAGCAGGCGCAGTTGTCATAGCTAAGAAAAACAGCCTTTACACGCTTTTTAATCTCCCAGATATTAACCAAATGTATCTATTTTTCAGAGTCGAGCTTGCCAACCTAAAATTTTCACCGGGTATAGAATCCGAGGAAGTCGCCCTCTTCTCTGAAAGTGAAATTCCTTGGGAAGAAATAGCATTTCCCGTAGTAAAAACGACATTAAAACAGTATTTTCAAGATATTAAATCCAATAACTTTCCTGTGCGCATGTTCGACGTGCACCACGATCAAAGCCGTAAAATTTCAACAAAAGTGATCAGTTGTAGCGATAGCTAAAGGACTCATCATAAAGCTTAAATCACCATGACAGCGATGCGTTATTTATCCTTCTTTCCTAATAATAGAAAGGGACACTTTGAGTCGGTCTATATTGACGCTTACTCAATATTTACCAGGCCTAGCTATCATGGTTTTAAACTTGCGCGGCAGCTGAATTGAACATCGCTTATCTTGCTTTTTTAAGAGGAATTCAGAGCCATAGCATTCTATGCTAGTGAGAAAAGGCCTAATAACTCTAATCTAACCACCTCCGCGCATTACGAAACAAACGCATACTTGGCGCTGCTTCACCCAACTCTTCTGGATACCAAGAATTTTGGCAAGTTCTAAAAACCCTCTCCGGATGTGGCATCATAATAGTCACTCGACCATCTTTACTCGAAAGGCCCGCTATCCCATCAGGAGAACCATTCGGATTTGCTGGATACGTTGAAGCAACACTACCTAGGTTATCAACATACTTAATGCTAATTAGACCCGCATCAGCAATTAACTGCTCCTGTTCTTTCATGGAGAAATGCGCACGTCCCTCACCATGCGCCACTGCCAAAGGAAATTGGGAACCAGTCATGCCATTAAAGAATGCTGAAGGCGAACTTTCGACTTTGACCAGGCTAAATCGAGCCTCAAACTGCTCAGATCGATTTCTTACAAAGTTTGGCCAATTTGCAGACCCGGGTATTAACTCTTTAAGTTGCGAGATCATCTGACAGCCATTGCAAACCCCTAACGTGAGAGTGTTTGAATTATTAAAAAACAATTCAAATTGTTTCTTTACGGCTTCATTAAATAAAATAGATTTGGCCCAACCACCGCCAGCCCCTAAAACATCGCCATATGAGAATCCGCCGCAAGCGACGATAACATTAAACTGGGCTAGGTCAGCGTCACCATTAATAATATCTGTCATATGAACATCGATCGTTGAAAATCCGGCGAGATTGAAGGCCGCTGCCATCTCGGTTTGTCCGTTAACTCCCTGTTCACGGAGTACAGCAACTTTCGGCTTAACACCAATGTTCAAGTAGGGCGCAGCAACATCCTCATCGACGTCAAACCCCAAGACTAGATTTAAACCAGGATCTTCACCATCTAAAATTTGATCGAATTCTTCCTGGGCGCACTCAGAGTTATCACGAATACTTTGCATATGGTAACTGGTTTCAGACCAAATCCTCTGCAAAGAGATACGGCTTTTATTAAAAATAATTTCGCACCCAGATGCGATCTTAATTTCATCATCTTTATTAATTTTCCCAATAGGTTGCAAGCAGTCTGATAGATCAGTTTTGCGTGCTAATTCTGATATTCGACCTAGATGTTCATCTCTAACCTGAATAACAATACCAATCTCTTCTGCAAATAAGCTACTCATAACAGCATTCGCATCAAGAAATTCCTCAAGCTGCAAGTCAACACCGCAGTGGCTAGCGAAGCACATTTCCACCACCGTAGTGAAAAGCCCACCATCAGATCTATCATGATAGGCAAGCAGCAGATCTTCTTGACGACAGCAAGATACAAAATGGAATAGGTTAATTAGGTCTTTGGAATCATCAAGATCTGGAACCACTCCCGCCAACCTTCTGTACGTCTGCGCCAGAGCCGATGCGCCAAGACGGTTTTTGCCACGTCCAAGATCAAGCAAAAGCAAGCTAGTATCACCCGAGTCGACCTGCAGTTGGGGTGTTAGGGTCGATCGAATATTAGTTACCGGCGCAAATGCGGAGATGATAACTGAAAGCGGAGAGATATTGCTTTTGGTCCGTTTATTTTCTTCCCCGACAGTCTTCATTGACATAGAGTCTTTGCCAACCGG
>JAQWOJ010000077.1 GCA_029245905.1 Gammaproteobacteria bacterium
AGTAGAGTCAAGTTCCCCGAGACACCGCTACCAAACTTGCCCTGAACCGAAAGGTTCAGGTGGTGGCTCTCGCGATGCATAAGGCTTTCCGTCGAGCGGACATGCACACCAACATCTAACGAGTTGCCTCCGGTTACTACGATATCGGCTCAAGAACATTTTTGATTGGCTAATATCCAAGGGAACTCTACCCTCAGTATATATCCTGAAGTGGGGCTAAGGAAGGCGATAAAAAATTAAGTGACACTTATAGGATGGAACGGCTCGAAGTAATCGATTGTGAGCGATCTCTTTTTGGATAAAGCTAAAAATATTAAATTTCTAATTGACGTGAGCTAGCTAATGCGGTGTCGATTTTTTCCTCTAGACCTTTTACCTGTTGTGCAGTTATATGACGAGTTTCATTGATGAGACGGTTCTTTCGTAACATATCATGCGTAATATTTAGCGCCGCCATTACGGCAATTTTTTCGGCGCCATGAATATTTCCGCGGTCTTTGATTTTGCGCATACTTTCATCAAGATAACGCGCAGACTTCATTAGCGCTTCTTGATCAGAAGGAGGACAATTTACCTGATATTCCTTGTCTAGAATTTTGACCTCTACTGCAGATGGTTGATTACTCATAATTCGGTCCAGGAAGATCTCAAGAATAGTTAATCGCTTTTAGCCTAATTAGAATCGATTCTAGTTTTGATTTGGTTTCTTTATTTTTTTCTAATAATTTTCTACGCTCGCTTTGCCAGCCATTTTCGCTAGCTTTTAGCGCTTGATTTTCGCGTTTAATTTTTACGCACAGTTGTATTAAATCGTCTACTTTTTGATTTAAATTATCAAATTTTTCTTCGCTCATTTCGGCCATTTTCTGTATTCTTCGCTATTGCCTAAACCTCAACAGTCACAACCCGTTATTAAGAGGAATTTAGGATTTACATTGAAAGTATTGTAACTATAGAGCCGTGGTTAAAATCGGTCAATAATGGAGTGGAATAAATTAGGGCATTTATTTAACTATTGCTTTTCTATCACGATTATTCTTTTATTTTTAATCCTATAAAAGCAAAGACTTACTTTGTATAAAGCGAAAACTCTAAAAACTAGGAAAATATCATTATGAGCATCTCTAATCGGGAGTTTAGTAAGCGCCGTAAAGATTTAATGTCGCAAATGGAGTCAAATAGTATTGCGATACTTGCTTCGGCCTCACCGAGTATTCGCAATAATGATGCAGAGTATCAATATCGACAAAATAGCGATTTCTATTATCTGACAGGGTTTTCTGAGCCTAGAGCGCTTTTGGCATTGATTCCAGGGAGGCGCCAAGCGGAGGCGGTCTTATTCTGTCAAGAAAAGGACAAAGAAAAAGAATTGTGGTCAGGATTTATCTTAGGGCCAGACGCGGCAATCGAGGAGCTTGGTATCGATGACGCTTATCCGATCGAGGATATAGACGAAATTATTCTGGGGTTAATAGAGGGGCGTGACCGAATTTACTACTCAATGGGGAAAGACAACGAGTTTGATGCCCGTGTTATGGATTGGGTTCGAATAATTAGGAGTCAAGCTAAAGCAGGTTCTCACCCGCCTAACGAATTTCAAGTTTTAGACCACCTGCTTCATGAATTACGACTTATAAAGAGCTCAGCGGAAATCAAGTTAATGGAAAAAGCAGCCAAGATTTCGGTGAAAGGTCATAAAGCTGCAATGGCGATGTGTAAGCCTGGAATTAAGGAGTATGAGCTAGAGGCTGAATTACTTTACTCGTTTACTCGCAATGGCAGTAGATCCCCAGCCTATGTATCGATTGTCGGTGCGGGTGATAATGCTTGTATTTTACATTATGACTCTAACGATGCGGAGATAAAACCGGGGGACTTGGTTCTTATCGATGCGGGTTGTGAATATGAATATTATGCGTCTGATATAACGCGTACATTTCCTGCGACTGGTAAGTTCAGCCCAGAACAAAAAGCGATTTACGAAATTGTATTAAAAGCGCAGGAAGCTGCGATAGAAGCCGCTGTTCCCGGAGCTAGTTGGGATGCTCCTCACGAAGCTTCCGTTAAAGCAATTACGCGCGGATTGGTGAGACTGGGACTGATGCGTGGAGCTCCTTCTCAGTTGATCAAAAATTTGGCTTATAAAGAATTTTATATGCATCGTGTTGGCCACTGGATTGGCATGGATGTGCATGATGTTGGAGACTACAAAATTGATAATCAGTGGCGTCTATTGGAGCCGGGAATGGTTACTACAATTGAGCCCGGGATATATATTTCACCTAATAATACTAAAGTACCAAAAAAATGGCGCGGTATTGGTGTTCGCATTGAAGACGATGTTTTGATTACAAAGACTAGCAACAGAATTCTTAGTATGGGAATTCCTAAGACTGTTAAAGAAATTGAATCTTATATGTCGGCAGCACGTTATTGAAAATCCTAGGATGATAAAAAAGTTACCCAATAACAAATATGAAATTGTTGTCGTGGGCGGCGGAATGGTAGGCGCAACTTTTGCGATATCTTTGAGTAAAATTCTGGGATCCGATTGCCCCCCAATTCTGGTAGTTGAGGCAGCGAGTGTTAAAAATCAAGAAAACTCTGCCCCCAGTTATGATGCGCGCTCAACTGCGCTGTCTTTCGGCTCTAGAGCAATACTGGAGAATTCTGGTATTTGGGAAGACCTAAATGAAGTGGTCGAACCTATTAATGAAATACAAATTTCTGATAAAGGACATTTTGGTTCTACTCGTCTGTCTTGCAAAGAACAAAATGTAGATGCGCTTGGTTATGTCATAGAGAATTCAGATTTAGGCGCTGTTCTCAGTGCTCGGCTGGAATCCTCTTTAGCTATAGATTATTTTTCACCTGGAGAGATTCGAAAGGCCTCGCCCACGCAAAATGGGATGCGTTTGATTATAGGTCGTGGGGGAGTGAGCTATCAGGTAGATGCTAAGTTGATGGTCCTCGCTGATGGCGGGCGCTCACCGATTTGCCAGCAGCTGGGTATTCAGAAATTTCTAAAAAATTATGAACAACGGGCGATTATCGCGAACGTTTCCCCCCAAAAACCGCATAAGAATATTGCATTTGAACGATTTACTCCAGATGGGCCATTTGCGATGCTGCCGCTTCGAAGCTTTGATGACCAAAACCGGTGTTCGATGGTATGTGTAACGAATGAACAAGAAAGTGAAGAGATCATGCAAATGACGAAGGGGCAGCTCATTGCAACTTTGCAAGAAAAATTCGGTAGTCGGTTGGGAAAGATTAACCATATTGGTGAGCGTTATGATTTTCCATTAAAACTATCGATAGCGAAGGAGCAAGTTAGGCCTGGGCTAGTATTGCTAGGGAACGTGGCTCACACACTGCATCCGGTTGCTGGACAGGGAATGAATTTGGCATTAAGGGATATACACGTTCTGGTGAATTGTCTCGATCGAGGAATAAAGAGGCAGATTAATCCAGGAGATATGAGCTTGCTTCAAGGTTATATTGATGAACAGTCATTTGACCACGGAAAAACTACCTCGTTCACGGATAATGTAGTTGGGCTATTTTCGAGCAATAAAGCGAGTAGTATACTCGGCCGCAAACTTGGAATACTCTCTCTGGAGTTGTTTCCAATGCTCAGAAAATCGTTCGCGGCAGAGGCGATGGGACTTATTCGCAAATAGTTAATTTTATTATTTTTTAATTAATTCTCGTATTTTTTCGACACGTTTTCTGTTAACTCCAAAGTCACTATAGCCAACGCGAGAAGCAGATCGAACATGCGTGATATTTTTAGTTTTACTGTAGAGAAATTCGACGTCATCAACATATCGCATAATACGACTCGTAAATTCTACATGAAGATAATTTTCAGAAGCATTCACAATGTTTGCTGAAGGTAGCTCGACTATAACTTGAGCTATCTGGTCTAGGCTGGCGGCAATAGGATGGATGTTATGCGCGTTATTTTCTTCAAAACTTGAAACACAGTTTGGCGATGCTGGGCATGGCGCAAGCTTATCCTCTCTAACTCCTAGTGTATGAACAGGCTCGCCAGCGCAAGCTGATATTAAAGGTATAATTGAAAGTATAGATTTCTTCATAATTAATTATAACGGATTCCTTTTATTGATCATTAAGGTTTATAGTTCTACGCAACGACCGTCATGCCAAGCCATTCAGCAATAAGCGCGGGCTTTTCCTCCCCATCTATTTCGACCGTAACATTATGTTTTAATAGATAATGTTTCGGTTTTTTCTCTTCAGCACTTACCAGTTCAAAGCGAGCTCTTATTTTGCTATCAACTTTTACTGGACTGATGAAACGCACTTTGTCCAGACCATAATTAATTCCCATAACTGCATCATTGAGTTTAATGCCGCCTCCCATAGAGCTTAGCTTGCTGAGTAGAGATAGAGTTAGAAAGCCATGAGCGATTGTCGTCCCAAAGGGTGTATCTGCCGCGCGAGACTCGTCAATATGGATATACTGGAAGTCGCCAGTTGCTTCTGCGAAATTATTAATGCGTTCCTGGTTTATTTCCAACCATTCAGTGAGGCCTACTTCTTTCCCTAGGTACTTGCTCAGACTGCCAGCGTCTACTGGATCGCTCATAAAACCCCCTTTTTGTAAAAATCTAAAACTTTAAGTGAGTTTACCAATAAACCCTTTTCCAAGAAACAATTCAACCTTGGAGAGATCTAATGTTCCAGTTTATAATAATTCATATGAGGAAAAACCCCGACAGAGATTACGACATTATCATTGTGGGTGCGGGGATAGTTGGGTTAACGATTGCTAAGTTATTCGGGAACACTGCTCTCAGTGTGGCATTGATCGATAAAAATGAACCTTCGTCACACGTTGTGTTAGGAAAAGGCAGGGATCAACACTTTGATCCAAGAGTGAGTGCATTAAGCATTGCCTCTAAAAATATTTTAAAAGATCTTAATGCTTGGCATTCAATCTCTCAAGGGCGCCTTTGTGATTATCGCGATATGCAAGTTTGGGATGCTGATGGAACAGGCCAAATTAATTTTTCTGCCAAAGAGCTAGGCCATCAAGAACTTGGTGTCATTGTAGAAAACTCTCTACTGTTAAGTGCTTTGACTAAAGCTTTAGCAAAAGAAACTAACATAGATTTCTTATTTCCATATTCGATCGCTGAACTTGTAGAAACAAAAAGTAACGTAAAGTTGAAAACAACCGACGGGATCGAAATAACCACAAAACTGGTTATTGCAGCAGACGGCTCTAATTCAAAAATTAGAGATCTTGCCGGATTTTCTATCAGAGAATGGGATTACGATCATCATGCGATTGTAACCACTGTTAAAACTCAGCAAGCGCACGGAAAAGTAGCTTTACAAAGGTTTATTGAGACGGGCCCTCTAGCTTTTCTTCCGCTATTGATGAATTCGGAAGATGAAGATCAAAATTATTGCAGTATAGTTTGGTCGGCTACACCAGAAAGAGCTAATGAGCTAATGGGGTTAGATAACGCTGAGTTTTGTAAAGACTTGAATCAGAGTATCGAGTGTCGTTTCGGAGAAATTATAAGTTGCGCTGAACGTTATTGCTTTCCGTTAAAGCAACGACATGCCCTTGAATATGCTAAGGGGAAAATCGTTCTTGCAGGAGATGCGGCCCATAGTATTCACCCATTAGCTGGTCAAGGGGTGAATCTGGGTTTTCTTGATGCTGTAGCTCTGGTAAGTGAAGTCAGTGATGGTTTAGATGCCGGAAGGGAAATCTTCGATCCTGTTGTATTGAACCGATACCAGCGCAAGCGCCAGACTCACAATTTAAGCACGATGTGGCTAATGGAAGGGTTTAAACGCCTCTTTGCAGAGAACGCATTATCTGTTCGTTGGTTGCGAAATCTCGGTATGAATGGGCTCGATAGTTTACCGGCCGCTAAGAACTATTTGGCTAGGCGGGCCATGGGAATAAATTCTTAAGGCGCACTTGTAATTTAGAATTTTGTTTTTGATAACCTTCTAATAGACCTGAAATCAATAGATTCTTAAGTTTTTATGCTCTTGCTCCGCTAAAAAACTATTCATGGCAATATTAAAAGCTAAAAATCCCTTATTTAAGATATTCTTATGAAGATTTCTTAAAGTCAGTCGATACAACTTCTTGCAGTACTTTCAGCCCGTTTTATCTGGGGCTAAGGATTATCCAGGAGCGGTATTTAGCATGGCTAAGGATATAAAATTTCCATTTGATTTGGATCTCAGTGCACTAGATACAGGAAGTATCACGAATATCTTGAACGATATTGAGCAGCATATGCCTCTCATGGAGAGTGAAGGAGATCGATCGCAACTCCTTTTGGTCAAAGAGTTTTTCGAAGAGGAACTAAAGGATGCGCGGAGACTTCATTAGATTCTAATCGGCGCGTTGATTCACTCATGACGATGTTTTCCCCTGTGTTAAGGTCTATCTCTACAATTTCTGCTAGAATTAAAAGACTCTCTTGTGTAGTCGACCTATAACCCCGCCAATTACTTTTGGTTGATACTGGAACATTAATAACTAACGAATCCCGTGTTTAAGTTTTTTTCCGCTTTTCAATTTAGCCGCCGGGCAATAGTAATGGTCTGGGACACCAGTCCTCCACTCACCATTATCATGGCTCTATCGACTTTGGTCATTGGGGTATCTCCCGCGGCTATTGCTTCAGTAGGAGGGCTATTCGTGGACGCGGTAGCGTCCTCCTTTCAGCAATCTGGCCAAGCTATGGTGGAGGCTAGAGAAGATGCTCTGTTTTACGTTTTTATTGAACTGGGCCTTGTCGTAATAATGACCGGTGCGCAGCGCTTAAATGTAATTTGCCAGTCTATTTTGCGTGTACTTTTGGGAAATAAAATCAATGTTTTGATTCTTGAAAAAGCATTGACCTTGGAGTTGACTCATTTTGAAGACGCTGAGTACTACGATAAATTAGTAAGAGCTCGACGAGAGGCGTCCAGCCGTCCTCTTGCTTTAGTAATAAAAACGTTTGATTTAATGCGTGACATCATCGCCTTGGCAACGATTGGAATTTTCTTATTTCAATTTTCTGTTTGGGCAGCGGTCTTATTAGTGGTTGCTGGAATTCCTGCATTCCTGGCTGAGACGAGGTTCTCTGGGGAGGCTTTTCGTAACTACCGTCGCCGGTCAGCTGAGCGGCGTATGCAGGTATATTTGGAAATGGTTTTGACTCGCGAGGATGGAGTAAAAGAAGTCAAGTTACTTCAACTGGGAAAACTTTTCTTACAACGTTATGTAGATATTTTTAGGAATATATATAAGGAAGATAAAAATCTTGTTTTACGACGGGGCTTCTGGGGTTATGTTTTGGGATTGTTGGCGAGCATTGCATTTTATTTTGCTTATGGCTGGGTAGGGTTAGCGGCAATTGGTGGAGTTATAACTATTGGTCAAATGACTATGTATATTGCGCAGTTTAGACTGGGCCAAAGTGCTGTGACCAGCAGTCTAACTGCAATAAGTGGTATGTACGAAGACAATCTTTATCTTTCTAACCTGACTGATTATTTGGAACATAAGGTTCCAGAAAAGACAGGCGCGAAAAAGAGCGGCCCTAACCCTAATGAAGGAATTAGATTCGAGGATGTAAGTTTTAGTTATGAAAATTCTAGCGACGCAGCCTTAAAGAATGTTTCTTTACATATTAAGCCAGGTGAATCCTTAGCTATCGTTGGCGAAAACGGTAGTGGTAAAACCACTCTAATCAAGTTGTTGTCTCGGTTGTATAGACCAAGCAAAGGAAAGATTTATCTTGAAGGTTTAGACCTAGAAGAATGGGATATTGAAGCGCTACGGAAAAAAATAGGAGTTATTTTTCAAGATTTTGCCCGTTATCAGCTTGTTGTAGGCGAAAATATTGGTATTGGGGATGTGGATGAAATGGATTTGGAACCTCGCGTAGAGAAAGCTGCGATTAAAGGAATGGCAGATAAGTTCATAAAAGATTTACCTCGATCATACTCAACTCAGTTAGGAACTTGGTTTAAAGACGGCAAAGAGTTGTCTGGCGGCCAATGGCAAAAGATCGCTCTATCACGCGCATTTATGCGAAATAAAGCAGATATTCTGGTTCTAGATGAACCAACTGCCGCTATAGATGCCCGAGCGGAGGCCGAAATTTTTTCTCACTTCCGAGATCTTACTGCTAAACGGATCTCGATCATTATTTCTCATAGGTTTTCGACAGTAAGAATGGCCGATCATATTATTGTCTTAGAAAAAGGCAAAATATCTGAGCAAGGAAGCCATACTGAACTTTTGCTCAATGGAGGCCAGTACTCCGTTTTATTTAACTTACAAGCTCAAGGATATCGATAAAGATTGCGGTCTGACTGTTTTGACTTGGTAGCGAATGGGCTATCTAATAAGGATAGGTTGAGAAAAAGTGTTCTACCCTTTTTAAATGAGGCCCGCTCTTGAATGACTGGTTCGAGTAGCGTAATTTAGCTTACAAATTAATTGAGGTGGCACGAATTTGAAAGATTTGAAAACAAAAAATTGTGTTATTTGAGAGATGCGAATGAGTCATGATTGTAATTCGGAGATTAGAAAGGTTTATCGAGCACGCACACGACTCATAGTCTGCTTCTGGACATTACCTATTTATATTTTGGTAGTATGGTTTCTGCTGATGAGCAGACAATCAATTGATTTATTTATGCTATTCTACTTCGCTTTATGTGCTTTCTTTTGGCTGGATATGGCTCGGAGAAAATGCCCGGCCTGCATGGAACAATTTTTTGTTAAATCTGTTCTTTTGAACTTGGTCACAAAAAAATGTGTGCATTGTTCTTTGGTCATGCGACCTATTAGCAAATCTTAGAGAAAAATGTTTTTTAATTTTATCTAAATAATAGTTTTAAAAAGGAAGTGTAATGTCAGCTATTGGTTCTGATGCATTCGAAAAGGCTTATGACTTGTCTTTATCGGATCCTTCTCGCTTTTGGGATTCTGTTGCTAAAGAAATAACTTGGTATAAATCGCCGAGAAAAATACTCGATACCTCAGACGCTCCCCACGGGCGATGGTTCGTCGATGGTGAGCTAAATACTTGCTACAACGCCTTAGATCGTCATATAGAAGTTGGCAGGGGTGAACAGACAGCTCTTATTTATGATAGCCCAGTAACCTCTACTAAGAAAAAATACTCTTTTTTAGAGTTGAGAGATCAGACTGCCCTGTTTGCTGGCGTATTGACAAAGTTTGGGGTAGAGAAGGGCGATAGAGTAATAATCTACATGCCAATGGTCCCAGAGACGCTAATCGCGATGCTAGCTTGTGCGCGCATCGGGGCAATACATGGTGTTGTGTTTGGCGGATTTGCTTCAAATGAATTGGCCGTTCGAATTGATGACGCGAAACCAAAGCTTGTCGTTTCCGCCTCGTGTGGAATCGAAGTGGATCGGATCATTCCCTACATGCCGTTACTTAATAATGCTATTGAACTCGCGGAGCATAAGCCACCTTCTGTCATTGTCTTTCAAAGGGATGAGCTTGAAGCTGAACTGTCTTCTGGCAGAGATTGGGATTGGGAGGCGGTAATGGCTAGGGCTGATCCCGTTGATTGCGTTCGACTTAAGTCAACCGATCCCTTGTACATTCTTTACACTTCTGGAACAACTGGTGTTCCCAAAGGCGTTGTTCGAGATAATGGTGGTCATGCCGTTGCATTAAATTGGACTATGAAAGCGATATATGATGTGGAGGTAGGAGATGTTTTTTGGGCTGCTTCTGACGTCGGATGGGTTGTTGGTCATTCCTATATTGTATATGGCCCACTGCTAAAGGGCTGCGCTACGGTCTTGTTTGAAGGTAAGCCTATAGGCACTCCCGATGCGGGTGCTTTTTGGCGCGTTATTTCTGAGTATAAGGTAAAGTCATTCTTTACCGCGCCTACCGCTTTTCGGGCCATTAAAAAAGAGGATCCTGATGCGAGTTTGCTTCGTTCGTATGATTTAAATGATTTTAAAATTTTATTTCTTGCAGGGGAAAGAACTGATCCTGATACCTTGCGTTGGGCGGAAGAAAAACTTGAAAAACCGGTGGTTGATCATTGGTGGCAAACGGAGACAGGATGGTCTATAGCAGCTAATTGCGCTGGGTTGGGACTGTTACCAATAAAACCAGGTTCTCCTACTAAGCCGGCGCCTGGTTGGCGCTTGGACGTGTTAATTGAGAAATGTGAGTCACTCCCAAGCGGTAAGGTCGGTGCTTTATGCGGCAAGCTTCCAATGCCTCCTGGATCTATGGTCACTCTTTGGAATGCCCCTCAGAGATTTTTTGAAAGCTATTTCGCAGAGTTTCCGGGATATTACAAAACAGCAGACGCTGGTTTTATAGATCAAGATGGTTATGTTTTCGTGATGAGTCGGACAGACGATATTATAAATGTTGCGGGACACCGTTTATCTACGGGCGGTATGGAAGAGGTGTTAGCGAGTCATCCCGATGTAGCAGAGTGCGCGGTGATAGGAGTTGCTGATCAGATAAAAGGCCAGCTTCCGGTGGGGCTGCTCGTTTTGAAAACGGGCGCTGGAAAGAAAGTTTTCGAGATTATTGAAGAGTGTGTTCAACTTGTACGCGATCGGATCGGGCCCGTGGCCGCATTTAAAAAAGCGGCAGTTGTTTCATGCTTACCAAAAACACGCTCAGGAAAGATTTTACGAGGGACCATGCAAAAAATTGCCGATAATGAGGAATTCCGTTTGCCGGCTACTATCGAAGACCCTGAAACTTTGAAGGAAATTGATGAGGTGTTAACGCAAATGGGGTTATCAAAAGCTAGAAAGTAATTAACATTTCAAGAAAGTATTTATCTTCTCAGCTGCTAATCTCCCTTCGTCAATAGCTCGCACAACGAGAGATTGTCCGCGGCGACAATCACCCGCTGCGAACAGTTTTTTGTGAGAAGTTTGAAAGTCGCCGTAATCCGCTTTGTAGTTTGACCGTTGATCTAAATCTACAGTTAAGTCAGTTATGATGTAGTGTTCCGGTCCCAAAAACCCCATGGATAGGAAAATTAGATCTGCTTCCCAAAAATTCTCAGTGCCAGATATCTCTTTAAAGTTTTCGTCGACTTTTATGGTATTAATGCCAAGCAATTTCCCGTCTTCATCCCTAACGAATTCTTTGCCCGAAATAGAGTAAGCTCTGGGATCTTTGCCGTCTCTTGATGTTGCTTCCTCATGGCCGTAGTCGACGCGAAAAATTGCAGGCCAAGTTGGCCAAGGATTTTTCTCGCTGCGCTCAAGTGGCGGTTTAGGCATTATCTCAAAGTTGACCAACGATTCGCAGTTATGTCGTAAAGAGGTTCCAATGCAGTCTGTACCCGTATCGCCGCCTCCGATTACTATTACTTTCTTATTTTTTGCGTTGATATAACTCTGGTCTTCTAGGCCCGAATCAAGCAAGCTTTTGGTGTTCTTTATAAGGAACTCCATAGCGAAATGAACTCCGTCGCCTTCGCGTCCTGGTATTTTTAAATCTCGGGGTATAGTAGCTCCAGTTGCGAGTAAAACAGCATCAAAGTCAGTGAGTAACTTCGTTATGTGAATTGAATTATCGCCTTTGCCTCCTACATCCGCATTCACGATAAAGTTAATTCCTTCTTGTTCCAAAATGTTCACACGCCTATCAACAATTGTTTTATCTAGCTTCATATTGGGTATGCCATACATAAGCAGGCCGCCAATTCGATCATCACGTTCATAAACAGTGACATTATGACCGAAAGTATTCAGTTGCGCCGCAGCGGCGAGCCCTGCCGGCCCTGAACCAATAATTGCGATTGTTTTATCTGAGCGGGAACTAGGTGGTTTTGCTACGACCCAGCCGTTCTGGAAGCCTTTATCTGCAATTGCACACTCAATATTTTTTATAGTTACTGCCGGTTCATGGATTCCTAGAACGCATGATCCCTCGCATGGAGCGGGACAAACCCTCCCGGTGAACTCTGGAAAGTTATTTGTTTTATGCAGCCTATTTAACGCTTCTTTCCATTGCTGTTTGTAGACCAAGTCGTTCCATTCTGGAATCAAATTGTAGACGGGGCAGCCTTCTTCGGATTGACAAAAGGGAACTCCGCAATCCATGCAGCGGGCACCTTGCGTTGCTAGATGCTCTTCTTTATGGTCGGTATAAATCTCTTTGAAGTCGACAAGCCGTTCCATCGCATCTCGATAGGGCTCTGTCTTGCGATCAAATTCTTTAAATCCAGTCGGCTTACCCATTTGTTACCCTGATACCCAGTTTAATTCTCACGTGTTTTAATAGTCGGGTTCACTACGCCGCTGAAGCGGCGGCTCTTTCCGCTAGTACTCTTTTATAATCTGTTGGCATTACTTTGACGAATTGGCTAAGCGATGTATCCCAGTTGGTTAGGATATCTTTAGCCAAAGATGAATCAGTATATTTCAAATGATTTTCAATGAGAGATTTTAATTTGAGGATGTCCTCTGCTGAAGAAATTGACTCTAGTTCGTAAGAATCTGAATTGCATTGCTGCGGAAATAATTTCTCTGGGTCCCAAATATAAGCAATACCGCCACTCATTCCTGCTCCAAAATTTCTGCCAGTTTTTCCTAATACGACTACGCAACCACCTGTCATATACTCACAGCCATGATCTCCAATCCCTTCCACTACAGCCAACGCACCGCTGTTACGCACGGCAAAACGTTCGGCGACTATCCCTCTAATATAAGCCTCTCCGCTAGTTGCTCCGTATAAAATTACGTTGCCAGCGATTACATTTTCTTCAGCTTTAAAAGAACTCCTCCTCGGCGGGTAAAGTATCACTTTGCCACCCGAGAGGCCTTTAGCGACAAAATCATTTGCATCACCTTCAACGGTCAGAGTTATTCCTTTTGCTAACCAAGCTGCAAGTGACTGCCCTGCCGAACCAATAAGTTTTATATTTATCGTGTCTTCGGGAAGCATTTTAGCTTTCCATTTTTTTGCAACCTCGTTTGAAAGCATGGTTCCGACAACGCGATTCGTGTTCTTCACTTCATGAGTTATCGAAACTTTTTCTCCTGCTTCCAAGGCTGGTTGTGAGAGCTCTATTAATTTATTATCCAAAGCCTTTTCTAGGCCATGGTCTTGCTCTTTTGTGCAATAAAATTCAGTGCCTTTAAAAATAACTTTTGCCGGTTCTAGGATAGAGCTCAAATCTAGCCCGCTTGCCTTCCAATGCTCTATGGCATCATCGGTATCCAGAAGATCCACTCTGCCTACCATTTGATCCACTGTGCGAATACCGATTTGAGCCATTATGCTTCTCATTTCTTCAGCGACCATGAAAAGATAGTTGACCACATGTTCCGGCTTACCCTTGAATTTTTTACGTAGTTCTTTGTCCTGTGTTGCAATTCCTACAGGACAAGTGTTCAAGTGGCATTTGCGCATCATAATGCAACCTAAGGTGATAAGCGGTGCTGTTGCAAAGCCAAATTCTTCTGCGCCTAACAAGGCCGCAATAGCAACATCTCTTCCAGTTTTAAGCTGGCCGTCTGTTTGTAGCGTTACTCTTGAGCGCAGATTATTCATAACCAAGGTTTGATGGGTTTCTGCGATTCCAAGTTCCCAAGGTAGACCGGCGTGCTTTATAGAGGTTAAAGGAGATGCCCCTGTTCCTCCATCATGGCCTGATATAACTAAGTGATCAGTTTTTGCCTTAGTAACTCCTGCCGCTATTGTTCCGACTCCGATTTCGGCAACCAGTTTTACGCTGATTCTAGCGTAACGATTAGCATTTTTAAGGTCATGAATAAGTTGCGCGATATCTTCGATAGAATAAATATCGTGGTGGGGTGGCGGGCTAATCAAGCCAACGCCTGGAGTTGAATGCCTTATTCTAGCTATATTCTCATCTACTTTTCCGCCGGGAAGTTCGCCCCCCTCTCCTGGTTTAGCCCCTTGTGCGATCTTTATTTGTAACTCGTCGGCGTTAGTTAAATACCAAGCTGTAACACCAAATCTTCCGGATGCAATCTGCTTTATGGCGGAACGCTTAGAATCTCCGCTATCCAATCTAGCAAATCGACCCGGGTCCTCTCCTCCTTCCCCTGTATTAGATTTGCCACCTAGCCTATTCATAGCGATAGCGAGGGACTCATGGCTTTCTTCCGAAATCGAACCAAAGCTCATTGCGCCCGTAGCAAATCGTTTTACTATTTCACTTGCAGGTTCTACTTCGTTAACATCAATCGGCTTTTGTTCGTCGCGGAACTTGAGTAAGCCTCTGAAAGCACAACGTCGCGTCGTTTCCTCATTTGCATGTTTCGCGAAAGCTTCATAGGCATCAGAGCTGTTATTGCGTGCTGCGATTTGAAGATTGAAAATAGTATTCGGATGCCACATGTGGGCATCGCCACCTGTCCGCCAATGGAAGTCGCCAGGATTATCGAGTATCGGAGTCATCTCACTTTCTTTTTCTGGGAAACCAAAGGCATGGCGTCTTTTTGACTCCTCAATTAATACCTCGAAATTTACTCCTTGCACTCTACTTGCTGTGCCACTGAAACATTTGTCAATAATTTCATCAGCAAGGCCCACCGCTTCAAATATTTGAGCTCCTTTATAAGATTGCAGGGTTGAGATACCCATCTTTGCCATTACCTTGAGCATACCTTTGGCGACACCTTTTTTGTAACCGGCGATCAATTCGTCGCAATTAAAATGTTTTCCACCAAGTAAATGCTCCTCATTTGCCCGCCAAAGCGCTTCAAAAGCCAGGTAAGGGTTTATCGCGTCTGCTCCATAGCCCGCAAGTAGGCAATGATGATGGACTTCGCGAGCTTCGCCAGTCTCAATCACAATTCCAATTTGAGTGCGCTGCTCGTTTCTTACAAGATGGTGATGGACCGCCCCACATGCAATGAGTGCGCTCAACGGAATATCTGTTTTTGAAATATTTCTGTCAGACAAGATTATAAAAGAAAAACCGTTTTCTATAGCTGAACTAGCTTCAGCACATATGCGGTTTATTGCATCGATGTATCCTTCTGAATTATTAGCATCATAGTTAATGCTGATAACTTTTGAAGTCAAGCCATAGTGATCCATGTGCTTTATATTAGTTAATTCTTGGTTAGATATAATCGGGTGATCAAGACTTATTCGGTGAGCCTGTTCGGGCTTAGAATCCAGTAAATTTCCTTCTGGTCCAATAAAGCATCGAAGGCTCATGACTACCTCCTCACGAATAGAATCAATCGGAGGATTTGTCACTTGTGCAAATAATTGTTTGAAGTAGTCGTAAATCATCCGAGGTTTGTCTGAGAGGCAGGCAAGCGCTGAATCGTTTCCCATTGAACCCAAAGGATCCCTAGATTCTGTCACTAGGGGTATTAACATAAATTGCATGGTTTCTGTGGTATAACCAAAGGCTTTCATGCGCTGTAGTGTGTCTTCCGTGTCTATTGACTCTGCTTCAAAATTAGAAGCAATATGGTCTAGTGTAACTTTTTGTGCTTTTAGCCAATCGCCATATGGTCGTTTGCAAGATATGGTTTCTTTTAGTTCTTCGTCCGGTATCAGCCGCCCCTGATCAAAATCAAGCATGAACATTTTGCCAGGTTGGAGGCGGCCCTTAATTTTCACATTGGCCGGGTCAATGTCTACAACTCCCACTTCAGAGGCCATGACGCATTTATCATCATGCGTAATATAATAACGACTCGGACGTAAACCATTCCTATCCAGAACCGCGCCTATATACTTTCCATCAGAGAAAACTATTGAAGCTGGTCCGTCCCAAGGCTCCATCAGAGATGAATGATATTCATAAAAATCTTTTTTCCCTTTATTCATGTTGTTATTAGATTGCCAGGCTTCTGGAATCATCATCATGGTAGCCTCTGCGAGAGAGCGCCCTGACAGTAATAAAAACTCGAGCACAGCATCAAAACTACCGGAATCTGACAAGTCGTCGTCAATTACTGGGAAAATCGTTTTGAGTGCGTTTCCAAAAACATCGGTAGAGACTACCCCTTGACGCGCAGTCATAGCGTTTACATTTCCTCGCAGGGTGTTGATCTCTCCGTTGTGGCTCATAAAACGGTTTGGTTGGGCTCTGTCCCAGGATGGAAACGTGTTGGTGCTAAAACGGGAATGGACCATTGCAAGATGTGTTTCAAACTTTGGGTCAGCTAGATCTGTATAGAATGGAAATAACTGGCCGGGCGTCAGCATGCCTTTATAAACAATTACCTTGGTCGAAAGACTACAAGCATATACTTGCTTTCTCTCTGACAGGTCTTTCTTGTTCCTTAAAAAATTTGTGAATCTCTTTCTTATTACGTAGTTCGCTCTTTCGAATTCATCTTGACCCAGGCCCTCAGCTGCAGAAAGAAAGAGCTGCATGATGCAGGGCTGTGCCGCTCTTGCGGCGGGGCCAACATCTGCGGTTTCAGGGTTGATGGGAACCTTGCGCCACCCAACGAGATTTTGGCCTTCTTCGGCGATAATTTTTTCTATGAATCTAACGCAATAATCTTTTTCTGTTTCTTCCTGCGGCAAGAAAATATTTCCTACGGCATAATGCCCCGGAGTAATTTCTTTGGTGAATAATTCGTTCGCAACCTTCTGGAAAAAGCTATGGGGTAGCGCCATCAAAATGCCAGCGCCATCACCGGTATTTGCCTCGAAACCACATCCGCCTCTATGATCCATGCGAGAGTTTAGGTGATAGGCATCTAACATAATTTGGTGACTGGGTTGGCCTTTAATATTGGCAACAAATCCGACCCCGCAAGAATCTTTCTCCATTGATGGGTCGTAAAGACCTGTTTTCTCAGGGGGGCCGAACTTTAAGGGATTTTTCACGTAGCTCATTACTAACAAGTTCTCATGTTTTATTATTAGGATTACTGTTCAAAAACATTAACCTAACATGTGTCCGTTATCTCCAGTCCGCGGATAAGGCTAACCGCCGGGCAGACAGGAGTACCTCAACTTTAATTTTTCTGTTGGGATTTGGCGAGTTATTCGCATCCCACCTCGATTTCAAGCGATGGTGCGCCAGAAGAAGGGGATTGCTCAAAATAACATTACGGCAGAATATGTCAAGGTTGGCGCGGCTTTCCAGTACGTTGAAGAAACATTAAACGACTGATTTTAATAAATAATTATGTAATGTGTGTTTAAAGACTAACCTTCTCAAATCTGAATACGTTTGCTTAGGAACTGCAGATTGCTATGAATTGCCAAGAGATGGATCTTAATCTTCTCAATAGTAAATTCGAGGTCACTCTATTTTCGGCAATTAATTCTCGCTAAATAAGTGTTTCCCCGAGACCAACCAATAAGTTTGTGACGAGCAATTTTCTTGCTTAGATCTGATTTTACTAAGAGGGCCGAAATACTGGACGTACGTACACGCGCGCTTGCTAAAACCCAAGAGGTGATTTAGTCTAGGCAGCCAATGTAATCATATTATAAATTTAATTGCAAATAATTCTCATTTAGATTTAGAGGTTAAATCAAACGCTGGGAATTTAACGGCTTAGGCGCTATTTCAGACAAATTTTACGAAAGCCTATAGACAAAAAGGAGGCGATACCAAAGTGAATCCACAATTAACTCGCAGGCGCTTTATTAAAGGGGTGATAGCCTCAGGCGCAGCTGCTACGACTACCGCTACTTGGTATTCGGCGACAGGTCAATCTCGACCCTCCGGATTTGTTGAGCGCTTAGTCAGGATCAATGTAAATGGCCAGATCCGGAATGTTGATGTTGAGCCGCAAGAGACTTTGGCTTCAACACTTCGCTACAAGCTCGGTTTGACCGGTACAAAGCTTGGTTGTAACCGCGGTGAGTGTGGTGCTTGTACCGTACTCGTAAACGATGTGCCAACTTACGCTTGTTCAGTTCTCACCCACTCAATGAAAAGTGGTCGAATCGAGACTGTCGAGGGTCTCGAGAGTGCGAATGGAGAATTACATCCGGTCCAGCAGGCTTTTGTTGAGGAATTGTCTCCGCAGTGCGGATACTGCACTCCAGGGCAAGTGATGGCGGCGGTCGGATTGCTGCGAGCAAACCCTAATCCCTCCCGAGAAGAAGCGCGGCATGCCCTTTCAGGTAATATTTGCCGATGCGGTTCTTATGACTCTTACCTCGATGGCGTTATGCGCGCCACCGAACTCACAGGATAACTATCATGGCATATATGCATATTGGGAAAGATTTCACTCCACCAGATGTGCCAGGCAAAGTGACTGGTAGAATTAAATACGCGGAAGACTACACGCGAGAGGGCATGGTTTATGCTCGTTTGCTGACTAGTCCGATTCCTCACGCGCGCGTCGTGGATATAGACGCATCTGAAGCTCTTGAAATGGAGGGGGTTTTGGGAATGCTCACCGCGGATGATTGTTATCCAGATGGCGAGCCTCAAAGCACTGGTTTGAAGATGTTGACTAACGAGCCTACTTTGGTTGGTGAACCTATCCTTGCTATTGCAGCGGTGGATGAGAAAACCGCTGAGACTGCAATATCAAAGATCTCGGTTACTTTTGAAAGGCTGCCTTTTGTGCTTGACCCTCTTGATAGCCTGCAGCCTGACGGCGCGGATGCATATAATGGGGGGAACACGTTTGTATTCCGTCAAGGCTTTGCTGAAGAAAAGTGGAGTTCGGATCAGGTAGCTAGTTTCCGCGCTGGAAATGAACCAACTGCAGAGCCTCAACAAACAGTAGCTTACGGTGATTTGGAAGCCTCATTTAGTGAATCTTCCTACGTATATGAAGGAACTTTTACCAATGCAGGGTATCCTCACATGTCGATGGAACCACGTTCGGCATTGGCATACTGGGAGGATGGCAAACTCTACTTGCATGGCGGCTCACAGAGTTTAACAGCCTTCGCCGATGGTATAGCAGGCGTAATTGGAGTGCCGAAGGAAGACTTAGTTTTCGTGAATGCGGCGACCGGAGGTGGGTTTGGCCAGCGAGCTCGAGCTGGATCAATTCCTGTATATGGGGTTCCAGCTAAACTCTCTCAGAAGATTAATCGGCCAGTCATGATGCGCGTTACTCGCGAAGAAGAGTTCACAATAGGTGGCGCACGGCAAGGCTTGACCGGTTGGATTAAAGTAGGTTTCAAGCCCGATGGCGTTATGGCGGCTTGTGATCTTTGGATTGTTTCTGACAATGGCGGCAAAGGCGGTGGTGCGGACGCATACTCTGCGGCTGACTGTATAAGCGTCTTGTATCAAGCAGATGCGGTGCGATTCAGAGGCACAGCGATAGGAACGAATACCGCTCACCGGGGAGCGCAGCGGGGTCCTGGTCAGAACCAAATAGCTCCTATTATTTCTCCTATTCTCGACGTTGCGGCTGATGAGCTTGGTATCAGTAGGTTTGATATCCGGAAAATCAATACGCCAATGAATGGCGATGTAGGCGGTCCGCAGCGGACTCCTTTTACGTCAGCCTATATGCCGGAAGCTCTTGAACTTGCGGCCGAGAAATTTGGTTGGGAAGAGAGGCAATCGCGTCGTCGACAGACTAATGGCAGTAAAGTTATTGGTCTTGGAATCGGGCAGGGTTATCACAATGCTGGGCGTTCAGGAATGGACGGCATTGTGATGATGGGTGCTGATGGTCGACTTAAAGTGCATAACGGGGTTGGTAATCTAGGAACTTACTCCTACGCTTCGACTTCTCGAGCAGCAGCGGAAGTGCTGAAAATGCCGTGGGAGCGAGTTGACATAATTACCGGCCGGACTGATTTGCATCTCCCGATAACCTCGCCTCAAGATGGCAGTAATTCTATCTTCACGAACACACGAACTTTTTATGGTGCTGCTCAAGATATGTTGGCTAAGATGAAAGAGATAGCGGCAAACGATCTTGGCGGGGCGGTAGAAGACTATGACATTTCGAATGAGCGAGTTCATCAGATTTCTGATGAAACCGTCGGCATGACTTTCGCTGAAGTAGCGGCGAGAGGAATCGAAATTGGTGGGAAGTATACAGGTTCTGCTGAGTTGCCAGAGGAACTCGCAGAGTGGACTCAAATTGCAGTTTCACGATTGGCGGGTACTGGCTTCATGGGAGTTTTTCATGATCCTCAGCATGAGGGTAATCCTCCGGGTTTTACGGTTACTTGCATTGAAATTGAACTAGATAAAGAGACGGGTAAATACGAAATTCTTGATTTGATTAACGTAGCTGAGTCAGGAACGATAATGCATCCTAAGGGAATGGAAAATCAGTTGGTTGGAGGGGCAGTCTGGGGTATAGGTTTGTCTGGCTATGAACGCCATCTTTATGACCCTCAAAATGGAATGCCGGCAAGTACTGGATATTGGCAGAGTAAAGTTCCAACCTATCTAGATACACCGGTGAAAATACAAACTGGCTGGGTGGATCTTCCTGATCCAGAAAACCCGGTCGGTGCACGTGGTGTCGGAGAGCCTGCCCAAGGTTCAGTCTCCGCGGCCTTAACCGCAGCGATAACGGACGCCTTAGATGGACACATCTTTGGCGCTTCCCCAATTACTGCAGACATGATCATTAACCATGTAGCGGGCACAACCGAGAATTCGGTCCCACTCGCTCAAAATAACTTCAGAGGTTGATATGGTAGCCACATCACATGACGTAATGCCGGATATAGAGCTTTATCAGCCGGCGGATGAAGCAACAGCTCTTGATTTGGCAGCCCGATTAGGGAACGAAGGCTGGCTTCTTAGCGGAGGCCAGGATACATATGGCTGGTTGAAGGATCGCAACAAGACGCCTGCAGCAATGATTGAGCTGACTCAGATTGATGCCTGGAAAGGCGTGAAAGAGATTGCGGATGGGATAGAAATAGGAGCGACGACCACCCTAACAGAAATCGCCAATGATCCTCTAATAAAATCGCGTTACGCTCTCTTGGCTAAAGCTGCGAGTGTCGTAGCTAGTCCGCAGATTAGAAATGTTGGTACGCTAGGGGGTAACTTAAACCAAGACGCTCGGTGCTGGTATTATAGACGCGGTCTGGATTGTTATCGTGCTGGCGGAAATATTTGCTACGCGGATTCACCAGAAGGTCTTAATCGTGAGCATGCTTTATTTGGTGCGAGTCGCTGTGTAGCTGTATCTCCCTCAGATACCGCGCCTGCGCTAGTTGCTCTAGACGCTACCATGGTGGTCTCCAGTGCTAGCGGTCAGCGTTTAGTGCCGGCACAAGATTATTTTGTTGGACCGGACCGAGATATTGTAAATATGACTGCGCTTAACGCAGGCGAAATCCTTACAGCGATTAGGGTTCCAAACACGTGGGCAAATGCGGAGTTTTATTGGGAAAAAGTCGCTGATCGTAATGTGTGGGATTTTGCGTTGGTCAGCGTTGCAGCTGTTTTTAGGGTATCCGGGAATACGATAGAGGATTCTCGGGTTGCATGTGGCGCGGTTGAGTGTGTGCCGCGGCGCTTGGAAACTGTCGAAAATGCAATTCGAGGACAGCAGCGTTCGGAAAGTACTGCTTCATCCGCGGGCAATTTGGCGACAGATGGTGCTCGTCCCTTGAATTACAATCATTTCAAGATTCCTTTAATGCAAAACCTTGTCAAGAGAGCGATCCGAGGTTAACACTCGGGTCATCTCGGGTATTTGATAGAAATAAAATAAAAAGAGGGTAGTACAGTGGGAGAAATTGTACGGTATAAACGCGACGTTTGGGGCGAGGAGGTTATCTTAGGTGTTTCTTGGGATCTACTTTACGTCGTTTTTATGGCTATTGTAATTCTGTTAGTTGTTCACGCTATTGTAATGGCGGCATTGGCTAAAAAGGATCTTGACAGACCAAGTGCGGACGGTCGCCGTATCGTCAGACATGAGTCAATCGATCGATGGTTTCACTGGCTCATGGCTCTAAGCATTTTGGCACTTATATTTACTGGGGTAGCCCCAATACTAGGGCTAAGGATTGCCTGGCTGAATATTCATTGGATAAGCGGACTTATCCTCACCTTTTTGGTGGTGGCCCATATTATAAGAGCATCATTTTGGCAAGACTTTAAGTCTATGCTTCTGGTGCCTAAGGACTTTGGCGAGCCTTTTGATTCCTCTAGTAAGCCTGGGAAATACTACTTTGAACAAAAGGGTATGCACTGGGCTGTAACGGTGGTAGTTCTCGCTGTTATCGTGACCGGTGTTTTGATGTTTATGCAAATCGACACCCCATTCTGGGAGCGGACCAATAGCATGGCGGAGGATCAATTAGGATTAGTTTTTCTTCTACATGGTTTATCAACATTAGCTTTAGTGGCGTTAGCTGCAACACACATCTACTTTGCGGTGCGACCTGAAAAGATCTTTTACACGCGATCGATGATCTCCGGTTGGATGTCCGAAGAAGAGCTTTCTGCAAATCATGATCCTCATAAATGGACACCAAGGGAGACCGATTAGCGGTCTTCAGATTCTAAGGAAGTCGAGGAAATGGATGTAGAGGAGAGCATTGAAACCATTGAGGCTGGTTATGAGTTTCTCTTAGCCTATGCTGCCCAGGGAAGGCCCGCTTCAGATGAAACTGATGGACCCGGCCCTCACGCCCGCCCCACGATAGAGAGTATGGTTTCGGCCATGGCCAATATCATTGACGCTTTCTCTGGTAGCGAAAATGATTTCGAGCAAGTAATCGCATCCGACTGTAAGAAAGCTAGCGCAGCACTCACTTTCTTAGTTTCCCAAGAAAAAATAGGGTCAGAGGTTGTCGATAACCTGAATGCATCCATTCATCTGCGAGCAGTGCTCACCGATCTCTTCCTATACAGCGAAGCTCTCAGACCATTGTCCACCGAAGAGGTCAGCGGAATAATGGCCTACGACGCAATGAAAAAATCTCAGTGAAGGCTAGATAAAGCCTTACTAAATGTGGGTGTTAGCTTTGCGAAAGGGAGTGTAAACTCCCTTTTTTAGTTTGGGCTTTATGAGAAATGATTAATTACCCGCCTAGGTTGGAACTCGCGAAGCTACCAACCCCACTAACAAAACTTGAAAAGTTCAAAATACCTAGTTTTCACGGAAACCTTTGGGTTAAGCGCGACGAGCTTACAGGCACGGAAGTATCTGGAAATAAAATACGGAAACTAGAATTTTCTATCGCTCACGCTTTAGGCGAGGGATGCACCACTCTCATCACTTGTGGGGGATTGCAGTCCAATCACTGCCGCGCTACTGCAATTCTGGGCGCTCAATTGGGCTTAAAGGTCCATTTGATTTTACGTGGAGAAAAGCCCGCGTTGCCTGAAGGTAATTTACTTTTAGACTATTTGGCTGGTGCAGAAATTTCATTTTTGCCTCAAGAGGAGTGGAGTTGTCACGAAAATTTTGCCGAGGGATTACAGAAGGCATATTTAGATTCCGGCGATAAAGCCCATTTCATTCCTATTGGTGCTTCCGATGAAATTGGACTATGGGGCTATATCGCAGCGTTTGAAGAGTTAGTAGAGGATTTCAAGCATAAT
>JAQWOJ010000105.1 GCA_029245905.1 Gammaproteobacteria bacterium
TCAATCATTTACAATGACTTTTTTGTTTGCTTGACCGATTTACGGTGGACTTTGTAGGTGAGGACTTTTATGCTTTGCGCTTGCAATTAAATTAAAACTCAGGGATTCACGTGATGGACACCATATTGATTAAAACAATAAAAGTTTCTCTTGGGGTGACGCTTACGGCGCTGATATCTAGTCAAGCATCTTCCCAGTCTGGAAGTTTGCGGAGTGAATTTCCAGATTTGGCGAATCTTTATAATTCATTTGATGTATCTCAGGCCGAGGTTTATGACGCTATCGCCGAAATTTCCGCTGACCCTGCCTCACAAGGTGGTCGTATGGAGCTAAAAATGCATCTTGATATGATGGCGGAGATGGGTCATGGGGGTCACGGCGGACATGGGGGTGGCATGTCCATGGATATGGATGGTTACTTTGGAACACTGGAAACTGAAGCTCGGATAAAGCTTGGTGAGACAGTGCGCGGCAATTATCCGGACAACGTCGCAAGCGAGGCATTTTCTAATTCATCAGCTTTGAATGAGAGGGCTGCAAGGGTTCTAACTCATGGTCGTAGTTTTGAGCAAAGTCTTTGGGATATCTTTGCGGACGAATCTACTACCATCTATCAAAAACAAGTTGCTGTAGACAACTCAATCCAAATTTACTTGAATAGTGCTGAAGACGCTGTCTCCCTTCTGCCCAAATCAGCGGAGCTGTATTTGGATCATGACTACGCCGATGCATTTAAAATGGGCTACCCAAAGTTGAGTGGCTTGCTCTACGCAAATCAGTGGTTAAAACTTGCCTCTTTGGAAGCCATCATCATTTCTCAAGTTGACCCACAATTTGGAGGAAGAGTTCCACTTACACTTGAAAGATATTGGAATAAAGTAGGCTCTGATACAGGAATGACTATGTTTCCGGCCCCCACTGAGATGCCCAGCGTTCCAGCGATTTCGCCTCAACTATATAGTCAAGCCCCGCAAGCAGCAATTATTCTTGATAATTTGAACATGCTGGAGTCTGCGCTGGCGGACGTTATAGCTTATCCGAATTTGCAAAATCGTGATGCGATGATTGATCAAGTGGTAGCGCAATATACTTCTGATGATATGTATTTGACGGAGACTATGGACTATCTGCTTAACGCCTTGCGTGGTGGAATTTTTGAGCAAGGTGGCCCCGCGATTGGTGATCTTTCGCGGTCAGAAAGAAATCGCACACGGGACGCAATGAACATGAATCATACTATGATCATGTCCGCACCAAATTAGTAGTAATAATTCCGATCGCTTTGAACGCCATCAGAGTTATTTCACTAATAAGTGTCCCGTTGAATTTAAGATCCTCTTAAATTATATTCTCTTGCATTAGTTTCATTGCGTAGTCACATGCTCTTGCAGTGAACGCCATGTAGGAAATTGAAGGATTTTGACAGGCTGCTGATGTCATAAAAGAGCCGTCGGTTACAAAAAGATTTGGGACATCGTGGGACTGGCACCATTTGTTTAAAACCGAGTCGTTTGGATCATTTCCCATTCTTGCTGAACCCATTTCATGGATCCTGTTTCCCGGCACGGTTAGGCTAACCGAATTTGAATTAATGTCTGTACACCCTGCGGCCTCAAGCATAGCTGCAGCATCCTTGTTGGCTTCCTGCAACATGGTGTGTTCGTTTTCACCATAGTTGACGTTAAATAAGGCGATTGGATTATTCCATTTATCAGTTCTATTTGGATGCAGGGTTACTCTATTATTCGGATTTGGCAATTGCTCCCCGAAAGCACCAATTGAAATCCGCCAAGGACCGGGATTTTTGTGTGCTTCTTTGAACGCACGACCAATACCTGCCATCTGCCCACCCGCATTGCCAACGGGTGAAGCGCTTCCTTGATAGCCAAATCCACGCGTGTACGGTTTGTCATTTTCGGTGATATTGGCATATCTGGGTATGTAAATTCCTCCTGGTCGACGACCGAAGACTTTCTGGCGCTCAAAGCCACTAATTATGCCGTTGGCGCCCGCGCCGCTGATATGATCCATTAAATTACGGCCAACTTGGTCAGAACTATTGCCTAAACCATTAGGAAAAGCTCGTGATTTCGATTGCAGTAAAATCATCGCAGAAGCAATAGCGGATGCATTTAGGAATACCAATCTTGAAGAGTAAAACCGATGCTCGTTAGTTTCAGCATCTACTATGCGGACCCCAGTCAGTCTGTTTGACTCGGGATCATATTCTAGTGACTGAACAATTGCGTTGTGCAGCAGAGTCATGTTTCCGGTTCGCTCAGCTGCAGGCAGGGTGGCATGAAGTGACGAGAAATACGCTTTAAATGCACAGCCAAAATGGCAGCGATTGCGAGCCTGGCAATTCGTTCGACCAAGCTTTCTCTGCTCATCGGTGGGATCAGTTAGATGAGCGACCCTCGCTTGAATCACATTCCGTCCAGGGAATGCTGACTCTATTTTTGCCTTAAAGAATTTTTCTGCATCAGTGAGCTCAAACCCGGGTTGGTAAACCCCATCTGGCAGTTGTTCTAGGCCATCTCGATTGCCGGCAATACCTGCAAACTCCTCGACATAATCGTACCAAGGTTTAATCGCGTCATATCGGACTGGCCAATCGACGGCCACCCCTTCTTCTTTGTTAGCGGTGAAGTCTTGAGGACCCATTCGATAGGATTGGCGACTCCACATGATGGAACGACCGGCTGTATGATAACCTCGAAGCCAATCGTATTCGGTGCCTTCCACGGTCTCATAAGGATGATCATCGTCCTTAACCCAAAAGTGTTTATTAGATTCTTTAACTGCATAGGCCACGCCGGGATATTGCTTAAAATAGTGCTTGTCGATTTCGTCTTGAGATATTCGATCAAGATTTTTCTCTTCCCAAGGAGGAAGTTGATCAACGTAGTCGCGGTCGGGTTTTATTTCAGGCCCCCTCTCTAAAACAAGAACCTTTAGCCCCCGTTCACAAAGCTCCTTTGCGCTCCATCCACCGCTCATGCCTGAGCCAACAACTATTGCATCAAAATCAGTCAATTCAGTTCTCCCACTAGCTACGACTTTCCTTGCATTAGATTTCTACGCTAGGGTCCCAGCGCCCAGGCACCGCTACCCATTCTTGCTCTAATAGCTTTCCTGCTTCAGATGCAAAGTATGCCTGAGTAATTAGGCCCTTGAGAGACCGGTACGCGCTGTATTCTCTCGGTCGCTCAGTATATGCAAGAGCATCGAGGCTCGTTAATTCGCCCTCTGCAGATCTTCTATCTAGCTCTAAAAAGGTCCAACCAAGTTGGTCTCCAATGACTCCAATAGCACGATGATGGCTTTGTTGGGTGTCGGCGTTTGCCCATTCTGTCATTAAGCTATCTAGAAACCCGGAGACGTTTACATCTGTCGCTCCAGGCGTATCAGTTCTTGGAATTATTAGGTCGCTGATTTTAGTTACAAGCGCTAACTCTCTTGGATTATAAAATTGAGGACTGTCATTAGGACTAGGAGTAATTCTGGCGACGCCCTCGCATGCAGCAAGCAGAGAGCTTCCTCCGATAGAAACGATCATCCCTTGGAGAATTTCACGGCGGGTTTTCATAATTTTCTCAGAGTTTGAAATAGTTAATCTTATGCATTCTCAAGAATAGATAAGTTTTCAGACAAAAAATAGTACCAATCCTTAAAATCTGTGTAACAAAAAGCCGGCTGTTTTCACTAGCCGGCTTTGATTGAGATCAAGTGGCTACTTTAGTCTTGTCCTGCGAGAGATCTAGATTCTTTTAGCTCTCTCTCTGCGACGAGTTTTTCATAACCTTCGTCATCCAGATGGGTTATCGCTAACCATGCGTGGGTCATTTCGTCTCCGGTGCGGCTGCCGCCCATCACCCACATGTCGGGGTCTGGATTATTTGGGTTATCTGCAGTGTTGTCATACCACTGCTTGAGAACCAAGACCGCTCCAGCGGGAAGAAGTGGCGCCACGTCAGGGTCATAAATATGACTGTGATGCCAAGTTGCACTCCATTTTGAAACTTGGCTGATTTGCTCGGTTCGGCCAGTCTCTGGATAAAATATCTCTAAAGAAGCAGCATTCATCCGCAGGTGCCCATGTGGTTGAAAACTATCGAGGCGGATTGGGTGATCGAAAGAATGAAATCCCTGGGTCATCTGATAGCCGTTGGGAGGGATGATTAAATCATCTTGCTCCTCAATTCTGTAGAGTGCGAGATCCTGCTTGTAGATATTTGCGTTGTCTTCATACCCTTCTTCATGAAACCAAAGGCCAATTTCAACAACGTTGTCTTTGATCATTTCACCCTGCGCTGTAGCGCCGACTCCGCCAGGATACATGTGAATACTCCAAGCAACCTGAGCGCCTGCTGGAATTGTTCGGCACACACCCTCAGGGACCATTTCACCCCATTTGCCCATTGCGTATTCGGTGAGCATACCCTGCCGCTCGAGCTCGCCTTCTTCATTTTGAAGGAGCACAGAAGAGTTAGCATGATGCACGACTGCCGCAGCGTCACCTCGGGGCTTCACTTGCACCGCCTTTATACAGCGATCGGAAGTGATTTTAGGGTCGACAATCTCATTACTCCATAGGTCATTGCCGCTCGCCGGGATGTCGTAAGAGCTTGAAGGAACAATGAGGTCTGGTTGGCCTAATTCTGCCGCAAAATTCCATTCAGTAGGATCTTTTAACTGGTAAGGAGGGGGAGAAGAATCCGGATCACCGAGAGGCGCTCCCTGCTCAACCCAGCTAACTATCTGATCAATCTCCTCTTGTTTTAGCCGCCAATCACCGATTAGGTGCTGAATGCCAATGTCTTCGTCGTAAGCATAGGGAGGCATTTCCTTGTTGGCTACCTTATATGAAATCAACGGTGCCCACGGACGGACCTGTTCGTATGTCTCAAACTGCATTGGCCCTATTCCGCCATCTTGATGGCAAGTCACACAATTTTCATTGATGATCTTCCCAACGCTACCATTGTAGGTCAGGTCGTGGGGTGCGTCTTGCGCTAGCAGTTGAGATTGAAAAGCTAGCGTTGACATCAATGATGTGTACGCAGCTAGTCTTATTGTCCTTGAAGCATTCATTGTTCTCTCCCTATTCAGAGTTTGACTCCCACCAGTTAGCGGAGCGCTCACAGGCTAGTACTATTCCTCTAGACCTTAATGCACTAAGTCTATCTTGTTTAGACTCATGTAAAAAGGGCTTGTCAAAGGAAAGATGGAAATCTTATCTCTAAGAACTAAGAAGGCCGTGCCGGTTACCTGGCACGGCCTTCTTAGTTCTTAGAGATAAACTAGATTTGCTGAGAACTAGTCTTGCCCTGCTAACGAACGAGCTTCTCTTTCTTCTCGCTCAGCAGCTATTTTTTCATATCCTTCATCGTCTAAGTGAGTAACCGCTATCCAAGCATGAGACATCTCGTCGCCCGTGCGGCTGCCACCATAGACCCATTGGTCAGGGTCGGGATTATTGGGGTTTTCGGCGGTATTGTCATACCACTGTTTGACTACTAAGACTGCGCCGACTGGAAGTAAGGGTGCTACCTCTGGGTCGTAGATATGGCTGTGATGCCAAGTGGCACTCCATTTAGAGATTTGACTAAGCTGCTCCGTACGCCCGGTCGCTGGATAGAAAACTTCTAGAGACGCGGCATTCATCCTCAGATGTCCATGCGGTTGGAAGCTGTCGATGCGAACAGGGTGGTCCCATGAATGGAAACCTTGCGTCATTGCGTATCCATTAGGAGGAACAATTAAGTTCCCATTTTCATAGCCTTCCAGCAGTGGGTAAGCTTTAAGGTCTTGTCTATAAGGGCTTGTAGATTCTTCAAAATCTTCCTCGTGGAACCATATACCCAACTCAACTACGTTATCCTTGACGGCTTCACCTTGTGCTGTTGCACCAACGCCTCCAGGAAACATGTGTATGTCCCAAAAGATACGAGAGTCCCCTGGCATTTCGCGGCATACGCCCTCCGGCATTAGCTCACCCCATTTACCCATCGCGTATTCGGTTAACTGACTAAAATCATCATAGTCGCCAGTTTCCTCATTGAGCACTTCAATCGAAGGGTTCGAATGGTGCACTACTGCGCGAGCATCGCCTCGAGGTTTGACTTGCATGGCTTTAATACAGCGTTGCTCTGTGAGCCCTGTAGGAACGTAGTGTTTATGCCAAAGGTCGTTTCCGCCCGCAGGGATATCTATTGGAGTAGATGCAATAACCAAGTCTGGCTCTCCCAGTTCTGGTTCGAAATTCCAAGACTCCGCATTTGGCAATTCAGGCGCTGTGGGAACTATATCTGCGGGGCCCATTGGTGATCCGTCGTTGACCCATGCAACGACAGTGTCTATTTCTTCTTGAGACAGCCGCCAGTCGCCTTTCAGGTCCTGTATACCGATACCATGATCATAGGCATAAGGGGGCATTTCACGATTTGCCACCTTTAACTGTATTAATGGTGCCCATGGACGAACCTGATCGTAATCTTCAAATTGCATAGGGCCTATGCCACCCTCACGGTGACATACTACGCAATTCTCGTTGATGATCTTAGCGACATGCGTATTGTAGGTAATCTCTGCTTCTTGAGCTAAAGACATGCTGGTGCCCAATGGCAAAAAGGCACAAAGAAGCGCACCGATAAGAATTCTTCTGTTTTTGATCATCTTTCTTTCCTCATTAATCGAATGAAAAAGTAGAACTGTATAACTTATATCGGTTTAGTTTACTCCTTTCTTAGCCCGGTAAGAAGAGCAGATAGTGGTGAAAATCGATAATTTTTTCTTTCTTTGAGACGTAAAAAAGCCGATCAGGGCAAACCTGACCGGCTTTTGTCATTCAAAAACTATGGTTTAATTTTTAATCTTGCGCTGCCATAGATCGAGCTTCCTGCTCTTTACGTTCTGCCGCTATTCTTTCAAAACCCTCTTCATCCAAGTGGGTTACAGCTATCCAAGCGTGTGACATCTCGTCACCTGTTCGGCTGCCTCCATATACCCATTGGTCGGGGTCAGGATTATTGGGGTTTTCGGCAGTGTTATCGTACCACTGCTTAACTACTAATACTGCACCAACTGGCAGTAAAGGAGCTTGGTCCGGATCATAGATGTGGCTGTGGTGCCAGGTGGCGCTCCAGTTAGATATTTGACTTATTTGCTCCGTGCGCCCTGTCTCTGGATAAAAGACTTCTAGTGAAGCAGCATTCATTCTCAGATGTCCGTGAGGCTGAAAGCTGTCAATGCGCACAGGGTGATCCCAAGAGTGAAAGCCTTGCGTCATAGCATATCCATTCGGTGGGACTATCAAGTTACCATTCTCATAACCTTCGCGAAGGGGGTACAGTCTAAGGTCTTGACGGTAAGGGCTCTCTGCTACCTCAAATTCCTCTTCGTGGAACCAGATTCCGAGTTCGACTACGTTATCGAGGACGGCTTCGCCTTGCGCTGTAGCACCAACACCGCCTGGATACATGTGGATGT
The DNA here is from genome assembly GCA_029245905.1 of Gammaproteobacteria bacterium. Lineage (GTDB taxonomy): Bacteria > Pseudomonadota > Gammaproteobacteria > Pseudomonadales > Pseudohongiellaceae > UBA9145. The sequence continues at coordinate 7,492 of JAQWOJ010000105.1, forward strand.
CAAAAAATATGCGCGAATCTCCCGGCATCTCGCGGCAAACCCCTGGGGGCATGAGTTCTCCCCACTTACCCATTGCATATTCGGTGAGCTGACTGAAACGCTCATATTCGCCGGTCTCCGCATTCATTACATCTAGGGAAGGGTTAGAGTGGTGCACCACTGCTTTGGCATCTCCGCGTGGCTTAACTTGCATCGCTTTGATGCAACGCTTTTCCGTTAACCCAGTAGGCACATAGTGCTTATGCCAAAGATCGTTGCCGCCCGCTGGGATGTCAATCGGAACTGACGCGATTACCAAATCTGGCTCGCCTAATTCGGGTTCAAAATTCCATGCCTCCAGGCTTGGCAGAACAGGTTCAGGAGGGACTATGTCTGCGGGCCCCATAGGGGAGCCGCTGTTCACCCAAGCAACGACCGTGTCGATGTCGTCTTGCGATAGGCGCCAGTCGCCTTCTAGATCTTGTATACCGATACCATGATCATAGGCATAAGGGGGCATCTCACGACTAGCTACTTTGAGCTGAATGAGTGGAGCCCATGGCCGCACTTGGTCATAATTTTCAAATTGCATTGGTCCAATCCCACCTTCTCGGTGGCAGGTAACGCAATTTTCATTAATTATTTTAGCTACATGGGTGTTATAGGTGATTTCTGCATCTTGGCCGACAGCAAAGGCTGAAAAGGCAAATACGCTGATCGCTGTAATGATTTTTTGCACTATCTTCATGATTTCTCCCAAAATAGAGATTTTCTACCAAAGTCGTTGAAAATTTTAGTTTTGATGGGCCAAGAAGTCCATTAAATACTTGAAAATTAACTAACTTTTTGAAACAAATTGAAACAAGCAGAGTGCCCATGGCTTCGAGCCTGTCTTCGGCCAGCCTAGTGGCCGGCCAAAGAAAATATCTCTACTCTACTACTACTCTTTGCCAGACATTAGTCCAGCAGCACTGATCTCCATCCGAGCTATCCGGCCCACGATGGACGTCTACCTTGGAAAGTATGACGTATTCTCCTGGCTCGGAAAAAGTCGCATATACGCGACCGACGCCTGCGGGTCCTTCAATTTGAAGCTGGTTCACTTCCGGTGCTCGGAAAAATCGGAATCGTGGGTTGTCTTCTGCATAGGGGTTTTCTGGTATTTCTGTGTCTGGATGTCGGGTAAATTCAACGTCACCCGGTCCTTGGTGCTTTGCAAAAGTTACGCCCATGGCAATTGCCTCTTGAAAGCGCGGATCATCAGCGTCGCGTTCTGCTGGATCCGTGGCATTGATGATCAGTTCAACGGGTATGCCAACCTGAGCTGGATTCCGAGGGTAGTCTTGTATGTTGCCGGTTAAACCATAAGGCGCGCCCCGTTGCTGACCATCTTCGCCCACACCCACGCGCGGTTGAAGCCCGCCCTGTGGGCGAGGCAGAATGAAGTCTAGTTCGTAGGCGCTTGATCCAAAACGTCCTGGGACTTTAAGAACTTCGCTCTCGCCGGTTTTGAGGTACCACCAGATATCAATGTCTTGATCTTCAGAGGGAACAGTCACGGTGAATGTTCCGGTAGATCTGCCTGCTGGAAAGTGAGTGGACTGCACGCCATCATACTGAGCCGGTTCTATATAATTGTTTTCACCTAGCGGAATATCTACAGGCTCATCATTACGATTTATGATTCCAAAAGAATAACTGATGGTGCCATCAGGATTAGAAATCCATCCCTCTAGGACCGGTATGATTGGCAATCCCCCAGGCGGTGCAAGGCTTAAAAAACGCCCATTATCTACAGACTGGGCATATGTATTGATAACTGGGAAAACAAAAAGCCCCAAAACAGCTACCGCAATAAATTTAGAATTAACTCGCATTTAATCTCTCTCCCGAAACTGTCAAGTTGTAATCCTTTGGACAATTCCTACTTTTTGAAGTCCGTCCGTGAATAAACTTTTTTTTGAGTTGTAAAACGTTTAGCAGGGGCGCTAGGATAGCTTCCAAATCAGTCTACGTCTAGTTATGAGGATTAGAAACAGTGATCTTGTGTCGTTGTGTTTTACAAATTGTTACACGAGTCGCGAAGGTTGGTCTAAACCAAACGCTTGTAGAAAACTAATGAACAAACAAATCATACTCTGTTTTTCTGTCTGGGCCGTCGCGTGCCCTCTTTCATCTCTCGCAGCGCTTGATCGAGTTTTCGATTTTGCGCTTTTGGACGATTCTGGTGAATTTCATCAACTTAGCCGCTACAAGCATCGCGATGCGGTTGTCCTTATGGCGTATGACCATTTTTGCGAATCGATGCCTTCAATGGTTCAAGACTACCAAACGGTTGCTAATCAGTTTTCTGAACGAGATATTGATTTTTTGTTGATTGACTCTCTAGACCTGGGTAGGTCTCAGCTGGCCAACTTCGAAATAGGATTGCCCATGCTTGAAGATGACGGCCAGTTAGTTTCTGAGTCGCTAGGAATTCAAAAAGCCGGCGAGGTCATAGTCTTAAACCCGCAACGCCTCTCCGTTTATTTTAGGGGGTCTACATCGGATGACTTGCCACAGACTTTGGATTCGCTTTCTGGAATAGAAGATACGTTAAAATTCGAGTTGCCTGGCTGCGAGCTTAAATACCCTTTAGTTGAACAACACACTCAGTTTCCACCTGACTATGAAACCGAAGTAGCACCTATAATTATAGAGAACTGCGTTGAGTGTCATCGGCAAGGAGGTGTGGGTCCGTTCGCTCTGGATAGCTACATTATGTTGCTTGGCTGGTCCCCGATGATCCGCGAGGTCATCCTAAATAAGCGGATGCCACCAACACAGGTAGATCCATACATCGGCCACTCAGACGACGCTAGGCGATTGGAGAAGTCTGAAATGCAAACGCTAGTGCATTGGATTAATGCTGGTGCGCCCCGGGGGACTGGTGAATCTGACCCCCTTGAGTCCTTTAACTTTTCGCCAATCGAAGATTGGGTTCTTGGCCCGCCTGACCACATAGCCTCAGGCGCTAGTAATGACGTTCCACCCACTGGTGTATTGGATTACATCTATGATGACATTGACTTGCAATTCGACGAGGATAAATGGGTTCGAGCGATTCAATATAAGCCTGGAGACTCCTCTGTTCTGCACCACTTGGTTACGTTTGTTACTGCGCCAGAGGAAGATTTTTGGGGCCCTGAGCGAAACGAACAAGATGTAACCAGACGATTTTTAGGTAGTTACTCGCCCGGCAAGTCGAATGTTGAGATTTTCCCCAAAGGGACAGGTGTCTTTATACCAAAAGGATACAAACTTTCTATGCAGTTTCACTACGTTACTAATGGCCAGCGAACTACTGATGCATCCCAGTTAGCGCTGTATTTTAGTGAGGAAAAAAAACTGCAGGAGCGTTTTGTTCAAGCTGTAGCGGCGAGATTTATAGTGCCTCCGAATGAGCCTAATCATTTGATTCGCGCTGCACATCTGTTTGAGGAAAACGTGGTGTTGACTGGGGTTAGGGCCAAGATGAACTATCGAGGGAAAAAAATGAAATTTGCGATTGAGGAGGTTGACGGAGTACTGCGCGAAATATTCAGTATTCCCGCGTACAACTACGGATGGCAGCCGCATTATACGTTGGATAAGCCTGAAGTTATCGCCGCAGGCACTCGCGTGCATGTAATTGGTGCATTTGACAATTCTATATCAAACCCAACAAATCCAGATCCAGATAAGGAGTTAAAGTTTGGGCTCAATAGTTGGGATGAAATGTTCACGGGTTACTTTACTTTTCACAACGCGTCTGCAGAAATGACCCAGAATGATAAATGAAGAGCCAGGTCAAATTTATTATGGTTGGAAAATCGTTGGCGCGATATTTTTTCTCCTTACTTTTACTAGCGGGTTAAGTTTTTATAATCATGCAATTTACTTGAATGCTTTGGCCGAGCAACCTGCTTTTACCGTCAGCATTGCTTCGACGGCGGTATCAATATTTTTCCTGACTGGAGGAATAACTGGGCTTTTTGTTGCTAAGTGGGTTGAGAGCTATGACCCCCGCATTTGTATCACTGCAGGGGCATTAGTCTCTTTCTTTTCGCTGAGTGTTCTAGCTTATGTTTCGACGACTTGGCAGTTGTTCTTCGTCTATGGGGTTTTTGGCGCAGGCTTTTCCGCTTCTTCGTTAATTCCGGCTACGACGCTTGTTGCAAAGTGGTTTAAGCGGCGACGAGCTATGGCGTTGTCAGTTGCTTCAACAGGACTTTCGCTTGGAGGAGTCATAATTACGCCTTTGTCCATACTGATGGTGGAATCTTTAGGATTCGAAATCGCTTCCCCTCTTTTGGGAGTGGTATATTTGTTAGGTGTAGTTCCAGTCGCTTGGCTTTACCTAAGGGCGAGCCCTGAGTCTGTCGGTTTACGATTGGACGGAGAAGAACTTCAATCGACACCTCTGCCTTCTGAGGAGAAAGCGCTAGGGGGGATTGAGGATGGGTTGTTTTTTCGAGAGGCGATAAGAGGGAAATTTTTTTGGGCTGTCAGCTTTTCTTATATTTTTTTGATGGCGGCGCAAGTTGGCGGAATCGCTCATCAGTATGGATTAGTGAGGGAGCAACTGAGTGAGGCAGAAACAGCAATCGCGGTCGCAATATTACCAGTATTTAGCATACTGGGTAGGCTAACGGGAGGTTGGATCGTTGACCAGATGTCAATTCGAAAATTTGCGATAATCATGATGATTTTGCAAGCGTCGTCGCTAATCATTTTGTCGTCGGGCTACACTGTGATTACCCTCTGTTTCGGGCTGGCGATTTTCGGGGCGACTGTTGGTAACTTACTTATGCTGCAACCGCTTTTAATTGCGGAAGCTTTTGGTGTTAAAGACTATGCTAGGATATTCTCTGTCACTAACCTAATGTCCTCCTGGGGTACCGCATTGGGGCCAGCGATACTGGGGTTAGTATATGCCGCTAACTCAAATTCTTATCAGCCATCTTATTTGGTTGCGGCGGCCTCAGGAATAATTGGGCTTGGGTTGTTTCTTCTCGGCGGCCGTCTTTTTGAGCACGCTAAGAGATTATGATCTTAACCGAACAATTTGTAATACAAAGAAGAAAAAAATGAAAAGAAATCCTTCGTTGTTTCACAGTATTCGTTTCCTCATATCCTTATCATGCCTAGTTTTTTTTAGTTCCTGCTCGCCAGACCAAGAACAGTCTGCTCAGTCAAACAAGCAAATGGCTGATTTGATTTTTCTTGGCGATAACATAATTACCATGGATGGTTTTAATGCAGATTCAGTTGCCGTTATTGGAGATAGGATTGCCTATGTAGGTAATGGGGAAGATGTTCTGCAGTTTCGCGGGGGATATACACGGGTAATAGAATTAGGAGATCAGGCATTACTGCCCGGATTCATCGATGCTCATGGTCATTTTGGAGCCGTAGCGGTTTACTCTGCTCTTCTTGACCTTTCCTCTCCACCGGTGGGAGAAATGGAGAGCATTGATGATATTGTCGCAGCGATTCGCGATTGGATTAATGATAATGATCTGCCGGAAGGTGCGTTAGTTTATGGCTACGGGTATGACGACTCCTTGCTTGCGGAGAGGCGGCATCCAAATCGAGATGATCTCGATAAAGCCTCGGTTTCTCATCCTATAGTGCTTAGGCATGTCTCTGGCCATCTAGCCGCTTCTAACTCTGTGACTCTTGAAAATTATCAGATTAACTCGAGCACACCTGATCCCGCGGGCGGAGTGATTCGAAGGCGGATGGGTAGCAATGAACCTGACGGTGTTATGGAGGAAACTGCGATGGCGCTTCTCCCAGCGACAGGCGATCTGTTAGATGAGAACCTGGGCTGGGATTTACGCAGAGAGGCCGCAGACATTTACGCTAGTTACGGCATCACTACAATTCAAGAAAGTAATGTAAGTACCAGCTACGTTGAGGCATTAAAAAAAGAGGCTACCACGGAGCCATTTGCCGTGGATATTGTTGCCTATATTATGGGTAATCCGCTTTCAGACGATGAGCTGTCAGAGGTTAATATTGACACTGACTATACCGGCGGTGTCCGTATCGGAGGAGTTAAATTCACCTTAGATGGCAGCCCTCAGGGTCGCACTGCCTGGATGTCTCGACCCTATGACGCTGGTCCCCCAGGAGCTGAAGAGAGCTATTCAGGATACGCGAGTTATGATCCAGATGCATACAGAGTTCGAATCGATCGATTACTCTCGAGAGGAGTGCCGGTTTTAGCACACGCTAATGGCGATGAGGCGATTGAGTTAATGATCGATGGTATTGAGGGGGCCATCTCTGGTAGAGCATTGCCCGATCATCGCTCCGTCATTATACACGCGCAATTGATCCGACCTGATCAGCTGGACAGAGTAAGGGACTTGGGAATCGTACCATCATATTATGCGGCACATCCGTTTTTTTGGGGTGACTGGCACAGGCTTAGTTTTGGAGACGATAGGGCTAACTTTATTAGCCCTTTGAGAGCTACAATCGATAGGGGTATTCCGTTTACCGTGCATAACGACTCGCCCATTGTCCCTCCGAATATAATGAGGTTACTTTCGATCTCTGTTAATCGCTTAACACGAAGTGGGTACGTTTTAGGTCCTGATCAAAGAGTGACTGTAGAAGAGGCGCTCTATTCTGTAACTCAAGGTGCTGCGTATCAGTATTTTGAAGAGGATGAGAAAGGCAGTATCGAGGTAGGCAAACGAGCTGATTTTGTGGTACTTGAAAAAAACCCGCTCGCGATCAACCCTATAGATCTCGATAGCATCTCAATTGTTGAGACGTTTGCGCGGGGTAAGTCTGTTTACAAAAATTCAGAATTCAATTAGATAATTTTTTGGAGTAAAGGAATGAAAGTGGCGTTTATTGGACTTGGAGTTATGGGCTACCCCATGGCTGGGCATGTTAAAGCTGCGGGCATGGACATCTGCGTGTTTAATAGGACACCAGAAAAAGCAGAAAAATGGTGTGAGGAGTTCGGCGGCATTTGGGCGAATACACCAGCCCGAGCTGCGGAAGGCTGCGATATAGTCTTGGTTTGTGTTGGTAACGATGATGACGTGAGGCAAGTAGTACTTGGTAAAGATGGCGTTTTGGCGGGGATGAAAGAAGGTGCAATCCTCGTGGACCACACGACCGCTTCGGCTTCGCTCGCCCGGGAGCTCGATGAAGAGGCAAGGAATCTAGGTAAGAGGTTTTTGGATGCTCCCGTGTCTGGAGGTCAAGCGGGCGCTGAGAATGGAGCGTTGACGGTCATGATAGGCGGGGATCAGTCGGATTATGAGGCTGCTAGACCAGTCATCGATGTTTATTCAAAATTTAACAAGTTATTGGGTCCTGCCGGTAATGGCCAGTTAGCAAAAGCTGCAAATCAAATTTGTATTGCAGGGGTGGTTGAGGGATTGGCTGAAGCGATAAATTTTGCGATCAAGGCGGGACTGAATGGCGAAGACCTAATTGAAACGATTTCAAAAGGAGCTGCAGGATCTTGGCAGATGGAAAATCGCTATCAGACAATGCTAAATGATGAATATGAATTTGGTTTTGCGGTTGATTGGATGCGAAAAGACCTTGGAATTGCGCTTGAGGAAGCTCAACGAAATGGGGCAGACATGCCGCTTGTAAAAATGGTTGATGACTTCTACGCGGAAGTTCAATCAAAGGGTGGTGGAAGGCTGGATACCTCTAGTTTGCTTACGAGATACACTCGTAACTAGCGTTTGCAAAGCTAAATAAAAAACGTTGCTTTCATGAGAAAGATAGCTCTTTCGGACTCAACGTAGGAAGCAGTAACCCACTGCGGTGCTACAGTATTTGCAAACTGGTCAGCGAAAATAAGAGTTATAAGCTTTATTACACAGGAGCTGTCGCCGACAGCGTAGCAACTATCACTCATTTTTCTTCGAGTTATCCTGAGAAACCTGGCTCGGGGATTGGTCTCCTAGACCTTGCCATTGGGCGCAATTAACTGGGTTTTTATTGATTATTGTCGCCTAAACATCTACCTTAGGCCGCTAGTTTGAACAACCGAAGGGGACCTGATATATGAGAATCCAATTACTTCCTTTAACTACAATACTTATGGTGTTCTGCGGCTTTGCTGCGGCGCAGTCAAATGGTGAATATGAGGCGCCCCGTACCGATTGGGGGCAGCCAGATTTGCAAGGGGTATGGAATTTTTCTTCTGACATACCTATGCAGAGACCGACGAAATATGGGTCGCAGGAATTTTTGACTCAAGAAGAAATCCAGGAGCGCAGAGACGCAATCATGGCGGGCCGCAGGGCAGCGGATGAGGCGGCTGCAAGGATAAATATTCCAGATGTGCCTGATGAAGGTAGTAACCCAGGAGGCTACAATGACTTCTGGTTTGAGACTGCGGGGCTTGGAGATGTCGTTCGCACATCGCATATAGTATATCCGGAGGATGGACGCCAGCCTTCCTATGTTGAAGGTGCCAATGTTCAATTTGGTGGATTAGGGCCAGATGTGCCAGGCGATAGGCCGGTTCGTTATGTAGTCGGAGGCATAGATAAAACAGGACCAGAGGATAGGGGGCTTTCTGAGCGCTGTATCGTGGGGTTTAATTCTGGACCTCCGTTTACGCCTAGCCTTTACAACAATAACATGCAGATTATTCAAAATAGAGATACTGCGGTGATTATGACTGAAATGATTCATGATGCGCGTATTGTGACCCTCGTAGATAAGCCAGCTCTTGATGACGATATACGTTTGTGGTCTGGCGACTCTCGTGGCTTCTGGGATGGTGATACTCTGGTAGTCGAAACTAAGAACTTTAATGGCTACCGGCAATCTTTCGGTGCGGCCGGTCAAAACTATGACGCAGTCTTAACGGAAAAATTCACTCGTGTTGCTTATGACGTAGTTGACTATGAATTCACTGTTGATGATCCAGGTACCTTTACGGACAAGATCACCGCTGTTGTCCCTATGATAAAAATGGCGGGACAAATATATGAATACGCTTGCCATGAGGGTAACTATGGCATGATGAATACTCTTCGTGGTGCTCGCGTTGAAGAGAGGCTTGTTTCAGAAGGTGTTGAGGTGGGTGAGCGCGATTAGCTTTTAATCGCGCTTTCCAAGATCTCGGAGCTTCATTATTCGCGAGAGTTTATATGTATAAATTTCTCAGTACCAAGGCATATTGAATTAAGGTTTATCAATGAAAAATATATTAAAAAAATTACTTCCGTTCACAGCTATTGTTTTTTTTGCAGGAACTGCTGGGGGTCAAGCGCTCGACGAATTTCCTCGTACTCCGGGCGGGAAGCCTGACTTCAGTGGTATATGGCAGGCAATGACTTCAGCTCACTATGATGTAGAGCCGCATGCGGCAGCGTATGGCCCGTATCCGAGAGAAATGGGTGCGTTCTCCGCGAAGCCGGCTAGTCTGGGGATCGTGGACGGCGGCCGGATTCCGTATAATGAGGTGAGTCGCAGACAGAAGGAAGAAAATGCGCGAGATGCTATAACAAAAGATCCGTTGGCAAAATGTTTTATGCCCGGAGTCCCTCGGGCGAATTATTTACCTTTCCCGTTTCAGATTGTGCAGTCGCAAGATGTTATCTTAATTGCGTATGAGTTCGCTGAATCGAATCGCATCGTTTACGTTGATCAGCCAGAGATTGTTTCTCAAGTTGATGCGTGGATGGGCCATTCGAATGCAACATGGGAGGGCGATACTTTAGTGATAAGCGTAACAGGCCAGATGGAAGATACTTGGTTCGATAGAGCAGGAAATTTTCATAGCTTTGAGATGGTAGTAGAGGAGCGATGGACGCCTGGGGGTCCTAACCACGTCAATTATTCTGCCACTATAACGGACCCTAATACCTTCACTGAGCCTTGGACGGTCAGCTTTCCTTTATACCGTCATGTTCAAGATGACATGCAGCTACTTGAATTTAAGTGCGTAGAATTCGCGGAAGAGTACATGTATGGCGAATTTCGTAAAGAAGGCACTCCTATTGGGAATCCTGAAGAATAATAAATAGCTGGCTACCGCCGCCAACCCCGGGACTTCTAATCAGAAATCTCGGGGTTTTATTTATTCTTCAATCGTTACCAAGGAACAGTTTCCCCGTTCCACGCAAGAAATTTTAAATCATCGTCTTTGTTTGAATTTGCAAGTATTTCGATTAAATATTCTGCCACTAGCTGCGGTTGAAAAATTGACTCTTTTGTAACTCTTTCAAGGAAAGGGCGGGAGAGAGCTGATTCGGTTGTGCCGGGATGAAACAATACAAAATTCACATGCTTGGGCGAACGTGAGTATTCGATAGAAGCTGATTTCATCAACATATTCAGCGCGGCCTTGGAAGCACGGTAAGAATACCAACCGCCTTTTCTATTGTCCTCGATGCTTCCAACCCGTGCACTAAACGCTGTAATTGTGCACCTCTTGCTTTTAGTCAGGACTGGTTTTAGGTGTTTTACCCACAGCATTGGTATGAAGGCATTAATTCGCATGACCTCTTGTAGGTTATCGATTTTTATCTCGACTAAACTTTTCTCTGGAGAAAATTTTTCATTATGCAAAATGCCGTTGCAAATAATCACCTGACGGATTCGAGGTTTTTTCTCCTTTAGGACGCCTACGATCTCAATGATAGACGCCTCAGAATAGTCAGATTGTATCCAATGAACTCTCTTCTCCGCTCCATTGGAGATCTTCCCTTTCGGCGAGCGGCTTACGGCGAAGATTTTTGTTCTTTCATCTTGCTTCAAACATTCGCTGATTAATTTTTGGGCTATGGCACTGCTAGCGCCGATAATAAGCCAAGAGTCCGAAATCGGTGCGACCAGCTCATTACTTGACTGCATCATTTAATCTCGGGGAATGTTTTTTCAGATCACACTCAATACACTTGGACTTTCCTGTTAGTACAAACGAAATTTGAGAGCGATAACGCGCGAAGAAACGATAGGCCAAATCACTAAAAAACCTAAGAACAGGAAGGCGTAAAATCTGCAGCCATTTCATTCTCCCTACTAAGTTCCACGCTTGAACTGAAACATCTAGCCCGTAAATCATCATCCCCCCTCGACAGCGGCCATGAAAGACTGCGGACGCTTTTTCAGGGTCAATGTCTGGATATCTAAGATTAAAGTCTTCCGAGTGAATATCTTCAAAAGCTAAATTTTCGTCGACATTTAAGCGGCTCAGGGCCTCCATCTCGCGAGCGCAGAGCGGGCAAGTGCTGTCGTAAAAAAGGGTGAGTTTTGCCGGTTCGTTAGACATACGCGATGATGATGCCAACGTGCCCAAGACAAATGAGAATCGTCAGAGTGAACCGGAGCTGAAGGTAATCTAAAGTCACTCCGGACATCAGTCGCTTAGCAAAGCGAAATTCGCCAACCAAGATTGCCACATATCCAAGAGATAAAATTAAGATTCCCAGCGCGAAAAACTCAGAGGAGATAAGAAGAGCCAGCCAAGCTATTATCACTATGGCATTGGACCCGATCAGCATTAAACTGCCGCGTCGAGAGGAAACGCCGCTCAGGACTCGGCCCCAAATGGCTCCTGCTAGGAAACAGAGTATCAATGCGGAGTAACCTACAAACAACGTCGGGCCATCAAAGAAACTAGTTTCTAAGTTCCACCACGTTAAGGCAACACCCGCTGCAATCGGGATGAGGCCACAATACCCTAGAGAAGAAGTTACTGACTTAAAATTCACGCTCTAACCATTTGCTAATTCCTAACAGTTTGAACGCTGGCTACCAAATTTTAGATCTGAGGAGATCTGCCTCTTCGTCGCTTTCGTTACAGAGAGTATGAAAATTAATCAGGAGCTTATGAAAAAGAAACCGTTTGAGTCGATGTATTGGTTGTTGGGGGACCAGTTAGATCTCCAGCACCCATGGTTTTCAAAGGTTGATGGTAACAGGTTATTTGTGCTCGCGGAGCTCTACCAGGAAACCGCATACTGTACCCAACACGTTCAAAAAATTTGTGCGTTTTTTTTATCGATGGAAAATTTTGCAAAAGGGCTCAGGGCGAAAGGCCATCAAGTGGTACACCTCACTCTGGACGAGACCATAGCTTTTGATAACCTGGCAGCATTAATCGAGGCAAAAATTGTGGAGCATTCTGTTACTCAATTTTTTTATCAGCGGCCCGATGAGCTCAGACTTCTAAATCAGTTTCGATCATTGCGGTTAGATCGGAGCGTATTGGTGGAGGAGCATGACTCGGACCATTTCCTGTTTCCGTTCTCTGAAATAGAAAAAGATTTTGCGCCAGGAAAATCTCACAGGATGGAGAGTTTTTACCGTCGCATGCGGAAAAGATTTGGTATTTTGATGAACGGCTCTGAACCCATTGGCGGAGAATGGAATTTTGATAAACAAAACAGAGAGAAATTTTCTCAATCCGATATAAGTCAGATTCCAAATCCACTAATTTTCTCTAACAATATAGAAGAGGTTCTTGTTCGTTTAAAAAGGCACAATGTTCAATTTGTTGGGAAAATTCCAGACCAATTACCCTGGCCAGTGTCGAGAGTTCAGGCGTTAGAACTTTTAGAATTCTTCTGCGCAAAATGCTTACCTAATTTTGGACGATTCCAAGATGCCATGGCAACTGATCGTGACCTTGGTTGGAGTCTGTATCATTCGCGTTTAAGCTTCGCTTTGAATTCGAAAATGCTTTCGCCTTTAGAAGTTATGAAGACCGCGCTTCATGCGTATGAGACGAAGAAGCCACTAATATCTATTGCTCAAATAGAAGGGTTTGTGCGGCAGATTTTGGGATGGCGAGAATTTATCCGTGCACTTTACTGGATAAATATGCCTGCTTATAAGGAAAAAAATTACTTTAAAGCTGAAAGGAAGCTCCCCGGGTTTTTCTGGACTGGAGAAACAAAAATGGCATGTATGCACCGCGCTATTGACGATTCTCTTCAGTACAGTTACTCGCACCATATTCATCGTCTCATGATCACAGGAAATTTCTGCTTGTTGACTGGCGTTAGTCCGGATGAAGTCGATAATTGGTATCTGGGCATTTACATTGATGGAATTGAGTGGGCCGAACTTCCAAATACAAGAGGTATGTCCCAATATGCTGATGGAGGGATGGTTGCCTCAAAGCCATACTCCGCGAGCGGAAACTATATTTCCAAAATGAGCGATTATTGTAAGAATTGCCGCTACAAGGCTAAAGAGGTTACCACAGAAGAAGCCTGTCCCTTCAACAGCCTTTATTGGCGTTTTCTAGAAGCTAACAAGGACAAATTAGCGAAAAATCCGCGTAACGCATTGGTTTATAGCAGTTGGTATCGCAAAAAAGAAGACGAACGGAAAGCGATTCTGGTCAAAGCAGATCGGCTCGTTGAAAAGATAGAGAGCCTTTAGGATTTACACAAAACTGGGACGCAATTTATTGGTTTTGAATTTGTGCTGCGACTCTCTGAACTTTATCCATAACGGCGAGCAGGTTTTCTCCCCATAACTTGCTGATTTGTTTTTCAGTGTACCCGCGGCGCACGAGTTCGAGCGTGACATTAAAAGTTTCCGAGGCATCGTTCCAACCTTGTATTCCTCCTCCGCCGTCAAAGTCAGAACTAATGCCGACGTGATTAATACCTATGAGATTAACCATGTAGTCAATGTGATCCACAAAATCCGATACTGTTGCTGGTGGTGCTAAGTCATTTACCTCTCGATTTAAACGAGAGCGCAGTAGAGTGTTTAGTTCGCTTACGTTTTCGTCATAAATATCTTTATCTGCGGTAGAAAGGTGTTCAATCGCGGAAATGGATAAAATTTCGAAGCCAAGTTGGGCCGCTATTTCCGTCTCCAATTTCTTTCGGCCCTCTGCTAAAAATCTTCGTCTCTCTTCGCTTACGTAACTGCTAAATGCGGTCGTTTGCACAACACCACCGTTTGCCTTAACTGCGATCAACATTTCATCATCAAGGTTGCGAGTGTGATTTGTTAATGCTCTCGCAGAAGAGTGGGATGCTATTACCGGTGCAGTGCTTAGTTCAAGGGTTTGCATAATTGAATCTTTTGACGGGTGAGAAATATCGATCATTATTCCTAGTCGATTCATTTCAATGATAGCTTGTCTTCCGATCTCACTCAGGCCGCCATGCATGTAGTTCTTAAGTTCTTCTCCCGTATGTGAGTCAGAAAATTGATTGTGGCCATTATGTGCGAGAGACATATATCTTCCGCCCCGCTCATAGAACTCCTCTAACTTTGGTATATCGAGGCCAATTGGATAGGCGTTTTCTATTCCAATCATCGCAACTTTTTTCCCAGTTTTTATTATTCTGCGGACATCTTCAGAAGTGTAGGCTAATTCAATTGTATTTGGTGCGATCTCCTCCGTGAGACGATGAATCGAATCGAACTTGTCAGTAGCATTCGCATAAGCATTCTCATAACCCTGCGGAGAGAGGTCGCCTTGTCCGGTATAAACTATAAACCACGCTACATCCAGTCCGCCTGCTTGCATTTTAGGTAAATTAACTTGCGTATCGAGATCCTGGGTATAGTTTCTTGTAGCAGTAAAATTTTCAGTATTTATGTCGGCATGCGTATCCAATGTTATGACACGATTATGTATTTCATGGGCTCTTTCAGAGAGTTGCTCTTCGCTCTCACCACAACCATAAAGTGGAACGGAAATCGAAAGAATGACAAAAATTTTTAAAAATTTAGTTTTATTCATAATTAGAGATGACCTAGGACAAATAGCTTTAAAAGATATTAACCTTAGTCATAAAAAGAAAGGATTGCTACGTGTTTCTCTTGAATTTATTTTTTAGCAAAGGTTACAAGGTTGCCTGCTAGATAGGAAAACAAGCTTTGAGCTTTAGGGGACGGTAATTTGATATTTGCTAATAAGGTTAAGCCTGGAATATCATATGATGACAGTCCAGCCACTTTGCACCCTGCAGAGCTATTGATTCTGATGAAATTTCCAAGAGGTTTAGAATGATTCGGTCCATATTTCCCAATGGTTTAACGAAAAGCGTTTGCTTCGTTCTCATTTTTGTAATTCCATCCCTGTCGTTCTCGGAAGGTGGTCGAACCCCTGTTCGAGCTAAGAATGGCATAGTTACAAGTGCTTCAAGACTTGCGTCGGAAGCTGGGGTAGAGGCCATGAAGCAAGGGGGTAACGCTGTCGATGCAGCGGTCGCTACAGCGTTTGCTTTAGCGGTAACTTGGCCGAGTGCCGGAAATATTGGTGGTGGCGGGTTCTTGGTCTACCACGGAGGGGATGGGCATGCTACCACCTTCGATTTTAGAGAAAAAGCTGCGCTTGCAGCAACTGAGGACATGTATCTTGGCTCGGATGGGAGGGTTGTTAATAATTCGAACCATTTGGGCATGCTGGCAATCGGAGTGCCTGGTACCGTAGCGGGATTGTTTAAAGCGCATCAGGAGTTAGGGGTCTTGCCTTGGGCCGATCTTGTTGCTCCGGCAATTGCGTTAGCTCGAAACGGGATCCCAATAACTTATGCTCTCCAGACTGGTTTCTCCAGAAGTGCAAATCGATTTCGTCAGTATCCTTCGTCTGCGGAGAAATTTTTTCGAGAAGATGGATCCTTATATGAAATAGATGAGATTTGGATCCAATCTGACCTTGCACATACTTTGGAGTTAATTCAGCAAGACGGCAAAGACGGATTTTATAAGGGAGAGAATGCGAAAAGGTTGGCAGATTTTATGCTGGCGAATGGAGGATTGATTACGGAAGAAGATCTTGAGCGTTATGAGGCTGTTGAGCGGGAGCCCATTCGAGGCATGTATCGGGGTCATGAGATCATCAGTATGCCCCCGCCGAGTTCAGGAGGAATTGTTCTTGTTGAAATGCTAAATATCTTGGAGAACTATGAGCTTTCGGCAATGGGCCATAATTCGGCAGAATATTTACATGTGCTTACCGAAGCCATGCGACGAGCCTATGCGGACCGGGCTGAACACCTGGGAGATCCAGATTTTAATGAAGCGATGCCGCTTGATCGGTTGCTGGATAAAGGTTACGCATCCACCTTGCAAGCTTCAATTAATTTGGATAAGAAATCTGAGAGTTCACCTTTAGATTTTGCTCAAGCCTATGAAAGTGAGGAGACTACTCATTTTTCTGTTGTTGATAAAGATGGCAACATGGTCAGTCTCACCTACACTTTAGAGTTTGGCTATGGCTCAGCAATTGTGGTTGAGGGAGGGGGGTATTTGTTAAACAACGAGCTTGGGGATTTTAATGCAACGCCAGGTCTCACAGATATTAGAGGAAATATAGGTACGGCGCCTAATTTAGTTGCGCCCGAGAAAAGACCGCTTTCATCGATGACTCCGACAATTGTTGCCCTTGAAGGAAGGCCCTTGTTTGCTACGGGCAGCCCGGGCGGTAAGACAATCATTAACACTACTATGCAAACTATCCTTAACGTTATCGACCATGGGTTTAATATCGCTGAAGCGATCGAAGCTGGTCGGATTCATCATCAGTGGTTACCGGATGTTACAAGAATTGAAGCTAACGCTATTTCCGCTGATACCCTTCGTCTCTATGAGAGCAAAGGACATAGAGTGCAGGAGCGCAGCTCGCAAGGAGCGGCGATGGGTGTCTATTACAATAGCGAAGAGGGTCTTTTTGAGGGCGCTTCTGATTCTCGACGAGGAGACGGTGCTGCTGTTGGTTACTGATCTTGAATTCTTGAGGAGCTAATAATGAAAATAAAATCGCTTTCTTTGTTGTCGTTATTTTTCATAAATGCATCTTTCGCCGCGGAAGAACTAGCTTTGGTTAAGCAAAAGTTTATCGGAGATTATGAGCTGGTAAGTTATTTTGCTTTCTCTGAGGATGGTACAGGACGGGACATGAACTATATCGGAAGACTTAGCTATGACAAGTTTGAGAATATGTCTGGTCTCGGAATGCCGATAGATTTGCCTGCTCGCGCTTCAAATTCTTCTGAGCGCACAATCGGAGGATTCGGCTACTGGGGAAAGGTATCATGGAATCTGCGCGATGGAACCGTTACTCACCACGTAGAAGGCTCTCCCATGGTGCCAGAATGGGTCGGAGGTGATAACGTGCGATACTTTGAATTTTTGACCGATGACCTTCTTACTTTGTCCATAAAAAATAATGAAGGACGCATAACCGGGACCTTAACATGGAGAAGACTCCAATAGGTTCCGGTGAGACAAATCGCTAAGCGATCAATTTAGAATTTCCGTGAATTTTGCCCATTCGGTCGGTTTTCCATGGATGGGTACGATGATCTCAACGTCCAAGCCGAGTCGCTGAACATGATTGTAGAGACTCCGGTTGTCGGTAGAAGCTTCAGTTGTTAATTCCAAATCAGATGAATCGAATAGATCAGCTTCAATAAGCAACTTTTCCTCAGGGAGATAGGCCACAAGCATACCCTCAGAGTGGCTTAGCGGGTGCACATACGAAAGCTGCATTAAACGATGGCCGTCGCTCAAAGCGTAATTCTCACGGACAGTTTCGTATTGGTAGCCCTCCGCCAGTTCGGTTGGCGGCCACAGGCTTAGCATATCCGGTTCTAGGGTCCGCGGAGAGTAATTCAAAACATCGTTGGTATAAAAATCATAATTCTTCCAATGAGTAATTATCGTGGCACCTATGTGCATGTATGTTCTCAAGCCCCCAATGTGGTCGTGATGTTGGTGAGTGTTGATTAAAAAACGTATAGGTTTGTCAGGAATTAGCTCAACGATTTTATCGATTACAGCAAGATTGCGGTTTTCATTAAGAGGAGCCTCTATAACAGCGATATAATCTTCAAACTCTACGACAACACTATTGTGAGAACTACCACCGTAAAGGAAGACCCCGTCCCGTAATTTTTCGACCTCTACGGTTTCTGAGAAATCTGCATCTAGCACTTCGGGCGGTATTTCAATATCCCTTGGACAAGTATTTGCAACTATATTGTCCTGTCGTCCACCAAATGCATTATGTCCAGCGTTGATACTCTGCGCCTGATAGTTGTCATCCCAGCCAGTATGGTGGTGCCAATTTGTCGGGAATTTAATTCCATTTCCGATATCGATGTAATCCGAGTTCGAAAATTCATGTTCATAGTTTGTATCACCGAGCACTGAATCTGGGATCCATGTGTGAATTCGTTGCAATAGATTTTCTGAATTAATTGTCGCGTCAACTCGGTACTTTCCCATAACCGTTATTGAAACGATGCTGACTTTTTCTGGATTGACTGTGGCTCCGTCGCGGCCCATTTCCCCAAGTTCCCATCGCCAGGTGGCGCGAGGGTTTGCTCCGGGCAGGCGAGCCGCTTTTAGGAACCCATGTGGATTTAGCCACATGTCCAGCTGCCAGCGCTCAGCATCATGAGGGCGGGCAGCTATCGACGGTTCATTTTGCCCGTCTTGGTGCCAGGCGTATTGGTCGCTAAGGCTGAAGATTTGTCGCTCATTCCTCTGTATGGGGGTACCACCGTACCAGCCCAGTCCGTATTTCCATGAGGCCGGGTTATTTCCGGGTTCGCGATCAAAGGTTTCGGTCATGCGAACGTTATCCCAGTCAATAGTTCGCGTATAGTTTCTAAGAGTTTCCCCTCTCGGCCAGTCGACCTCGTAACCGTTCATATATTGTTGTCCCACCATCCCTGAGTATGCGCTGCCCGAAATCGAAACGCAGGAAAGCCTCTCCTCGCCAATTGCTGCAGAGGCGGCTGTAAGGATGGGGTTTGGATCAATATAGCCTGGCTGAAACTCTTGAGCTCCAAGTGTGCCGGTCAGAATTAAACTAAGAAACGCTATTGGGAGTGGGGAAGATGCCGATGTCACGAGACCTCCTATAGATAGTCATATTTATTATTATGTTACGGCTAGAGTAATGGAGTGATATTTTTAATTCAATACGGTTGCTTGTGTAAGATTAATAGTCGGGCCGCGATTCTGAGACATATTTTGTTATTCAGCCCAGTCAAATTTATATGGTATAAGACTCCTCTTAAAGAATTGAGAAAAATTTAGATGGCAAATATCAGCCCCTTAGCACGCAAGCTCAGGCAACAAATTCAAGGCGACGTCTTGTTCGATGACTTTAGCCGTGGTCGTTACAGTACAGATGCCTCCATTTATCAATTAATGCCAATTGGAGTGGTTGTTCCGAAGAGTGATGATGATGTCGAGGCTGCCATCAAGATCGCTAAAGAGGAGGGCGTTCCCGTGTTGCCCCGAGGGAGCGGCACTTCGCAAAATGGTCAGGCAATTGGGGAGGCGTTATTAATTGATACTACCCGTCATCTTAATCAGATTGTTGGGTTTGACAAAGAAAATCAGACGGCTTGTGTTCAGCCGGGGCTTGTGCTGGATCATCTTAACCGCCATTTAAAGCCGCACGGGTTGTTTTATCCGGTTGATGTCTCAACGGCTAATAGGGCAACCCTCGGGGGAATGACCGGAAATAATAGCTGCGGTGCCCGTTCAATTCGATACGGTAATATGGTCCACAATGTGCGCTCTGTTGAAGCATTACTTGCTGACGGCAGCAAGGCACACTTTAGAAAACTTAATGGCGATACTGGCAACGGCGATGTGCCCCATGAGCTCGCAAATCAGCTTTTAGGCCTGGGCCAGCGAGAGTCAGAAGAAATTATTTCTCGTTTCCCTAAGCTTCTAAGAAGGGTTGGGGGCTACAATATTGATGAGTTAACGAAAGAGAACCCGAACTTTGGTAGTTTATTGGTTGGGTCAGAGGGGACCCTTGGGTTCTTTCAGAAAATTCACTTGCAGTTACAACCTATTCCCCCGGAAAAAGTATTAGGGATTTGTCATTTTCCAACTTTCTACGAAGCAATGGAAAGCACCCAGCACATCGTAAAGCTTAATCCTGACGCGGTCGAACTGGTTGATCGCACGATGATTGACCTAGCGCGCGCCATTCCTATGTTTGCTGCTACAGTAGATCGTTTCGTTCAAGGTGAGCCGGACGCGTTATTGCTGGTGGAATTTGCTGGTGAGGGGAAGGAAGAGCAGCTAGCTAGGTTGGCAGGGCTTGTAGAATTAATGGAGGACATGGGGTTCCCCAATGCGGTTGTTGAGGCGACAGACAATGAGTTTCAACCGGCGGTCTGGGAAGTAAGAAAGCAAGGCCTGAATATTATGATGTCGATGAAAGGCGATGGTAAGCCTATTTCTTTTATTGAGGATTGTGCTGTAGATCTCAAAGATTTGGCTGAATACACTCGCCGGCTTACGGAGATATTTGAAAAAAATGGGACGACAGGCACATTTTATGCTCACGCATCGGTTGGAACATTGCATGTTAGACCGATTCTAAATATGAAAGAGGAATCGGGCTCAATTAAAATGCGTTCAATTGTCGAGGAATGCCTGGAGATGGTTCGAGAATATAAGGGCTCGCATTCTGGAGAACACGGTGATGGAATTTCCAGATCCGAGTTCCATGAGCCAATGTTTGGCAAGCGAATGGTTCAAAACTTTGAAGAGGTGAAAAAAGCTTTCGACCCACTCAATTTATTTAACCCGGGTAAGATTGTTAATCCGCATAAAATGGACGATCGGAATATCATGCGCTTTGCGCCTGGCTATGAGCCGATCAAGCTAGATACAAAACTGGATTGGTCGGACTGGGGCGGGCTGCACCGGGCGGTCGAGATGTGTAATAACAACGGTGCTTGTCGTAAGGCGCACGTGGGTACAATGTGCCCCTCTTACCGAATAACAAAAAACGAGCAGCACTTGACCCGGGGCCGTGCTAATACTCTTCGGCTAGCAATTACAGGTCAACTAGGCCTGTCTGCTTTTAGTTCAGATGCCATGTACGAAACCATGGACCTTTGCGTCAGCTGCAAGGGATGCAAACGCGAATGCCCAACTGGTGTTGACATGGCGCGAATGAAGATTGAGTTTCTTGACCATTACCATCGGACGCATGGGGTTGGTTTTAGAGAGAAACTCTTTGCTTATCTTCCGCGATATGCTCCCAAGCTCAAGGCGTTCGGATTTTTACTCAACCTGCGCGATCAGGTTCCAGGGCTTGCAAAAATTTCGGAGTGGCTGATTGGCGTATCGAGTCAGCGACGCCTGCCCAAATGGCGGACCGATCACTTTAGATATCACGGTGAGATTACCGCTTCCGAAGAGGGAGCAAAAGAAGTTGTCCTGCTTGTCGACACGTTTAATAATTGTTTTGAGAGCGAGAACGCCAACGCAGCGCTCGATGTGTTGAAGTCTGCTGGTTATCAAGTTCACTGCCCTGTGCCGCTCGATGGAGGCCGTTCATTGTGCTGTGGCCGAACCTTCCTTAGCAATGGGATGGTTGATGAGGCCAAAGTTGAAGTGCTTCGGACAATGCGCACTCTAAAACCCTATGTCGAGAGAGGTGTTCCAATTATAGGTATTGAGCCGTCCTGTCTGCTGACATTGAGAGATGAGTATTTAGTCTTGTTTCCAGGAGACGAAAGCAAGCGACTCGCTCAAAATAGTTTTATGTTGGAGGAGTTCCTTGCGAACGAATTGGATAACGGCTGCCTTGAATTAAATCTGCAAGCCTTAAAAAGTAAAAGAGCGCTTCTCCATGGACATTGCCATCAGAAAGCCTTTGCGGTTTTGTCCCCGGTTGAGAGGATCCTGAACCTAATCCCGGATCTGGAAATCGAAACTATCGACTCAAGTTGTTGCGGAATGGCGGGGTCTTTTGGTTATGAAAAGGAACACTACGACGCGTCGATGGAGATGGGTTCTTTGAGCCTTTTTCCGGCCATCAATGAGGCTGAGTCGGATACATTAGTCGTGGCGGACGGCGTAAGCTGCCGGAGTCAGATTGAACACGGGACTGGCCGGCAGGCAATGCATGTCGCGCGTGTCCTGCAAATGGCCCTGAAAACTGGGGATTAGTTAGCGTTTTCCTGGGGCCTGTATTCGTCAAAATCTGCAATAAAACGACAAGATAGTTTCATTGAAAGGAGCTTAATTTGTTGCCAAAAACGGCGTCGAGAGGTATCGTTTCTATATAAAAATAATTCCCATGGGCTCCCGAGGACAAAGGGCCTTTGTGAGGTGAAGATGCGAATCAGGCTTAATTTTAAGCTGGTATCGAACCGATTGACGTTGTTCGCTGTTCTGGCGATTTTCGGCTCCTACTCTTTTAATGCTCAGGCCCAAGCGGATGCCGAGTTTTTTTCCCATGAAATCCGGCCCATCATGGAGCGGACCTGCTGGAACTGCCACGGTGAAGCTGTAAAAAGCTCGGGTCTGGATCTTAGTACGCGAGAAGTTGCCTTGGAGGGGGGTGCTCGTGGTCCCGCAATAGTGCCGGGCAATGCTGATGAAAGCCGTTTATTTCGCCAGCTGGCTGGTCTTGAGGGCCCTCAAATGCCGTTGGGCGTGCCTCTCGCTGATGAGGAAATCGAAAAGTTTCGAATCTGGATTAATAGCGGTGCGGTTTGGGACGACGGGCCGACCACGACGGTTGCGGGTAGTGAGTTTTCGGCATTCGCCACTGATGTGCCAGCCTCGGCGAGAAGTTACTGGGCATTTCAGCTGCCAGAAAAAGGGCAAGTTCCAGATCTTGGTGTTTTTGACCATCCGATCGACTCATTCCTCGAACTAAAACGACAGGAAGAGGGCCTGACCCCGGCTCCACAAGCGCAAAAGGTTACCTTATTGCGTCGGGCTTATCTCGATCTGGTTGGCCTTCCGCCTACGGTAGAAGAGACCGAGGAATTCATTAATGATAATGCCCCTGGTGCATGGGAAAGGCTTATCGATAGGCTGTTGGCATCGCCTCATTATGGAGAACGTTGGGGTCGACACTGGCTCGATGTCTCTCGTTATGCGGATTCCGATGGATATGAACAGGACGTCGATCGGGCCGATGCCTGGCGATATCGTGATTATGTCGTGGATGCGTTTAATAACGACAAGCCGCATAACCAATTTATCACTGAACAGATCGCGGGGGATGAGCTCGATCAAACCACCCACGAGTCGCGCATAGCGACGGGATTTTTGAGAGCCGGACCGAGGGTAAACTTTCGAGAGAAAGATAACCCGGAACGCCGCTGGGATTATCTTGACGATGTCGTCGCCACTGTGGGTCGCGGTGTATTGGGAATGACTATTCAGTGTGCTCGTTGCCATGATCATAAGTTTGATCCGATCCTGCAAAAAGATTATTACAGCATGACTGCTTCTCTTTTCGGTTATGTGGAAACCGACTGGCCTATGCTTCCAGACGAGCAGGCGCTCGACTATCTCTCGAGAACTGCCGAGTTTGATGATCGTATTTCATCAATTCGTGAACAGATCAGGGAAATTGAACAGCCCTATCTTACTGAGTTAAAGATTGAAAGAATTCGGAATGAATTCCCTTCCGATATTTTAGAGGCAGTTTTGATTCCAGAGGACGAGCGTACTGACGGCCAAAAGTTGCTTGCTGCCCAGGTTCTCACATTGGGCGTTCCTCGAAATCAGGTTGATGCGGCTATGCCTGACGAGGCAAAAGCCAAAAGAGAAAAGCTGCGCGATCTGATTGGTGAGGTGGAAGCGGAGCGACCAGAAGAGCCCCCAATGATTGAGGTAGTTACTGACGGTGATTATCGATACACGCCAGATCGGGCCGGGGATAATGTTTTAGGATGCCCTGAATGCCGCATCCAGATGGATGCTCCTGGCAGCTTTCTGCATGACGGCGAAGGGAGTTATGAGGTGCCACCTGCCCCCTTTTTGATTCGCGGGGATCCGTTTAGCGAAGGACCGGAATTGCAGCCAGACTTTTTGACGGTAGCGAAGTACGGTAATCCTCCAGTGGAGCTGCCGCGCGCTAATGGCCGTACCTCTGGC
>JAQWOJ010000083.1 GCA_029245905.1 Gammaproteobacteria bacterium
GCATCAGCTATTCGGCTCCTGGATTGTTCCTGGTGCCTGGCCACGTTCGTCAGGTTATCGCCCGTGTGCTCCATCCGACGGATATAAGCACCATACTGAGCCCTCTCCGACGAAGCCGCCGTGATAGCTAAATCTAACTGAGTTAAGGCATAGCTAGCATTTTGACGCGTCTCTATGTTAATCCTCTTATCTGCATCAAGCGCTCCCCCGGCAGTATCCGCGCCACCAGCCGTGATGTCATCCCCACCCGTCCAAAGGACCGCTGCCCCGTAGGCAGAATTTGTTTGATTTGCGACGGTGCCGCCGGTTGTTCCAATGAACTGATCCTGACCATCACCGGCCGCGTAGTTAGCCGCTGCGAATCCCGCTCGAGCGGTTCTCTCATTCCGATGCGCGACGTCCATTGTATTTTCCGGATTCCAGGACTTAAAAGTTAATTGAGTAGTCTGGTTCGCCGCCTTGCCAAGCTGGATGGTGCTAGTAGTACTCTGCACGCTGACTATTCCCGCAGGATTGTCACCATCCAGAACCGTCATCGTGTTCCAGGTAGTATTTTCGGAGATGCTCACGATTTCAGCCATCAACTGACCAAACTCAAGGTCCAGCGCTAACCTGTCGGTTAGGGCATATGTGTCGGTAGCTGCCTGAACGGAGAGCTCGCGCATTCTCTGAAGCATCTCGACGATTTCTATCGTCGCTCCCTCAGCAGTCTCGAGCATAGAGATCGCATCGTTAGCATTCCGTGTGGCCATTTTTAGACCGCTAACCTCTGCTTGCATCCTCTCTGAAATCGCAAGACCCGCAGCGTCATCGCCGGCTGAATTAATACGCAAACCAGTAGATAGACGCTCCATGGCTGTCTCCTGGTCCCGATCATTTTTGATAATCGCGTTAGTCGCGATTATTCCTGCCATATTAGTATTAATTACACTCATGATTCTGACCTCTAAATCTTATCATTCGACTGTGAATGAATATCTGCTATTAAAATTACGTTGATTACTAAACTTACTTCTTCGCTTATTTCCCCAATCGTCACCAGTAATTTTTCCTTTACAACCAAAAAAATTAATCCTCTTTTTTTCGTCCCTCGGGCGACTCCAGATGCTTCTCAAAAGAACGCCGCCTCATCATACTGATACAAGAAAGCTATCATTTAGATCCATTGCGAACGAATATACCTGACTGACCATCTCTGACCTCCGAGCTCTGACCTCTGAATTTTTGAGCGGTCAGCCAGGTAGTGTTCGCTTGTGCAACTCAAAACATTTCATGCTGCTGTTGAGCGCACTGAGATGATCGTCAGTAGAAAACTAATCTTTATTTTTTACTTACTGAAAAACACAAAATCAAAAGATATTTCATTTGACACCTTTATAGGTGCCTTATTTCAAAATCTTTAGACTTACCTCTAAATACAAAATTATTAGTTATTCTAAATAAAGTTTTAAAAACTGATACCGATTGGATTTAGGTATTTAAGCAGGAAAAATTTGAATCAAGGGGTCAGAAATGAACGTTCAAAAAAGGCGTGCGATATCAAACTACACCCAAGTTGCAGCGACAAATAACGAGGACACGAAGACTCCGCACGAGCTGATTAAGCTTCTTTTCGACGGCTTAACCGACCGTATAGCATCCGCGAGGTCAGCGCTGGCGAAAGAAGATCGTGAGGAAAGGGCCAAGGCTGTGACAAAAGCACAGACTATTTTATGGGGCCTACGTGACAGTCTTGATTTTAAGGTGGGAGGAGAGCTGGCAGTCAATTTGGACAGCCTTTATGAGTATTGCCTTCGCCGTCTAACTACCGCACACGCGAAAGAAGATGATGAGATTTTTTCTGAGGTTATGGATTTAATGGTAAGCATTCGAGACGCTTGGAGGGCAATCCCGGCGACAACAGAGCTTGCCCAAGTTCAGTAACCGCAAGAACTGTTTAGAGATCAGACGCAGCAATTAGAATCTACGCATTCCAATAGTTGTTATCAAACTTCGAGCACACTTGATCCCAGAGAATTACCTATTCAACAACAGGCATTTATCCTGCAGACCTAAACCATTGCGATTGAAAAAATCTTAATCCTTATCTAGATGATATTTGCTGATCTTCTGAATCAATGACGTTCTTCCTAATTGCAGTAATTCAGAGGCTTTAGATACGTTCCCGTCGGTCTGAGCCAGAGCAGCACGAATAAGGTTTGCCTCTAGATTATTTAGTAGGTCCTTTGTCGGCAGCCCCTCGACTGGAATTTCTGAAATGGAATTTGAGAGCTCAATTATTTGTTCAAAATCGTTTCCGTATAATTCAATCTCAGCAGAATCAGTAGGACGCAGTGAGCTCTCTTGCAAACCTTGATCTCCTATGAAATTATTTTGGGCCTCTTCTTTTGAAGTTTCTTCATTGAAAGCCTCTTGCGAGGGCTCTTCCTGAGCAGAAATTTTATAACAGCGAACTAACTCGATTAGCTCCCCTGTTAAAAATTCGCCCGGCACGTTGGAGAGCTCTATAGTTTTCCCCGGATACAGTACCGAAAACCTCTGTACAAAGTTAGAGAGCTCTCTAACGTTTCCTGGCCATGAATAGGCTTGCAGCAACAATAACGAACGCTTGGTGAATGTTATGTTTTGTTCGTTGTTACCAAAAATTCCGGCAAAATGCTCCAATAATTGCGGAATATCTTCTCCCCTCTGGGCGAGAGCTGGGATAGTGATCGGAAGAACATTTAACCTGTATAGCAAATCCTCACGAAATTCTCCCTCGGATACCATCTCTTCCAAGTTTCGATGCGTAGCTGCCACTATTCTTACATCAATTTTTATCTCTGGACCACCACCGACCGGAGAAACCACCTTCTCTTCGAGCACTCTAAGGAATTTAACTTGAAGCTGGCTCGGCATATCGCCAATCTCGTCAAGGAATAGTGTGCCCTTATGAGCCATCTCAAAGCGCCCTTTCCTGTCACAAGTAGCTCCTGTGAACGAGCCCTTCGAGTGACCGAAGAGCTCACTCTCCAAAAGTTGGTCTGGAATGGCTCCACAATTAATCGCGAGAAAAGGATTTGCGGCGCGTTCAGAATTATCGTGTAATGCACGGCTCACCAGTTCCTTGCCCGTGCCCGACTGGCCCCTCAATAGCGCGGGCGCGTTAGAATTGGCGCATTGGTTGATGAGGGCACGCAACTGCTTCATCGAAGCGCTACTCCCTAAGATACTATTGGTGCGACCAACCTTATTACTCGCCATCAACCTACAACCCTTAACCCGCTAGTTCTTCCGGTATGATAATGCATTTATAAAGGGGAAATACAACATTTTAACTTGTACCCCTACCCTGAGTGCAAACTCTGTTCGCGGCAAACGCCTAGCTGCACTTTATATGCTCGGCAATACTCAGAGCGGTTACAGCATAAAAGGGGCTGCACAGATTTGGCGCCAGGAAGAGGAATCAATTAAAAAAGACAAAAACAAAAACAAAAAAAAATAAAGTCGCCTCTAGTAGTGTCGATTGGCGAAAGTATCTTACAAATAGAAATCAAAAGGTTCTATAAAAGAAAGAATTTAATATACACATCAGAGGTCAGAGGTCAGAGGTCAGAAACTCGTAACTCTAATTTATTCCATTAAAGGAATGCTCTGATGCAACAAGTAAAGATAGAAAAGAAATCTTGCGGTCTATGCAGGATAGAACGCTCGCCATACAAATATGGACTCTGCACCCGTGAAATCATTCTGGGTGGCGGGGGCGTTGTTGCCGAAAAAAATTCGACCCACTCCCTAGACACGCGAAACAATACCTCGGCGTACCCTAACGTTCTGCGCCTCCTTATCAAAAATAGAATTCCCTCTTCGCATTGGAACAAGGCTCCATTGGAGAACTCTAGCCACAAGAAATTTCACTGCAAAGAATTAAACGGCAGATCAATGGGCCTCCCCTATCCTTTTCTTTGGGAGTGGAACCATCTGGTAAAGATCCCGATCCATCTAACGCACTTTCCCCGAGAGTGGCGAATATCCAAGAGGGATATTGGGTTCAAAGACACTATCCTTAGACTATGGGGGTGTCTTAACTTTAGTTTGTTCCGCATGGCAAAGAATTCAGGGGCTGAATCAATTCCAAACAGCCAGAACCTTCAACGCCGATCGAGGACTGAGCTTTTCGAAATGAATAGTTTTCTGATTGGCCAGCCCAGGCTGACACCCCCTTATAGATAACTTTGATATTAATAGGACAGTAAAAATGCATAATTATTTTATATCGACCGGTTGATATATAAATCTATAAATGCTTTACGGAAGAATAGGTTTATCTAGATTGTCTTAACCGCATAAACAATTTTTGCGCAAGAGATATATTATATTTTTATATCGACCGTTCGATATAAATTAAATTAAATTAAAATATTTGACTACGCTAGAGGAAAAAACATGACGATCATAAACAGTAATATGCCAGCGTCAATCGCGCACAGCGCAATAAGACTGAATGCCCGAGCAATGGATCAGGCCATGGAGCGACTATCAACCGGTAAGCGCATAAATTCAGGTGCCGACGACCCTGGCGCGATAGGCGTTGCAGCCCGCCTTGAGGCGGCCTCTCGAGCGGATCGACAGGGCGTGCGCAATGCGAACGACGCTCTATCGATGCTACAAACCTATGCGAAAGCTGGCGAGAATATACTAAACATCGTAATTCGGATGAAAGAGCTAGCCACGCAAGGATCCACAGACACGCTCAGTGTCGACGATCGCCTCGCTCTTGACAGCGAGTACAACCAACTGGGTGCGGAGTGGACACGTATAGCCGCGAATACGCGGTGGAATGGCGCCGCGGGGATGTCTGCCTTCAACAACTCATTCCTTGTCAGGCTAGACGGCGGTGCCGCCGCCGGCGCAACGGTGACTTTATCACTGAGGGAGTGGAGCCCCGATCATGCCACCGCAAACCAAAATGTTACCGGCGCCACAGCTGCAGCAGCCGACGACGCAAATGCTGCAGTTACTCAAGCGTTTAATTTTACACGAAACCAAAACAACTTAGCGGCTACCCCTGTAGCTAACATGAGGTCACTCGACCACATTCAATCGAATGCGGCAGCTACCGCTGCTGTCGTAAAACTCGACACAGCCATTACCGGCATGAGCGCCGAACTTGCGCAAAACGGTGCCTACGCAAATAGGCTGCAAGTTGCTGCAGATAATTTGACGACCATAGCGACTGCCCTAGAAAAATCGAGGAGCCAGGTCGAGGATGCTGACTATGCAGCCGAGAGCTCAAACTTAGCTCGCACTCAAATAATCGCTCAGGCAGCAACCGCTATGCTTGCCCAGGCCAACGCGTCGCAGCAGACCGTCTTGGCCTTACTACAATAGGATCAGATTGGATCTCTTGTTTAGTAAATATTATCCACAATAGGCTTATTAATATTTAACCATGAATACCTTAAGGACCAACCTAAGCGCCACGACAAGTTATAACTCTTGGCGCATTCATAATCAGCACTCGATTGATTCAGTTCAGAAACTGTCGAGCGGCAAAAAGTTGACAGCTGGGGGACCAAATTCGTCCACGTATATTCAAGCAAGCACTGCAACTAACTCACTGCGGAGCCTTGTTACAGCCACGCGAACTATTAACGATGCGATCGCACTAGTGAACTCGATAGACAGATCCGCCTCGAATATTCAAAATTCTTTGATAGCAATGCGATCAGTGGCGATGAGTGAAAGTGATCTATTGCTGGATAACCATGCGGGAGACAAGGGAAGAATTTGTGATTTTTTCCAACAGACGCAAGAGGCGATCATCAATATTGCCAGCGGGCACTCATGGAACGGACAAAACTTTATGATAGGCGGCGGAGAGAACAACGAAACGACAACGGCTTTAAACTTTACGGTCAACGCCGGAGGAAGCGATCCCAGTGACAACCTCCAAATGACTTTTAAATCATTCCATCCCCACTCCGCGCTTGACACTACCCGTGGCGCCGGTTGGTCTTTTTGGGGCAACCCAGCAGCGCCTAACCTGCCAGACCTCAATAGGAGCGCGGGTACCGACACGCATGCTTATGGTGATGCCGCAATGTATCACGCAAATTTAGCGGGGAATCCCTACGCAGAGGGTCACCTCCATGGGGACAACACACTTGGGATTGACCACACGATAATCCAACTGGATAGGGCGATTAGTGGAGTCTCGCTAGAACGAGCAAGGCTTGGTGCTTACCTGAGCCGCTTGAACCAGATGGCAGACAACATAATGGAGGAAAAGCTGAGCGCCAAACAAACGAGCAGTAGAAAGTTTGATACTGATTACGCGACAGAAGCGGCAGCATTTTCTAAGAGCGAGATATTAAAAAATTCATCCATGGCAATACTTGCCCAAGCAAACCGCAGGGGCTCACGCTTACTGCAGCTACTGCAATAAAGCAGCAGATAAAATAATTGAAACGGTATGGAGATTACTATGATTGCAATTCAAACAAATGATACTACCGGAACGTCTTACAGACCTCCGAGTTTTCAAAACCGAAATGCTGTTGGCTCTATAAATCAAATATCCGCGGATAGAACATTACTAACAGCCGCACCAAATTCGTCAACTTACGTACAGGCAAGTAGCGCGAAGAGTTCCCTGCGAAACCTCTCGCTAAATACAAAGAACATTAACGATGCGATGGGGTTAGTTCAAACAGTCGATAGCTCAGCATCAGAAATTGAAGGTAAGCTCTACGATATGCAGGCAATAGCCATGAAGGCGACACAGTGTGCCTGTCAGCAAATAAAAAACGCGCAAGAGTCTATCAAGGATATTGCCAATAATTTTTCCTGGAACGAAAGAAACTTCATGATTGGCGGCGGAGAAAATGACGAAACAACGACGACATTAAATTATAACTTAAGCACAACCTCTGCAGACACACTTCGAATGAGCTTTAAGTCATTTAACCCAAAATCAGCGGTTGATACAGGCGGAAGGACGGAGCCGAAAACTCCCAATCTCCCCGACTTGAATAGCTCTACCGGCACGGACACGCATGCTTATGGAAATGCTGCGTTATATTCGAATTTAAACGCAAAGAATCATCTTCACGTGCACTCTAAAGCCGCACGCGACAACGCAATCATTCAAATTAATAGGGCTATTGATGGAGTAAAGAGCGAGAGATCGAGACTTGCCACGTACCTAGAGGAATTAAACTTGTTGGCAG
Organism: Gammaproteobacteria bacterium; assembly: GCA_029245905.1. Taxonomy (GTDB): domain Bacteria; phylum Pseudomonadota; class Gammaproteobacteria; order Pseudomonadales; family Pseudohongiellaceae; genus UBA9145. The sequence continues at coordinate 7,212 of JAQWOJ010000083.1, forward strand.
AAAAATCCCAAAAGAAAAGTTTCAACCAAAATATAGTGATCAATGAAATGGGAAATACCGAACAGGCACAGCGAATTGCTGAAATCTCTAAAAGCGGGATGGCTGAAAATATGCCACTGGCAATACTCGCTCAAGCAAACAAAGTGGCACCTCAGATATTGGGACTTATGCAGTAGATCTCGCGATGGAGCCGCACCTTGAACACAGAAGCCAACATGATGAAAACTAGAAACGTTCTTATTCTCAGTTAACTTTGAATATGACTTTGACGAAACTCCAAACTTAGATTGAGAGGAATTTTAAGTGACTTTAACTACTACAAATATTGCCGCATCCGTTGCTCATGAAGCGCTGCGAAAAAATTCGCGCAGTATGGACAGAGCCATGGAGCGACTGGCCACAGGTAACCGGATTAATTCAGCCGACGACGACGTATCCGGCATCGGGGTATCCGCAAAATTGAAAGCGAATTCTCAAGCGATTAGGCAAGGTGCCCGCAACGCGAACAACGCGATTGGTATGCTGCAAACGTATCATGATGCCGGTCAAAATATCCTGCGAATCATAACGCGGATGAAAGCGCTTGCGGTAAGTGCAGGGACCGACACCAAAACCACACCCGACCGGCTTGCACTTGATCAGGAGTACAACCAGCTAGGTACAGAATGGACGCGAATAGCAGCCAATACACGATGGAACACTCTCTCGGGCATGTCCGCGTTCAATAACGCGTTTACAGTTCGGTTGGACGGCGGAGCGGCTACGGGGGCAGGTGCTTTTACGATCACTCTTAGGGACTGGAGCCCCACTCAGTCGACAGCAGCGCAAAATGTTACCGGCGCTACATCCGCCTCTACTGATGACAACAACGCAGGGGCGCTGCAGGCCTATAATTTCACCAGGAACCTAAACGACCTGGCGGCGGTACCACAGGCAAATAGTAGGTCAAACGACCACATTCAGTCGCGGGTCGCTGCGACTAACGCGTCTGTAAAGCTAGATAACGCTATTACGAATATGAGTTCAGCGCTTGCCAGTCAGGGCTCCTTTATAAACAGGCTTGAATACACAACTGATGCCTTAATGACTAGGGCAGTATCGATGGAGGCATCTCTTAGCAGAGTACAAGATGCTGATTATGCGGTAGAGATGACCGAGCTCTCGAGAACTCAGATAATTGCACAAGCCGCAACCGCGATACTCGCGCAGGCGAATCAGGCACCGCAAGTGCTGCTTACCCTGCTTAAATAAGAGCCTGAATAGGAACCGTCTTTTTAACTAAATAAGTCAAGAAGGATTGAAATAGATGAATTCCCTTAGCCCGACATCCCATTTTTTGTGGTCTGTCACTGAATGGCAAAAGAAGCTTAAAGAAAAAAAGCAGCAAAAGCTTGGTCCGGCTAGTAGTAGGATAATTTTTGGACCGCGAGCTCAGCCACGTCCCGGGACGATTTATGAACCAACAGGATCATCGATTATTTATACAACACTTGGTCGCTTGACAGCGTGGGAGAGCAATCTTGATAGACTGAAACTATGCGAGAGTATGCATCAAGCACCTGAAAATTAACTGGGTCGCAAAGGAAAACTTTTATTCCTTCAGCGCATCCAGTCAAAGAAATTTATGGGGCCCTACAGAGGTCAGAGGTCAGAGGTCAGAGGTCAGAGGTCAGAGGTCAGAGGTCAGAGGTCAGAGGTCAGAGGTCAGAGGTCAAAAAACTGGAGTAATTTTTAATTGCTCTTAACTTAAAATTTTCGGATAAAAGGAAATTTAAATGACTACACTAAACTATAACGTCGGTGCTAACGTTGCGGCTCTCTCTATGACCCGTAATGAAAGGCTGATGGACAAAACCATGGCGAGGCTCTCCACGGGGATGCGGCTGAACAGTGGTGCCGATGATCCTGGCGCCATGGCGGTTCATGCTGCCCTCAAAGCAGACGGAGTCGAAGCCAGGGCAGCGGTGAAAAACGTCAACGAAGGACTCGCTTTTTTAGCCATCACAGATGCAGCGGCTACTAAAATTGAGGCCCTTCTGGTGCGGATGAAGGAGTTAGCTACTCAAGCTAATACCTCAACCGCTACGCTCGATCATCGTGTCGCATTGGATCAAGAGTATAACCAACTCGGTAAGGAATGGTGGCGTATCGTAACCGATACCCAGTACAACGGAACGGCGATAATGAGCACGCAACAGACCATGGGGGTTGCGGTCGGCTCGGGAACCTCTGTATCGATGATCCTAAAGGAATGGAGCCCGGATCACTTCCATGCGACCGACAGGTCGGCCGCTACAGCAGCCACAACGACGTCTGCTGTTAACGGGGGCGGAACGGCTTTCGGTACTCGAGCACAATGGAACCAAACGGTTGCTGGTCCACCTATTTCTAGTCCGAATGACGCTATTCAGACTCAGGCTGAGGCTGCCGCCGCGATAACTAAGCTAGACTTAGCGATAAGAGGTGTAGGAAACTCAAGAGCAGAGATCGGCGGTTTTATGAACGCACTGGCCACAATTGGTGAGAATCTGTCTTCAGAGGCAGTAGCATACGAGGCCGGGGCATCTAAAATTGGTAGCGCAAACTACGCCGAAGAAACTGCAAGACTTGCAACTTCACAAATTGTTGCACAAGCGGCCACAGCGATTCTTTCTCAGGCGAATGCACAGAAAGCTACGGTGCTGGGGCTACTCAAGTAAGTCGAGGCTGATTTTTTTACATCAATAAATATAGAGGTACGTAACTATGGAGGCAATCGATACACCGGTAGTACCTAGTAAGATCACTAAACCTAGTAAAACGCCAGAACCTGTCTCTCCGTCAGATCTCAAAAGGATTCAAACGGAATCGGCAAAGGAAAAGGCTGGAACTGAACTCTCCAGGCTTGTTGATGAAGCGGGCGAACAACGCCTAAACACATCGTCTACCTTGGAGTCAGTTAGAAATAGGTTGGAGGAGATAGCTGCAACTCTCAATTCAGAGATGCAGTTCAGAGAAAAAAAGTTAAATTTCTCGGTGGATAAGATTTCAAATCGCATCCTCTTCTCCGTTACGGATAAGGAATCTGGCGAAGTAATCAGACAGGTTCCTCCCGAAGCAGTGCTCAAGGTCTCGCATAACCTGGAGGCCTTAAAGGGAGTCCTATTTGACGATAGATACTAGCAATAATATCTATCCACCATTTAGGAATGCCTAGTTTAGAAGGCTAGGATCGGCTAAATATATTTAGACAGCCGATCCTAGCCTCTATTTTTATTAGTATCTGCAGACTATATTGATATCATCGTAACAGTAAGATTTCTCTAGCAGGAGCTTTATGCTGGCGGTCAAGAATATAGTTATCGAATTAATCAGCGCGGTCCTCTGCGGCGTCGCAATAGGATTGGCAATGGCGATCACGGCAAATGCATTCGTCGAGGCTGCAGTCTATGCAAATGAGTATCGCAACTCGCTACCCTGGTTAGAGGTCAACTTCGGATCTAGCACATACTCACTTTCGAGTATTTTCTCACTTCTATTAGCCGCGCTCTTGATAACGTGGCTGAGGAAATGGCTACACATTTCTCATTGGCAAGGCCCAGCAGATTCAATATACGCAGCTCACAGCGAAGACCCGACGATTGAAACCAGTAAAGGGTTGGGCTCTACCCTGGCCGCATTTATCGTGATAAGTGGCGGAGGCTCAGTCGGACAGTATGGACCCCTAGTGCATTTCGGGTCCACCATCGGGTTGTTTATTAAGAAATATTTTAGAGTTCAAATGACCCCCGACATTTTTATCGGTTGCGGGGTGGCTGCTGCGATCTCAGCTGGCTTCAATGCCCCGCTGGCAGGCGTCATTTTTGCTCACGAAGCAATCTTGCGCCATTTCTCCCTTCGAGCCATCGCTCCTATCTTTATTGCCTCCATCAGCGCTAGCGCTTTTGATGAGTATTTTTTTGGGGCAACTCAAAACCTGTTCGATCTTTCCCAGAGTATTCCGCCACTCAACGATATCCTTCCGATGTTTATCGCACTAGGCCCGATATTCGCGATAGTCGCGGTAATTTTCATGTACTCCCTGAGGGCAGCGAGTATTTTTGCCGAGCGAGCCGACCGCTACAGACCCTTACTTCCCTTTATCGCCGCACTCACGTGTGGCATGGTTGGCGTTATTTTTCCTGAAATCCTAGGCCTGGGTATCGAACCAATTAACGACCTCATCGCTGGAAACTTTTCCTATAGCAAAGCCGGGTTTCTACTGATAGCCAAAATAAGCATGACCGCGCTGTGCATAGGTTTCGGCCTCTTCGGCGGGGTATTTTCGCCCGCACTTTTTATTGGGGTCGCAACCGGCTCGCTGGCGGCGGCGGCTCTCTCGCTTTTTGGCTACGTCGGCGCCGAACAAATTATAATAATTTCTGGTATGGCTGCTGTCGGCGCCTCGGTTATTGGGGCGCCTCTCTCAAGCGTACTTATAGTGTTAGAGCTAACGGGGTCCTATGATTACGCGGTGGCAGCAATGGTCGCTGTTATAATTTCCACCCTTGTAACCTACCGTATCTTTGGGCTGTCCTTTTTTGACAGGCAGTTGCTCGATAGGGGCATCGACATGCGGCTCGGCAGAGAGTCAATCGCGCTCAGTCAGCGACCAGTTACAGCTTGTTTTGCATCAGATTACGTGCGACTAGACTCAAAGACTTCGGGTGACCAAGCTTTTGAATTGATGAAGAAAGCAGGGATGATGGAGAGTTACATTATAAATGCGGCTGGAGAATATGAGGGGAAAGTAGATATTTTTGGAGCAATTTCCGCCTCCACCAACAGCGTCTTGGATTTTATAGTTAACGAGCCGACAACATTGTCTGAGGATGACTCATTGCAGACCGCAATGACCAAGACAGTAGACTTCGTCGGAGAGAGTATTCCGATTTTGTCAGCCGACAAAAAATACCTCAAGGCAGTAGTCTCTGAGGGCAGCATATTTCAAGCGGTCATAGACGTCCAGCATGCGGTTTCTAAAATAGGGAGGGCTTGAAGATGATTAAAAGGCAAACCAATGGTAACCCCCCTCTAGTTTTTGTATTAATTTTACTATTTTTTTGTTCATTCACTCTTGCACAACAAGATCGCTTCGAGTCAGGTCTCGCCTCAAAAGACAGGGGTCACTATGCTACCGCGCTCAGAGCATGGATGCCCATGGCGGAAGCTGGAAACGCAGAGGCGCAAAACAATGTCGGATACATGTATGAGGAAGGGCTGGGTGTCCCACAAAATTATTTGATAGCGATGAATTGGTATCGTCAAGCTGCGGAAAGCGAGCTTGCCCAAGCACAACACAATATGGGAATGCTCTATCACAATGGATACGGAGTGGCTGAGAATCTTAGCGAGGCGTTCAGGTGGTTCAAAATGGCGGCAGATCAAGAGCTAGCGGAGGCTGAATATATGCTCGGGCTGGCCTACCAGAGCGGCGAAGGGACGTCCCTCGATTATATGGAGGCACGTAGATTACTGTTAAGTTCTGCGCGAAAGAACTATACGCCTGCCCAGATGATGTATGCCTTTATGTTACAGGCTGGAGAGGGCTCAGATTCCAAGCCCTTTAGTGCCTATGTATGGGGGAAAATAGCAGAGGCCAATGGCTCAGAGTCGGCAATTGACATCACGGTCCTCTCTACAATCCAATTGGACGACGACGAGATAGCAGATGCGGAAATTATTATCGCCGAGTGCATAAGTTCTAGCCTAGCCAGCTGCCCTGACTGAGTCTCCTTCAATTTGGCAGAACTACAACTTCTATTCTACGATTTTGTGATCGGCCCGTTGCCGTATCATTAGCCGCTATAGGATTTGTGTCAGCAAAACCCTTTATGACCATGCTCCCAGGAGCGATACTGCCCCTCTCCTGCAGGTAATCAGCAACGCTTGCCGCGCGAGCTGACGACAGATCCCAATTGTCTCGGTATCGGTTACCAAAACTCATAGCAACATCGTCCGTGTGCCCCTCGATCTGAATCAGCCCAGAAGCCCCGGTTAAGGAATCACCTACCGAGTCTAGCAGCGAGGTAAAATCAGGCCTTAGGTTGGCAGAACCACTCCCAAAACCGCCCTGGTCTGTGAGCCTGATAATTATGGACTCACCATCTCGAAAGACTTCAGCCAGTCCCAGCGTTATCTCATTTGAAAGATTCGCACGGATCTGTTCCAGTTGATCTTGAGACTGGCTAGACGCGCCTCCGAAGTCAGATTGATCCAAGCTGCTTTGGCCCGAAGACATAAACTCCGCGCCCTGCACGCGTACTAGCGAATCTGTTTCTGACTGAACGGAACTGATCTTCGATAATAATAAAATTGTATCCTGCGTAATTTTTCCCGTGCTGTTATCCAAATCATTTGGTTCTAGGGCGTCGATCACTATAGTCCCATCCTCGACCGTTACTTCAACGCGGCCCTCAGCTATCTCCCTAGACAAGACCTCTTCAATTTCTTCTCTAACATTCGTCTGAGATTCGCCACGACCATCATCTATATCTAACTCTTCCTCGGATTGCTCCTCCCTGCTGCGCTGTTCCTCTAATGTCTGAGCTGCGGTAGGCTCGGTAGCCTGGCGGCGGTATTGCGTAGCAACGACATTATCCGCTGTGGGGGCCTCAACTATCGGAACCAACACCTGAACACCAAAACGGGACCTCATAGACCCGCTGACTTCTTTGTACTTAGGCACGTTGACATGCGCAAACGAGAGTATGAGCACGAAAAAAGCCATCAGAAGAGTAGCCATATCAGCAAAAGTAGCCATCCATGCGGGCGAACTACTTTTACAAGGCTCACACTCTACTAACTCGGGCTCCTCTGGCTCAGCGGGCTCAGCGGGCTCCGACTCCAACTCCTCTTCAGAGCCAGGCTCTTCTGAAACAGGCTCAGCCACTTCTTCATCGGCCGGCAAACCTGTCTCTTCCGATTCCTTTTCCTCTATGTCTTGATCGTTCTCACTCACTTTCACGTACCTATAATTTCGAAAATATTAATACCCAAGCCTAATTAGCGATTCTAATTTCTATTCTACGGTTTCGGCTCCGTCCTTCAGAAGAGTCATTGCTCGCTAGAGGCAACGTATCGGCAAAGCCGAGCACCTCAACTCTCTCATCTGAAAGCTCCGCTGAGCTAGTCAGATACGCCGCTACTGAGGCCGCGCGAGCGGCCGACAGGTCCCAGTTTGAATTAAACCTATCGCTAAAGGCTACTGGTATGTTATCCGTGTGCCCTTCAATCCTGACACTCCCTGATTCCTGATTTATAGTTTCTCCCACCTGATCAAGAGTGGCGGTAAAACTTTGTGCGACCTCAGCGCTACCAGAATTAAAGGACCCTTGGCTCGCTATTCGGATGACGACCTCTTCTCCCTCTTTTTCGACTTCGAGGAGCCCGTTATTTATCTCTGCATTTAGATTTGCCTTAATGTTTTCAAATCTATTGTTGAGGCGTTCTTCGTTAACCTGAGCCGCATAGATAAGTTCTTGATCATTTTCTAGCTCCTCAGGACCGTCAACATCACTTAGATAAATACCAATCTCCCGAGTCGTCGTAGCTTGAACCTCTGCAACAATTGCAGCCGTTTCGATTAACACCTGGCTTGCTGTCCCCTCACTATCTTCGCCACTCCCAAATTCAGAACCCGCGGCATCGATATTGTTAACCTTAACAATTATCTGTGCACCATCGGTGGTCACCGTAACAAGACCCGACGCGATCTGGTCGGACAGCGCTATCTTGGTGTTCTCTAAATCTTCAACAAATCTCTCCGGTGAAGTCTCTGTGCGCCGAATCAAATTTTCTGCATCTCGGTCAAGCTCCCTCTGTCGTGGATCCTCCAGAACAGTCGGAGCCGCCTCGTTTGGTGTGAAGGTTTCTGTAATTAAACTGCGCGCCTTGGGGATCTCAATTTTAGGAATGAGCTTCTTCACCCCAAACGCAAACTCAATCGAACCATTGATATACTCAAACCGCGGAACCTCCGTATCTGAAAAGGAGAGTATTAGAACGAAGAAGGCCATCAAGAGTGTGGCCATATCAGCGAACGTAGCCATCCAAGCCGGTGAACCCGACTTGCATTCGGGGCATTCATCAGCGCTAGCAGCTTCGACTGGGCCAATGCCACCGCCACCCTCTCCGGCAACCACGGCGTTGTCTAGTGCAGCTTCTACACCAGAAGGGTCAACCTGGTCGGTCGCTTCGCTATCGGTTTCCAGAGATATGTCTTCTTCATCGGCCATAATAATTCCAAATTCTTAAAAAGAATTTTGTCGATTAAGCGCTAACCAACCTCTCGCGCTCTTTAGGAGGCACAAACGAAATCAATAAATCTGTAAGGATACGCGGATTGCCACCCTTCTGAATAAAAAGTATTCCTTCTAATACCAGCTCACAATTAGCGGACTCAATTTCAGACCGGTTAACCAATTTCTGCGAGATGGGAATACAAAAACAATTTGCTATGATCGCGCCATACATCGTGGTTAGTAGCGCGACCGCCATCGCTGGACCAATAGACTTGGGGTCTGACATGTTACCTAACATCTGTATCAGTCCGATCAATGTTCCGATCATACCCATCGCGGGAGCGACCTCGCCCCACGAACTAAAAATAGTTGCGCCCTGCTTGTGCCGAAGCTTCATGCTTTCAATATCTTGGTTTAGAGTCTTAACAATCATGTCCTCCTCCGCACCATCGACAAGCATACCTATCGCCTTCTCCATAAAGCGGTTATCTATCTCTTGCCCCTCAAGTGCAATCATTCCATCCTTTCGAGCTATTGAGGCAAACTCAACGAGCTGTGAAATTAACTCATCAGGCTTTTCCAATGCCTTACCAAAACTTTTACCTCCGACTTTTACGGCACCCAAGAATTCCTCCAGAGAGGATCTGAGCAAAACGACCATAATCGACCCGCCAAGGACGATAGCTAAACCCGGATAATTTACATAGGCGTCCAGGGTGCCGCCACTTAACATCGACCAGATGATGAGGCCGAATGCGCCAACAAGACCTATTAGAGTTGCAATATCCATGTCTTTCTCCTGCGAAATATTATAGTCACAAAAACTTTTTTACTTTAGACTAAGCTTTCATTGTTATTCAAACTTCGGTTCAAAAAATTTATATATGCCAAGTGCTCGCCTTCTGTTTAAACTTTCTCGCACTTCACTTTTTCTCTTAATCTCCCTGGTCCTTCTCTCTGGCTGCGATTATCGTTCTCAGCCAAATTGTTATATGGCTTTTCAGGATCGGCCCGACTTGCTATCAGGATTCTCCCTAGCCGAAAACGGGCTAGCCATCAAGGCAGGATCATCTATCTCTTGGTCTAGATGCCCCGCCGGCATGCAATTCTCAGATCCTCAAAATTGCTCGGGTATTCCCGTCCTTTTGACCTTTGACCAGGCACAAACATATGCGATAGATATGTCAAGCAAGTCGGGTCAAACAGTCCGACTCCCTACCAGACGCGAAATGAGCAGACTATCTGAAAACAGCTGTATCAACCCATCACTCAATACTAACGTCTTCCCTGCGGCTTCATCCGAAAATTTCTGGACTTCCGAAGAAGACACGTTTCGGGATAACTTGGCCTGTACTTTTTATACTTACCAGGGCCGGTCCTCCTGCCTCGAACTAAAAACTACTGAATACCCCTTCATGTTAGTGATCGAACGCGATCGCTTTTAAGTCTAATTCCTCTCTACACTATAACGTTAACTTGTTTTATCTCAGTTCTATTCTTACGCACATCCTCTCGGTTATTTACATTGGTGTCTTTATGCTCGAATAGAAAACACTCGTGCTTCTCAATCTCTAAAACATCAAGACTTGGCAACTTAGAACTCATAAATTTCATTGCCTCACATCCATAAGGGAACCGCTTATCCCAAGTTATATAGTAATGCCTGCAAGCATTACAGTTTATGTTCGTACAATCATCATCGCCCTTAAACCTCTGTTTTTTACCTGCGCTCATGATAATACTTCCAAGCCACCAGGCATATCAGGCATATCATAATTCCAGTCGCGAAGACATTCGCCAAATTTATTTCTCTAATAAATTGCACCTCAGGCGCCATCCAAATAAAAAAAACAATTGGCAGGCCTATCATGAAATACCAACGGATATATTTACAAACTTCGCAGTCTTGGTTTCTGTTGAAAATCATTTCTTCTCCCAAAAGCTTAATTCATGAGCCATCCAAAGAATTACTTATTACTATTCCGCATCGCTTCAAACTGGTTAGTCAGATACTCTCCCGTATTCTTGCTGCGTTGTACTATAGTTTCCATCGCTGCAAACTGCTTTAAATATCTCGCCTTAATATTTTCCAATCTTTCTTGTAAATCTGCCAGGTCGTCCTCGTATCGGGAAATGTCAGCCTGCGCGTTCGTCTCTTTAATGCCTATAGTACCTTGGTCGTCTACTATACCGTCAAGTATTATGCTTGACTCCAAAGACAAACCTTTGTCCGCCGAATCCGTTTTGAGTTGATCGTTCTTGTCAGCGGTCAGCATCGTCCTTATGTCGGAAAAATTAGTTTTTATTGCTGCTGAAAAGTTGGTCTTATTTAGCTTGAGCTGGCCACTAAGCTGGGTGGTTATACCTAAATCCCTGAGGGTAGAAAATCCATTGGATGCGGTCGCTGAGGTTTTACCAACCAGGTCCCTTATTTTCGACAAAATCAAATTAACAGAATTCCTTTCGCTAGATAGAGAGCCGGCAAGCTCATCTTCTGCATCTTTTTCACCTGTCAGATACTTACTTATCGATATAACATTGTTATACGAATCTATTAGGTTGTTCACCTTCGTCTCCAGCGCTGCTGTGTCGGAAGACACCACAATGTTACGTGTCTCAGTCGCGCTAGCCGACTTAAATGTTATTTGCACACCCTCTACAACATCCGTAGGGGAATTATTATCACGCTCAGTCATCTGCGGATTGCTGTCAGCAGCGCTAATTTTATCGGCATTTACCTCAAGCTTAAGATTCGCAGCAGTCTGATCTTGTTGAAAGGTAAGTTCTGACCCCCCACTTAAATTAGTGTCTACGGTAAAGCTATTGTCTGAACCTGTTTTTCCCACTAAAACAATAGTAACCGCTGTCCCCGACGTACTTTTATTAACGGTACGAGCCTGAATACCATTGAAATTCGTGTTATTAATTGCCTCGACGATCCCCGCTGGGGTGGCGGTAGCGATAGATATGGTCGACGACGATCCGTTGGAGGAGAGAGTTATCGAAGACAACCCTGAAATCGAAGCAGTTGCGGACGCGAAAGTGCCCTCTGCCGCGGTTTTGATTTCTGTAACCTCAGGCCTCGCCAACTGATGAACCACGATTCGCGTGGTTCCAGCTTTCGCTAGGGTTTGAGACGATATAGCAGTTTCAACGTCATTTGGATTACTGTTGGTCACTGACTTTGTCAGGAACGTGTCTCTATCCTTCAGACTCTCAAAGCTGCTATTTAGACTGGTAATGCTTGACTTGAGGACCCCAAACCCAGATAGGCTCACTGTCGTCTCTTCTTTCTTTCCAGTGATTGAACTAATTTGCGGCGTCGTCTCTGCATCCGCAAGGGTTGCTGCCAGCTCATGGATATCGACACCGGAACCCGCCTTTAAAGCCTGCGTAATCTTACCGCCTATAGTGTCTGTTGCGTTTACGGCAGCCATCGGTAATCACCTACCTCAAGTAGTTGAATATTGACATTTGGGAAACCTTGGCAAAGGTGCTCTGAGCGGCCTCCAGGGCAAGCATACTCGAAGAAAGTTGAGTAACGGCACTGGCGTAATCGACATCCTGAGCATCGGAAAGTAGGCCTCTATAGATTACGATCTTATCTTCAGCAATGTCTCTCCTCTCAGAGACTAGGTTTTGTCTCAGTCCATTGTCGACTAGGTTTTTATTCAAATTACCAGACACTGTCTTCAATTCATCGATTGCCAAGGCGACCCCAGTTCTGTCGTTCCCTTCAAGAGCCGTCACAAAGTCTTGCATCACCTTGAACATGTCAACCCGCGACGTCACCGCACCGGCGCCATTCGTCCGTGTAATAACACCCGCTAACTTGTTTCCCGAGATACTCAACGGCAGCTTGTATCCCGTATCTAGTTCGAGCTCCGGTTCTGTTTGGTTACCGTTATAAACTACGGCACCTGCCAACGTTGTGGTAAAAGGCTGCGTGGTGACCTTCGTGCCAGAAAACATATAATGCCCGTTGGAGTCCCTGCTATTGGCCAGGCCCCTGATATCATCCATATATCCCTGGACCTCTATCGCAAAGATATCCAAATCGTCTCCGCTATAAGTATCCGACCTAGCCGCCACAGAAATATCCTGCATGCGAGTCAACATGTTACTCATCGACATCATGACGGCTTCTTCTTCCTTATAACCCGCGTCCACGCTCTGAAGGTTTCCTATATCGTCCCGCTGCCGGGTTATCACCTGCGACAACTTCAACGATGCTGTGGTTGCTTTCACATCTGTGCTGGGTGTCACTTGTTTTTTTCCAAGCGATAACTGCGCCTGCAGCTTTGATATTTTACCCTGCTGCGTCGTCATCTGGTCGTTCATCGTTTTAAAATATTGTGAGGTTGATATTTTCATAACATTAGAGTTCTTTTACTCGAGGTTTACCTATTCGCTGTTAGCAGAGTGTCGAAGAGTGTTTGTGATACCTTTATAACCTGTGCGGCAGCCTGGTAGGATTGCTGATAACGAATCAAGTCAGCAGCCTCCGTGTCGAGCGTCACTCCAGTCGTATTATCCAGCAGCGCCTCAGCATCATCCTTCACCACCTTCAGTGCCTGAGAAGACATCTCAGCGAGATTATGTTTGTTACTCACGCTTGAAATTAACGAGATATATCTCTGGGTAGGAATTTCATCCCCATCAACCCCAACTTCCTGAACGGAGAGGATACGCTTAATATTTCCGTTATCCCCTATCGCCCCCTGATTAGACTTTATGGTGAATACATCACCGGTTGTGGGCGCCTCTTCAAATAAAACTTTTACGTCATTTACAAGCACGCCGTTCGGCCAGGCATAATTTTTCTTAGCCAATACGGTACTAGTATTTGTGTCTGTGATTTGGACCTGTGTGGGCGACAAAAATGTCAATGAGAACGGAGGCTCTATCGATACCTCGGGGAGAACTGCCTTGGCCTGAACATCATAACGAACATCGACATCATTTGTTGACCCAGTCACGTACAGCAGAAAATCATCATCCAGACGGGTGCTCGAGGTTATCGTGGTTGCCAAGCCAATCCTACTGAGGTCAGTAGCCTTACCCTGTCCGGCACCGTGGTTCTGAAACTCGAAATTCACATTTGTTCCGGTGTACTCTACCCGACCAATTCTCGTGGCGTTCGCCTGATTTAAAAAGTTGGTTAACTCTCCGCCGGTCGGATTTCCGAGGACAATATTCTTGCCAGTGTGCGCGGGCGTATTACGTATCAGAATTGTTTCATCCCTCGGTATCACCACCGCCTCTACATTAGTGCTTCCTGTTTGCGCGTTTATTAACGCGGCAAATGCTGTAAGCGTCGCCGGCACTCCCGCGTTTACAATTGTTGTACCGTTAATCGATAATTTCCTAGTGAGATCAAGGTCGCTGTATTTAAAGCTAAGGGTGTTGTCTGCCTTCGCCGACACTCCTGTCGACGCTTTTTGGGCCTCGACCCAGGTGGCCACATTGGCTGCCGACAGGGTCGAATTAGCGGGAATCTGAAGTGCGGGCATGTTGTGCCCATTAAGCTTTAAGGAGCCAGTTGCGATTGCATCCACAGGTGCCCCGGTTGCATTAACTTGACTAGGGATCAGCGATGAGAGCCTCGCCTTAGCAGCAAAGCTACCCAGAGTAATGGACGTGTCCTTGTAACCCGTCGCCCCTTGTTTATTAACATAATCATTTACAAATGCTGTGCCTGCTTCAATTGATGTTGATGCTGCCAAACCTGCAGCAAAAGGCGCGGCAAGGGCAGCGGATCCCACTATATGATTATATTCAGAGGTAAACATCTGCATCTGATGATCATTCGCAACCGGCGGCTGGATGCTCACTGTAAAACCAGACACATCTCGGGGGATAAATAAAGCGGGTTCAACGGTGTTGGTATTAAAGGTTTTGGTTTGAGCTACACCAAGAATCGTCGCTGTATCAAACTGCACGTTGGCTTTTAAGGGCAGCGCTCGCTTATCGTATTGTAAAGACGGCTCTGTCTCCCTTGAATTGGCAATCGCTCCCTCAATTTGGAGTCTATCCGCTGTGGCAATCTGGCCAGTATTCAAAACGGAAACCGAAATATTGTCGACTGCGCGGAGACGGGGCCTTATCAAAAACGACTCGCCATTTTGCAAAGTACTATTTGTCGTTACCGCGAGACCATTATAAGAGAAACCATTATCACTAGCTGAGTTACGCGCGACATACGAACTTGTTTTTGTCGACAGATTGGTTATTAACCACCTAGTTTTTCCCGCCTCCCACGTTGCTTTTATATTAACGCTTGAGGTGCCCTCTGGGGCGGTCGCGGATATCGAGGTGGACAAAGTCTTATCCCCGGCAGCGACAGCTTCATATTTGGGGGTCAGATCAAACAGATTTAGTCCCACCAGACCGTTTTTGTTCAGGCCCTGCTTATGGATATTATTGATCGAGGTTGCGACTGTCGACACAAGGATATCTAAGTTATCCCTCAAAGGCTCAAAGACTTTATCGCGAATATTTAGGATGCCTCCTATTGACCCACTTCGGACCTCTCCTACATTAATATTCTTGCCGTAGGAATCCAACAAAATTGCGATCGGCCCCCCGGCAATTTCAGAGAACTTTGGATCTAAAGAATAAGCCTTATTCTCATCTACAAACCTCATACTCTTACTGGTACCCTCCAGCTTGACGAGAGCCCTGCCCCCTTTGTCTAACTCAACATCCAGGCCGGCATATTTCGACATCTCTAGAAGCAGGAAGTCTCTCTGATCGAGGAGTCGCGGGGGTTGTTTCCCGGCTAGAGGAGTCTTAGTCAGCTCTTTATTGACTAAAAATAGACTGTCGGCCAGTTTATTTAACTCCGCGAATTCAGTTTCCAGGTCATCGACAATTTCTACATCCATACTCGCAAATTCTTTACCGATTGCCTTGGATCGACCCGCAAAGAACTCCGTCGCCATCAAAAATTCTTGTCGATAGCTCTCCTCCGCAGGATTGCCTGAGAGATCTGATGCCGCAGAGAAAAACCGGCTAATCCCATTACTCAAACTTCCTTCCTCTGAACCTAAAAGATCAATCAACCGGTCGGTGTAACGCATTATAGGCTCTTGTTCGTTGACCTTGCTGTTAGCTATCCGAAGGTTCGAAGTCGCAAATTCATTTACAGAGCGAAAAACACCCTTAGAGTTAACCCCAGAACCTAAATAATTTACACCCTGGAGAGTCGGAATAGTTTCTTCCGCCCTAACTTCCTGCCGCGAATAACCGTCAGAGTTCAGGTTTGCAATATTGTTACTAACTGTGGTGAGTGCTTGTCTATAAAGCTCAGTAGCTGTCGCACCTATGTTTAACAAGTTAGCCATTTTTGTGTCTTACCACCTTCGAAAATAAACAACGCCAAAGCATTCTGTGATCTTAAAGTTGCAGCGGCTACAATCGCAATAATAAACCTAAAAAGCCGTGTTAAAGCTTAAAAGGGTCTGTTTTCACACTTTTATTGCCATACTTCTTATCTGTAATATCGTTCAACCATTCAACCAAACCAAGCCCTTGCGACTGTGCGATTTTATGAGAGACTTCATCATAGAACATGCCCTCAAACAGCTCCATAGAATCACTTTTTATAAGGTCGCTTTTCATAGGCTTCAACGACGCTTGCATAGAGTCTGTCAATTGTTTCAAAAACATCGACTCAAACTCAGCGGCTACCTTCGCGTTGATTTCTTTGGCCTTCTCTATACTTTTAGTTTCGTTAGACTTAAGGCTGGACAACCCCTGAAAGTCAAACCTGCTTGCTACAAAATTTTCTATTCCTGCCATCTAGATCACCACTAATTCTGCTTTGAGACTACCCGCCCGCTTTAACGCTTCCAATATCGCAATAAGCGCCGACGGCGATGCACCGACCTGGTTTACGGCATCGACTATCTCTTGCAATTCTATTCCAGGCTCAAAAACAAACATCTGGCTGTCTTCTTCCGTTACTGTTATCTCCGCATTTTGAATAGGGACGGTATCACCATCGGCAAAAGCGTTCGGCTGACTGACCTCGTTGAAAGCGTCTATCCTAACCATTAGGGTGCCGTGCGAGACCGCCGCGGCGCCAACCCTAACCGCGCGGTTGATAACAGCTGTACCTGTGCGAGAATTAATCACAACTCGCGCGACGGGATCCGCAGTCTCAACCTCCATTAATTCAATATCACCTAGAAAGGCGACTTTCTGAGACATGTCCTGCGGTCCGCGCACAACCACCGATACTGAATCTAGAGGAGTAGCCGTACCCGCTCCGTATGTCTCGTTTATCACAGCCGCTATGGCGGTAGAGGTACTAAAATCGGAGTCACGCAAGTTCAGCACTATGTTTTCGGTTGTTTCGAATGAGGAAGGTATTATTTTCTCAACAATAGCGCCATTTGGAATTCTTCCCGAGGTTGGGACCCCAATCTCAACCGCCCCACCCGCTGCATTTGCCGCGATACCCGTGACTGTCAATGGTCCCTGTGCTAACGCATAAACCTGACCGTCGATACCCCGCAGTTCTGTCAGTATTAAATTTCCACCACGCAGGCTTTCCGCAGATCCGACAGTGGATATATTTACGTCGATCCTTTGTCCAGGCTTTGCGAAGGGAGGAATCTCTGCTGTTACCAAGACAGCCGCAAGATTATCTGTCTGAAGTGGCTGCTGCGCTTGTTGCTCGGCGAGCCTCACAATATTGTCGCCCAAATCATACTCTGAGACCGGGCCGTCTACACTTACACCAAGCCCGGACAAAAGCGAGGTCAAACTCTGACCGGTCACCCTGAGGTCTCGACCATCACCGGTTCCCGACAAGCCACCGACTAGACCGTATCCAATTAGCTGATTGCTTCGCACTCCGGCGACATCCGCAATATCTTTGATGCGATCAGCATGACTCACAACAGAAGCGAGAGTTAAGACTAAGATAAAACCAATTGTTCTTAGTAGATGTAATACCATTATCCTAATTCCCTAATTTCTTAAAACGGCCAGAGGCCGAGAAGAATGTTTGTTATTGGAGGAATCTTAGTCGAACGCGCTAACTCCCCTACACCACTGTAAGAAAATTGAGCATTCGCAAGACGCCGCGAAAGGATCGTGTTGTTGGGCTGGATGTCTTCTGGCCTAACCACACCTCTAACCCTTATGTATTCACTTCCTTCATTGAGTTCGAGCTGTTTTTCTCCGAACACAACTAAGTTGCCGTTACTCATCACCTCGGTGACGACCGCTGAGATACTTCCCGTCAGCGATGCAGACTGACCCGCAGTCCCATTGCCCTCACTGCTGATGGTCGAACCTAAGTTTGCAAGATTCGCATACTCATCAAACAGTGTATCCGCAGGCAGCACTCCTGGCGTAATGTTATTAACCGAAACCCTCTCGGTCGACAAACCGTTAACACGCGAGGCCTGAGCAGATTCCGCTAACAAGATAGTTACGATATCTCCGACCTGAACCGCACCGGCGGCATAGGCTCGGCCCGCTGGATATAGCGATGAACCATTATCCATAATAGAACCGGTCACCTGAGCAGGCACCGCCGCTGGCTCCGGATATATCATCTCGAACTCATCCAGCCCACCCATTTGTGGCAGTTGCACAGACGAACACCCAACAGAGAGAAGACTCATTAAACTAATCACTAATACCGAAGGTTTCATCACTTACTTATCCTATGTTAATTTTAGAGATTCTGATTCAAAAATCTCAGCATTCCGTCGGCAGCAGATATCGCCTTAGAATTAATTTCGTAGGCTCGCTGAGTTTCGATCATATTCACCATTTCTTCGACAACATTTACGTTAGAAGCCTCAAGAGACCCTTGCGTAAGCATTCCTGCACCCTGATCACCCGGAATTCCGACGATAGCAGGTCCACTGGCATTCGTTTCCGCATAGAGGTTACGACCCTGGGCCATAAGTCCCGCATTATTTACAAACCGGGAAACCTGTAATTGCCCCACCTGAACAGCACCACCGCCACCGGCAAGTTCCACTGTTACTGTACCGTCACGGCCAACCGCAATACTAGTCGCATCCTGGGGAATGTTAATAGCCGGAATTGTTGTTTCCCCCGAAGCTGTAACCATCGCACCCAAGTTAGATAGCTTAAACGAGCCATCCCTTGTGTAAGAAATAGTTCCATCAGCCTGCTGAATCGCAAAAAACCCATCTCCAGCAATCGCTAGATCAAGAGAATTTTCAGTTGAAATCATGTTCCCCTGTCGATGTATTTTCTCAGTAGAAACCACCCTCGTTCCCGTTCCAAGCATTAGGCCGGTAGGGGTTTCTGCAAGCACATCTGCCTGCGCACCTGCCTGGACAATTCGCTGATATAAGAGGTCCTCAAAATTTGCACGGTCCTTCTTAAAACCAACGGTGTTGACGTTCGCTAAATTATTCGCAATTACTGTCATTCTGGTCGATTGAGCAGAGAGACCGGTTTTTGCAACCCACATTGAAGCGTCCATTATTTTTCCTTTTAAATTTACCTTGTTAGTTAGCTAGCCCGAATAAGTTCAGATCCACTTTGATCCAGCTCTTCAGCACTTTTAATTAATTTAATCTGGGTCTCAAAGGACCGATAGTAATCCATCAAATTGACGAGGACCTCGACAGGGCTCACGTTACTGCCCTCGAGAGCACCCGTAGTCAGCGAGGCTATTTCTGGACCGGGAGCAATATCACCACCGGCCCCATTAGACCCTACCTCTTCAAACAACCCATCGAGGCGCCTTTGCAGAGAAGTGCCAGATGCATCTCGCAACAAGAGCTGACCAATCTGAACTGGGGGAGCAGCCCCAGCGGCATCCGCCACAGTAGCGTTAAAAAATACCGTACCATCAGGAGTCACACTTACTGTGCCTCCAGCCGGAACAGTGAGAGGCCCACCAGCCTCAGAAGCAACCAGACGGCCGTTTGCAGTCTCTATAAACCCGAGCTCCGAAACCCTAAGGTCGCCCCGGCGGGTAAACGCTATCTCACCCTGCTCGGCTAAAACTCCGAGCACAGTCTGCCCGTTCAGAGCGACATCAAGCGGATTACCGGTATCAATTCGGGTGCCAGGTGACAGATCAACTATGTCTTCTCTATTTTCTACAAGAGGCTGGAACCTTACGGCAAACCCAGGCCCATCCAATTGGACTGGAATAGACCTCTGGAAGGATGCGCGCTTAAAACCAGTAGTGGAGATATTGGCTAAATCGTTAGTCAGCATGGTGCGCTGAATTGTGCCCGCCTTAGCACCACTCGCCGATGTAAATACTAGTTTATCCATTGACCTCTTCTCCTAAAAACTATAACTAGCCACGAATATTTATAATCGCACTGGTCATCGCGCTGTTTGTCTCAATCGCCTTAGCGTTAGCTTGGAAGTTACGCTGCGCTGCAATAAGGTCTACCAGCTCATTAGTCAAATCAACGTTCGAACGCTCTCTTGAACCCGCTCGAATAGTACCGAACCCGGCAGAACCTGCCTCACCAAGCCTAGCCTCACCCGACGCCGCAGAGGCTATCCAGGCCGCGTCTCCAATCTGACTTAAACCAGAAGAGGAGTTAAAATTCGCGATAACTATCTTGCCAAGCGACTTTTGTGTTCCATTGGAGTAGCTCCCGACAACCAAGCCATCCTCTGCGATGCTAATGCCGTTGAGATCCCCCTCGGGCTTACCGTTTTGGGATTGAGACACCGCAGCAAAAGCCGAGTTGTACTGTGTACTCCCAGTATAGGCTAGCTGTATGGTTGTCCCCGTCGCAGCATTACTCTCTAATTCATACTTGGCCTGCGGAGACACAAGTGCTCCCGAGGTATCAAAGGTGATTTCACCTCGATCGAGAAAGATTGGCGTCCAGTATGGGATATTGCCACCGTCAAAATCGCCCTTATCA
>JAQWOJ010000085.1 GCA_029245905.1 Gammaproteobacteria bacterium
TTTTGCTGATGAATTGACGACGTTTCATGAATTGACCCTCTTTTTGTTCAAGCTTAATAGCTCAAGCTTAAAAATTATCGTAGCCCTGAGTAAGCTCTATAAAGGTGCCGTCAGGGTCGGTAATAAACGCGACTTTCAAACGAATTGCAGGTATGTCTCGGAATGGTACCTGAAACTCAATGCCTCTTGCTTCCAATTCTTTACAGAAAGCTTCAAGGTCTTCAAACTCAAAGCCAATATGATTATCTTCTTCAAGCGAGTTTATAAAATTAATAAAAGACATATCTAGGTACAGTAATATGAGTAACCTATACTATACAAACCCATCTCCAGTTTGAACAGGAACCACCCCAGACCATGACTAACTGCACAACTCTCGGTGGGCGTGCTGAGTCCACTCAGTGTCATGCGACTATACTTTCCCTGGTTATGTAGACAGTCATAAAATTGTCTATAAATCACCTCGCTGTAGAGTAATCCAAGCCTTCAAGTGATAAAGGTGACTGCACGGGTCCTTTAACAAGCCGAGTATTTCTGACTCGTAAATGTCCAAGACATCCTTCACTCGGTGTTTCTTGGCTTTTAGCGAGGACAGGTTTTGACCACTGCTTAGCGAAGCTTCTGTTTGCTCTGCCCAAAGCTTGGCGTCAGTCTTTCTTGAAAAGGTTTTGATAAGATCGCGTAAGCCTTTGCGCCGTATTCGGACGCGCCAGGAAATTTTGCCTGAAAGAGGGGAAGTGCGTTTGTCAAATGATGCCATGCGATACTCAACCTTCCGATGACCAGCACCGGTTTAGTAGTTAGGTTTTTAACGCATGGCTTTGATTTAAAGTGGGGCCAAGTACTTTCGGCGTGAGACCGAAGAAATCTGCCACTGAGGAAAATCTTACGTTCGATGCGCGTTAAAAGCAAGCGCGGACCGACTTCCTCACTGGTCAAAATTTGGTCCAAATAGAGTTGTGATATCTTGCGGGGAACTCGTAACTTCTTGATTTAATTGGTGGGCCCACCTGGATTCGAACCAGGGACCGACGGATTATGAGTCCGGCGCTCTAACCAGCTGAGCTATAGGCCCATTTTTTGTTTTATTCCATTGAAGTAATAATTTTTATGATCGCGCCTATCTCTTAAGATTCTAGGTTTCGTCTAAGAAAGAGCGCAAGTGATCGGACCGCGTCGGATGGCGTAATTTGCGTAACGCTTTTGCCTCAATTTGACGTATTCGCTCACGGGTCACATCGAACTGTTTGCCGACTTCTTCTAAGGTATGGTCAGTGTTCATATCAATACCAAATCGCATGCGAAGCACCTTCGCCTCTCGAGCGGTAAGAGATCCTAAAACATCCTTAGTGGCCTCGCGTAATCCCTCGTCAATTGAGGAGTCTACTGGTGAGTCTACGGTGCCATCTTCGATAAAGTCTCCTAAATGGGAATCTTCATCATCTCCGATGGGTGTCTCCATTGATATGGGTTCTTTTGCTATCTTCAAAACTCTCCGCACTTTGTCCTCTGACATTTCCATGCGATCACCGAGTTCCTCTGGTGTAGGCTCTCGTCCTTTCTCATGAACCATCTGCCGAGAGATTCGGTTTAATTTGTTTATTGTCTCAATCATATGGACAGGAATACGAATGGTGCGGGCCTGATCGGCGATTGATCGCGTAATAGCTTGGCGAATCCACCATGTTGCATAGGTCGAGAATTTATAACCACGACGGTATTCAAACTTATCCACGGCCTTCATTAGGCCAATATTGCCCTCTTGTATTAAATCAAGAAACTGGAGCCCACGGTTTGTGTATTTCTTCGCTATTGAGATGACCAACCGTAAGTTGGCTTCGACCATTTCTTTCTTTGCTCGTCTAGATTTCGCTTCGCCTATGGACATCTGTCGATTGATGTCCTTAATTTCCGATACCGTAAGGCCTGTTTCTTCTTGCAGCATACGAATCTTTTTCTGTGTTCTCAATATCTCCGTCTTAACGTTATGAAGCAATTCCGAATACGCTTGCTTAGATTTTATGTGCTGATTGATCCACTTTTCGTCAATCTCGTGCCCTGGGAATGTTTCAATAAAAATTTTCCTTGGCATTTTTGCGCTGCGAACGGCTAGATTTAAGATAGCTCTTTCATGTCGACGTAAGCGTGTTAAAACTGCTCGCACATGACTAAGCAGGGGATCAAACTGCCGAGGGGTAAGTTTTAAAGATTTAAAGAGCTCGCCTAATTTTTCGAGTTCGACTTTGGCTTTAGTATCGGAGCGGCCTCGTTTTCCGACGGTGGAGCTTGCACGTTGATATTGTTTTAATAGATCCGTGAAGCGAATCTTAGCTTCCTCCGGATCAGGACCTACATTGGCTTCTTCATCGTCGTCGCTCTCGCCACCAGCCTCCGCTTCAGCATTGGGTGTGGCTTCCCGAACGACTTGAGGTGCGGGGGGGATTATTTCATCGGTGTTATCAAGATAACCCGTAATAATTTCATTTAATCTGCGCTCTTCACTTTCTACTAACGCGTATTCGTTAAGGACATGCTCTACTGTTCCGGGAAAGTAGGCCATAGCCTTCATGAGCTCGCGAAGGCCTTCCTCTATTCGCTTAGCAATAACTATCTCGCCTTCGCGGGTCAGCAGCTCAACTGTTCCCATTTCGCGCATGTACATACGAACTGGATCGGTTGTGCGTCCCGCTTCGTTCTCCACAGCCGCTAACGCCGCGGCAGCTTCTGCGGCAGCGACTTCGTCGGCCCCAGTATCACTTTCTTCGTTCAACAAAAGAGCATCTGCATCAGGTGCTGTTTCGAAAACCTTAATGCCCATGTCATTGATCATCTGGATGATGTCTTCAACTTGATCTGGGTCAGAAATAGATTCCGGCAAGTGATCGTTTACCTCGGCATACGTGAGGTAAGTTTGTTCTTTCCCTTTTGCGATCAAAGCTTTGAGGCTTGATTGGGGTGCAATAATTTCGGCCATGAATTCTCGTCTTATTTTCGTTAGGAGTGCATAGTCAAATGTAAAAAACAGCCGGTAATCATAGCAAAAACCAGTGGTTTTGCATATCTATTTTACCTCTTGCTGCCGACGATACTATACTAAAATATTTAAGTGGCTTCGTTCGATACTGGCGTGAACAGGATATCGTAATAGTAAGGAATGTTTCAAAATGTGCCTCTAATCAGACTGGTAGAAGCTGTAACCCATTAAATAGAGTTACGTGAGTGAGGGTAAACCTTTTGCCTAAGCTCGGTTTTTAGGCGCACTAGCTCGAGTTTTTGCGTCACATCTGACAATATATTGTCTATAATCTGCAGAAATTCTTTCTCTAGCCCCTCCACGGGAGTTATCTTTTCGCTATCTAACAGCTTTGTAAGACGACCGCCTAACTTGGTGGCATAGCAATAACCAAGCATGCTGAAAGTATCAGTTTTCGGATTATTTCGAACCATTTCAATGAGTGCAACTAACAATTTGCGGCCTTCGTCCTCTGCCGCGTGCAGAGGCTTTAAGTCCTTTGTAATCGATAACGCAATCTCTGGATTACGTAATAACAGTTCTATAGCTTTTAAACTTGCAGGTTTTCTGTAACCCTTAAGTTCTTCGGCTTTTCCAATAAAACCTTGCCGGTTGCCCCCGGCGGAAGAGAGGTTATTAATGATATTTTTATCATTAAGCGATTCGAGAACGCTATTCGACCTCGTAGAATCAAGCAACGGTTTTCCGTTGAACAATTGATCGAGGGAGTCCACAGATACGCCAAGCAGATCCGCTAGTCGATTCAACATTAATTTAGCGTAGATGCCAGTCGGGATTTTTTGAATATATTTTTTTGCTAAATTACTGAGGCGAGCTTTGCCTTCGATCGAACCGATATCAAGGTCCTGTGTTAGTTTGTTAAAAAAGAAATCCTCTAGCGGTGTTGCTGAGTTAACTTCTCCCAGAAAAGCTTCTTTCCCTATCGATCGGACATGAGTATCGGGGTCAGCACCGGCTGGCAAAAACAGAAATTTTACCTGCCGACCGTCTTCCATTAAAGGCAAGGTATTCTCTAAAGCACGCCACGCGGCCGCATTTCCAGCCTTGTCTCCATCGAAACAAAAAATAACTTCGGGAACTTGACGGAACATTCTGGTTAGATGGGTTGAATTTGTCGCGGTGCCGAGCGTCGCTACAGCATTTCGGATTTCCATTTGGGCTAGAGCGATAACATCCATATAGCCCTCAACCAAAATTAATTTATCATGCTTTTCGCCTGACTTTTTTGATTCATACAAGCCATAAAGCTCGGAACCTTTGCGAAAAACTGGTGTTTCTGGTGAGTTCAAATATTTTGGTTTTTCATCACTCAAAACACGTCCGCCGAAGGCAACAGTTCGGCCCCGACTGTCGCGAATAGGAAACATGATCCTGTCGCGAAACCGATCATAGTATTGCTGCTCGGCGGTCTGGGATTGATTCTTTGTCTGAGTTTTATTTTGGGGTTTTTCAATTATTAGACCAGCCTTTAATAGTATTCTTTGCTGTTTTCCATCTGTGCCTATTGAGGTAAGAAGATTTGCCCAACCTGGTGGCGCATATCCAAGGCCAAATTCCTGAGCAATTTTGCCGGTTAGGCCTCGGCCTTTCAGGTAGCTGATGGCCGCAGCTCTGTTATTATGATGCCTGATTTGAGACTGGTAGAACTTGTTCGCGCTTTCAAGTGCCTCTATCAACAAGCCATTTTGCGAGTTTTTCTTGGCTTGTGCTTCAGATTCTTGGTACGGGATTTCTAGGCCGGCGTCTTTAGCTAAGTTTTCGACTGCCTGCGGAAAACTTGCTTGATCAAAATTCATGATGAAGCCAATAGCATTTCCGCCTGCGCCGCAGCCGAAGCAGTAATAGAACTGACGATCTTGGTTAACGCTAAACGATGGAGTCTTTTCTTCATGGAAGGGACAGCACGCTGTGTGGTTATTGCCTTGTTTTTTGAGCGAAACCCTTTTATCGATGACCTCAACAATGTCGGTTCGATGCAAAAGATCGTCGATAAATGATTGGGGGATTAGGCCTGCCATGCGTCTATTAAATTGAGTTATTTATCAGCTTTAAATTTGTCTATCGCTTACTATGCTACACGTGCTTCGAGAGAGATCAAAATATATTTGTAGGCTTAATTGGATTGCTAATCACAAACTTTCTGAGTGGGTGGGGATCTCGGAGAGCATTACTCTAGCCAAAGGCTAAGTAGTATCAGGAAAGTGCTGATTTTATTTTATTGCTAACAAGCGACATATCTGCTCGCCCTACGACTTGAGGTTTAAGGATGGCCATTACTTTGCCCATGTCGCGCATCCCTTCTGCCCCAGAAGAAGACATCGCCTCACCAATCAGGGTATCAAGCTCCTCTTCGGAAATTGCTTCTGGCAAAAATTCCTTCAAGATATCAATTTCGACTTGTTCTTGAGCGACTAGTTCATCGCGGTTCGCACTTTCAAAGTGCTTAATTGACTCACGCCGTTGTTTTATCATCTTGTCTAGAACGGAGATGATCCTAGGGTCGTCAGGGTCTGAGCGTTCGTCTACTTCTATTCTTTTTATCTCTGCTAGAGCCAGGCGTATGGCTCCCAAGCGCGTTTTATCTTTCGCGCGCATAGCGGACTTCATGGCCTCGCTAATTTCTTTTTTTAGAGGGCTTTCTGGCATTTATGTATTCTAGTTTTTAAGGATGGTCGTCGACTTTAACTAATTGATTAGTAAAGCCGTTGGCTTCTTCGGTTTTCACGCTGCAACTTCTTCAAATGCCTTTTTACCGCGGCTGCCGCCTTGCGTTTTCTCACCGAAGTTGGTTTTTCGTAGAATTCCCGCCGACGGACTTCAGCCAGAACGCCTGCTTTTTCGCAAGATCTTTTAAATCGGCGTATGGCTATATCAAACGGCTCATTTTCTTTAAGTCTTACTTGTGGCATCTAATTACCTATTAATTGATCGACTTGGTCGAAGTTTCCCATTTTCGCGTCTTGGAGAAATATTACTTCTAGTGCTCCACCCAAGAGACGGGTCCGTATCTTAATGTGCAGGAGAATCAATTGCAAAGCATTTAGCCTACAGAGCCCTGCAATTGAGGCTGTTCTTTTAGCGGAAAACCATGAGAATTTGGGATATTTATAAATTTTTGGCATCATTAGCATTAATTGCGATGCTGGCGAGGCGAGAATCATTGAAAGTACTAGGTATTGAGACGTCATGTGATGAAACTGGAATAGCCGTCTATGACAGTGATAGGGGGTTGATCGGAGAGGGTCTCTATAGCCAAGTAGAAATCCATGAGAAATTTGGAGGTGTCATTCCTGAGTTGGCCTCAAGAGATCATATTCGAAAGACTCTCCCGCTGATAAACCAGGTTTTGGGTGAGTCAGGTCTTTCGAAAACCGATTTAGATGGGATTGCATATACCGCGGGTCCAGGATTAGTAGGGGCTTTATTGGTGGGAGCTAGTGTAGGTAGATCTATGGCTATGGGTTTAGAAATCCCTGCGATCGGCGTTCATCATATGGAAGGCCATCTGCTTGCCCCGATGCTAGAGTCTGATCCCCCTGATTTTCCTTTTGTCGCTTTACTTGTTTCTGGGGGTCATACCCAGTTGGTGAAGGTTGATGGTATAGGAAAATACGAGATCTTGGGAGAATCTTTGGACGATGCAGCGGGTGAAGCTTTTGACAAAGTAGGTAAAATGCTGGGTCTACCATACCCTGGCGGACCGAATGTCGCTCGACTTGCCACTAGAGGGGTGGGTGAGGTTTTCAAGTTTCCTCGCCCAATGGTAAATCGCCCAGGATTAGACTTTAGCTTTAGCGGACTAAAAACTTCTGTCCGTAACACAATTGCTGAACACTCAATCGACGGTAATTTGGACACACAAGTGGCGGCAAACATTGCGAAGGGGTTTGAAGACGCTGTCGTAGCGACACTGTCGATCAAATGCAAGCGCGCCTTGGAATATACTGGACTATCTACTTTAATAATCGCTGGGGGCGTAAGTGCTAATGTCCAGCTCAGGGAAGTGCTTGACGCCACTGTTGCAAAAATTCAAGGCAGTTTGTTTTATGCGCAACCAAAATACTGTACAGATAACGGGGCCATGATTGCTTATGCAGGTTGCCAAAGGTTAATGGCTGGAGAAAAGAATGATCTAAGCATCGAAGTTAGGCCCCGATGGTCGCTAGAATCTCTTGCGGCGATTTGATTTTTCAAAGGAGAAGGCATGGATCTGGTATATATTCGTCAACTTGAAATTTGGACAATAATTGGTATTTACGACTGGGAGAGGGAGCAAAAACAGGTAGTGAGTATTAGCTTGGAGATGGGTACGGATATAAAGCTTGGAGCAGAAAATGATGCTATTGAAAAAGCTCTCAACTACAAGGCTGTTGCGAAGAGGCTGATCCAATTCGTAGAGGGGTCGGAATTTTTCCTTGTTGAGACATTAGCGGAAAGAATTTCCGAAATTGTGTTGTCAGAATTTAAAGTTCCTTGGCTCAAATTACAATTAGGAAAACCTGGGGCCGTCACGGGTTCCAAGGAAGTTGGCGTTATTATTGAAAGAGGACAAAGGTAGTGTTCTTGAAAGTTAAATGATATGACTCTCTTAGTTCTTTCATTGGGTAGTAACATAGAGGCGCCAAAAAATACTAAGATGGCAATTATGGCCTTGCGTGAAAAATTTGGCACCTTAGCTATCTCCACTATTTATGAAAGTGAATCTGTAGGGTTTTCTGGTAACAATTTTTTAAATTCTGTTGTCTCTGTAGAGACTGATTTTCCCCTGCAAGGTATTTCTGATTATTTAAAAAATCTAGAAAGTTACTTGGGTAGAAAGCGGACTAAATCACGATTTTCTGATCGAACCATTGACATTGATATATTGTTATTTGGTGATTCAACTGGCCAGGAATGCGGGCTAGAACTGCCCCGCGGAGAGATACTCTGCAATGCTTTTATTCTGCGGCCATTGGCGGAACTCCACCCGGAGTTGGAGCACAGCAAGATTGGTGTCAGTTATAAAAGTTTATGGAAGGGCTTCGCCAAAGACGACCAGAAATTGCAACCGACGAATTTACGCTTTTAATGGTTAAAAAGGATAATCAGACATAGAGGCAGGAATTGTCGCTAAATCAGGCTTCGACCGCCGTCGACTTTTATAACTTGTCCGGTCATGTAAGTTTCATTCTCGCAGAGAAAGTAAGACGCATTAGCTATATCTTCTGGTTTACCAAGCCGCTGCAAGGGTATTTCTTTGAGTAACTTCTCCTTCTTATTTTTTGAAGCTTCGCTGGTGTCATTCTCAAGGCCGGGCGGCCACAAAATAGCCCCTGGTGATACTCCATTAACTCTAAGGCTTGGTCCTAAATCAAGAGCCAATGACTTTGTCATCGATTTCAGTGCAGACTTTGCCATATTATAGATTGGGTGATTGGTTAGGGACTTATCCACATGGGCATCGACAATGTTAATAATACAACCAGATCTTGATCGGAGCTCGCTCGAAAGTGAGCGGCATAGAAAGAAAGCCGCTCGAACGTTTGAGTTAAATAACTCATCCCAATCTGGTTGTTGCGCCTGGTCTAATGGTGTCGGGTAAAACATTGAGGCGTTGTTAATTAATACATCTAATCGGCCGAAAAAATTTAATGAGTCTTCTGCTAGCTTTTCTATTTGATTTTGATCGTTGAAATCTGCTTGAAAAACCCCTGCTGAATTTTTTCTGATCTGATTGAGCTTGAGCGCAAGGTTTTCTCCTTCGGTTTTTGATTCATTGATGTGAATGAGTACGCGATAGCCTCTCGAATGAAATGTGGTAGCGATGCAAGCGCCAATCCGTTTTGCCGCCCCTGTGATTAAGACAACTTTCGAATTAGACATTAGTAGCTCCATATTTCGACATCTCTGACTCGATCATTGTTAGTCGGCTAGATCTTATTAATTTTGCTGGATCGTTGGTGGCATTCTTAAGAAGAAGCTCTCTAATATTCATCGCAGAAAGTGCTGATAGTATGGATCTTAGATGCTTACCTTGTAGGTAGTTCTTGTTCTCAAAGCCGCTTCTTGCTCGCGCATTAGCTTCACAAGCGAGTAGGAATTTATCCAGTCTCCCGGGTCGGCGAATTGCATCTAAAGATTCTAATAAGGACAAAACAGTAGAAGGTTTTAACCTTTCAAGGCTATACAATTTTGTATGGTGTTCGCAGACGAGAGCCGCTAATTCGGCATGTTCTTTAGGGACCCGCATTCGATTGGTAATATTAACTTGTAATGAGAGACCCAATAATTCTTGCCTATCATGACTTGACCATTTTGACTTTTCCGTTACGCCTTTTCCAACATCGCGAATGAGCGTTGCATACCGTACAACCGTATCTTCGCTTATTTTTGCCGCTTGCTCTAGACTTAATAATGTATGTAAGCCTGTATCGATTTTAGAATAACTTTCCTTAGGTTGTGGGACGTCGAACAGTGCGTCTACTTCCGGAAGTATTGTTTTCAAGGCGCCGCAATCTCTGAGCGTCGATACGAATATAGCTGGCGAAGTTGTCGCTAATGCTAATTCTAGCTCTTGCCAAACGCGCTCGGCACTTAACGTTTCTAGTTGATCGCTTTGAGAGATGTCTTCCATTAGGAGCTGGGTCTCCTCTGCAATTGAAAATCCTAGATGAGCAAACCTGGCAGCAAATCTAGCCACTCTAAGGACGCGAAGAGGGTCTTCTCCAAAAGCCTCCGATACATGTCTGAGCTTTTTATTCTTAATATCTTTTTGGCCCCCGTAGGGGTCAATTAGTTTTCCATGAGTGTTTTCCGCGATTGCGTTGATCGTCAAATCACGGCGCTTCAGATCTTCTTCTAAAGTGACGTCTGGGGCAGCATTAATTTCGAATCCAGTATGTCCGGAGGAGATTTTTTTTTCTGTTCGGGCCAAGGCATATTCTTGCTTTGTCTTTGGATGCAGGAATACCGGGAACCCTTTCCCAACTTGGTTGAAACCTAATGAGATAAGTTCTTTGGCAGTTGAACCAACCACTACCCAGTCGTTATCGCGAACTGGAATATTGAGCAGTTTGTCGCGAATCGCTCCGCCAACCAGATAAGTTTTCATAGTAATATTTTCAAATAATCACAACTCAGTAGCGCTTATTAATTTATGCAGAAATTGAATAGAATTTGTGGTCCTCTAATCGCATAAGCGTGAGTTTTCGACCCCAAACGTATCCTGTATCAAGGGCGACCACTCTGGGCTTACCAGTCTTGCCCTCTAAAGCAGCCCAATGTCCAAATAAGATTGTAGCGACGTTCGATATTTTCTCATATTCGTACCACGGTTTGAATCCCTGAGGTGCTGAACCCAGCCCATCTTTAATTTTTAGGTTTAAGTTACCCAGCTCATCGCAAAATCTTATTCGTGTTATATAGTTAGTTATAGCCCGAAGTCTGTCTTGCCCCTCAAGGCTATCCTGCCAACAAGCGGGGTAATCGCCATACATGCCTTTTAAAAATTTTCTATATTCTTTTCCTTGTAGCGCCATTTCTACTTCTTTTGCGAGGCTTAAGGTTTTATGTATCGACCAATTTGGCGCAATCCCGGCATGAACCATTAAAAAATCTTCAAGACCATTTTCTGTTTCTAGCTTTTCGAAATGCGCTAGGGGTTTTTGTCGCAACCACTCGCAGAGTTCTTCGCAATCTTTTGCGTCAAGTAATTGTGATAGTGTATCTTTAGTCAGGGTTGGCGCAAAACCTTCATGCATAGCTAAAAAATGAAGATCATGATTGCCGAGAACAACGCTTAAAGAATTATCAATGCCTCTTAAAAATCTTAGGGTTTCAAGAGAGCGAGGTCCGCGATTTATCAAATCCCCTACGCACCAAAGCCTATCTCTAGCTGGAGAAAAATTTACCTTTTTAAGGAGCCGCTTCAGCGCTTTATAACAACCCTGAATGTCTCCGACTGCATAGGTACTCATGGTGAGAGCATCAACTTAATAGTCCTTCGTTATACCTTTAAATTAGTTTTATTTAAGCCTAATCTAATGAAGCGTCCGGGGGATGGAGAAGAAAAAATGTGGTATTGGTGTTTTGAATCTCTCTCCTGAGGGAAGTTGCATCTCATAATTACCATGCATTTTGCCGAAGCCAGTCTCTATTATCGCACCACTTGTATAGTTAAAAGACCGCCCAGGCGCTATTTCTGGCTTCTGGCCTACCACTCCTTCACCATAAACTTCTTGAACCTTTTCATTATCATCCTCTATGTGCCAGTACCGATTTAGTAATTTGATGGTATCGATTCCATTATTAGTTATGGTGATCGAGTAAGCGAAAAAATACTGATTTTCCTTAGGGTTGGATTGCTCCAATAAATACTTAGTAGTAACTTTAATCTCTATTTTTTCGCTAAAATGTTTCATATCTAACTTGAAATCGCATCACTGATCACGGCGTAGTCTTTTAGGCTAAGGCTTTCCGGGCGAAGACTTGTATCAATAGGCAGTTTTTCAAGTGCTATGGGCGGCATGATAGCTTTAAGACTATTCTTAAGTGTTTTTCTTCGTTGGTTAAAAGCTGTGCGTATAACAACATGTAAGCATTTTGGGTCTCTGACCTTTACCGGGAATTTTTGGTGAGGTGTTAAGCGAACGATTGCTGAAACAACTTTAGGTTTTGGAGTAAAGGATGAGGAAGGAACGTTAAATAAATGCTCTACCTGACAGTAGTATTGAGTCATTAAACTGAGGCGCCCATAGTTTTTCTGTCCCACACTAGAAGCCATTCTTTGAATAACTTCAAGTTGAAGCATAAAAGTCATGTCGTCTATTAGCTCATGATTTTTAAGGAGATGAAAAACGACTGGAGTAGAAATATTATAAGGCAAATTGCCTACGATTCGTAGAGTCCTATCTTTATCTGAAAGAATATTCAAATCAAATTTTAGGATATCGCTTTGATGAACGCGAACGTTGGGTTGATTCGCGAACTGATTGTCAATGAATTTTGCAAGGTCTTTATCTATCTCAATACAATCCAAGTCCGCACCGGATTCAAAAAGAGGTTTCGTGAGAGCCCCGTGTCCAGGGCCTATTTCGACAATGTGATTCTCTTGAGATGGAGATATGGCTTTTACGATTTTTTCAATCATCTGTTGATCATGTAAAAAATTCTGACCAAACCTTTTCCGAGCCTGATGTTTTAGCCCATTGGCTAGTCTAATAACTGAATTTTCTTGTTTCATTTAATTTCCAATGCCCGATCATTTCGTTCGCAGTCGCTATAGCATTATAAATGCTGCCTGTCTCTATTTCCCCTGATCCGGCAAGATCTAAAGCCGTCCCATGGTCTACGGAAGTTCTTATAATTGGTAATCCAAGCGTAATGTTACTTGCGTTACCAAACCCTTTAAATTTAAGAACAGGTAACCCTTGATCATGGTACATAGAAAGAACTGCATCTGCGGAATCGAGGTATTTTGGAGTAAATAGAGTGTCGGCCGGTAGAGGCCCAATTAGGTCTATGCCCGACTTTCGAAGTTTGGTCAGCACGGGCTCTATAACTTGGATTTCTTCATCACCGAGATAGCCTTTTTCTCCAGCGTGAGGGTTTAGGCCGCAAACCAAAATCTTAGGATTTTTGATTCCAAATTTTTGGATTAGATCGACATGAAGTATTTCTATGACACTTATCAAGAGGTCTTTGTTAATTGCTTTAGGCACCTCTGATAAAGGCAAATGAGTGGTTGTAAGCGCAACTCGTAATCCCTCTGTGGCAAGCATCATTACCGTCAGTTCCCGCTTGCAATGGTTGGCAAGGTATTCAGTGTGGCCGGTAAACTGGAATCCTGCTTCATTGATAATTCCTTTATGGATTGGCCCAGTTACCATTGCGTCGATTTCACCGTCTAATACTGCGTCTGTAGCGGTTTTCAATGAATCCAAAACATAGGAACTGTTTAATCGATCTAAAACTCCAGGCGTCACATCCGTTTTTTTGTTGACTTGAATAAAGGATAGTTCGCGGATGGCGCTTGGAATTGGATTTTTCCCCGCTATATAGGGTTTTAGACTGAGAGTTATGCCTAAACTTCGAGCTCTTTCCTCTAGGACTACTTTATCAGCAAATACCACAAGCTCTGTGTCCTCAGGTGGCCGCTGAGAGATGAGCGCGCAAAGATCAGGTCCTATTCCAGCGGGTTCTCCAGGGGTGATAGCGATTCGATTGGTCACGTGCCATCTTCCAATAAGCTTTTATTCAATAAATTCGACAAAAGCCTCTTCTCGTATTTCAATCATCCAATTTTGTAATTCTAAGTCAAATTTACGATTACGGAGCATATTTTCAGCTTGAGAGCGTGTGAATTGTCGACTGAGATCGCTCTCTCTTCTGCCTAAAACTTCGGCAATATGCCACCCCGTTGCAGTCTTAAAGGGTTCGCTCAACGTGTCTGTTTCTAAATCGTTAATTATTAGCTCAAATTCTCGGGGCATCCCACCTTCGTTTACCCAGTCTAAGTCACCGCCTGCAACAACTGAAGTGGCGTCGTCAGAGTGCTGTCTGGCAATCGATGCAAAGTCTTCACCTTCCAATATGCGAGTCCGAAGCTCTTGAATCTCAGCGATCGTCTGGTCTTCATTACGAATTTCATTTGGGGTAAGCATAATATGCCGGATATTTGACTGGTTGACTATTTGTTCTGTGCCACCTCTTTTCCCGGCGAGGAAAATAACATGATATCCATTCCCGGCTTCAATCGGGCCTTCTATCTGCCCTTGCTCCATGTCCACGACCACGGAGGAAAATAAAGTTGGCAGTTGATCAGCCTTGCGCCAGCCGAATTCAGTTGATTCAATCTGGAATGTTTGCAATTGTTTGGCTGCATCGCGTACTTCGAGGAAATTCTCTCCTTCTTCTATTCTGGCTACTATTTCCGCTGAGTATCTTAACTTTGCGGTTTTTTCTTCGGGGGAGTCAGTTGCGGAGGCAGAAATCATCATATGGTCAATAAAAAAATCTGGAGCCATAATTTCTCGACCCATCTCAGAATTCAGAAAATTCTCTATTTCCTGCTCAGTGATTGTAATTCGACGGTTGACCATCCCGCGCTGTAACTCTTGTATCATCATTTGGCTGCGGACTTGGTTTCGTGTCTCCAAATAAACCCCGGCATCCTCGAGGGCGCTTACATATTCATCAAAAGACATATTGCTGTTATCAGCCATATTTCCAAGAACTCTATTGATGGTGTCGTCATCGTAGCGAATACTCACTTGCTCGGCCATTTGAAGCTGGATATTTTCAATTATAAGTGCCTCAAGTATATCCGATTCTAAGTCTTCTCCGTCTGGGAGCGTTTGACCATCGCGAATCGCTGCCTGTTCAATATCTCTAATGCGATTGTCTAGCTCGCTTTGAAGTACAACATCGTCATCGACAAGCGCTATTACACGATCAAGCAATATACGCTGTGCGGCCGCCGGATTGCTCGTGACCAGGATTATTGCGAACGCGAAAGAAAATATTCGGCGCGACGCTGTTGTGTTTAAAACCCTATGGGCGATAATCATTTTCTTTAAACCCCCAAATACCATCACTTAATAGGCTGCTAATGCCTCCGCCAGTGAGATTACCAAATCCCTTTAAAGTGAATTGGACAAATATTCCACGGTCAGGTTCGACATTAGGAAGAAACAATTCGTCCTCGTCAACCCATTCCCGACCAATTAGCCGTATTGTAGTACAGCAATTAGACCATTCTATTCCTGCAAAGCTCTCTAGGTTGCGGGAATTGCTATGATCATAGTTTAAACGCCCTAGTAATCGCCAGTTTTGACCTATTGGCCAAACAGCCGATAAATCTGTTTGCTTGATTCGCGGGTCAATTCCTTGCGGTAGGAAAAAATCAGATGTGGTTGCTAAATTTCTTAAGCGGTATGCAATATTGAATAAATGGTCAGTATCTCGATGATATCTGACTTGAAAAACGCCCTCATCAACTCTCTGTTTGTCTTCGTTCCATTGTATATCGGAATTAATGCGCCAATTATTCCCAAGATTGAAAGCCAGCTCGCCGGCAATTGCTGATTTGGTAGCGACGTTGGAATAGCGCGATAACCAGGGTTGAAGTAGATTGGACATAGTGACTCTTCTATCCTCAAAGTATCTTAGTTGGCCAATACTTAACCGAACTCTTTCCTTTCCTTCTGGATCCATTATCCGACTCGTAATAGCAAGCGCTGCTTGATTTGCATCGCCAACGCGATCGCCTCCGACAAACCTCTCGTCGCGAAATAGTTGATTAAAGCTGAAATTTAACTCTGAAGTATCGAAGAGCGGCAGGGTGCTCTGGTCTTCATATCCGCTATATAGGTAATAGAGTCGGGGTTCGAGCGTTTGGCGCCATCTATTATTGCCAGGCCGATTTAAGTCTTTCTCAAAGATGAATCCTGAGTCAAAGCTATAGGTGCTAATTCCTAGATCTGGATTCTCTGAGGTCAATGCCGCTTTA
The DNA here is from genome assembly GCA_029245905.1 of Gammaproteobacteria bacterium. GTDB lineage: Bacteria > Pseudomonadota > Gammaproteobacteria > Pseudomonadales > Pseudohongiellaceae > UBA9145. Next base: position 15,522 of record JAQWOJ010000085.1, read on the forward strand.
TTCTGTAGTTTGTATTCAACGTGTTTATATCTTGCTTTTGCACGAGCGAACCACCCAGGATTTTCAATAGACCAGTTAATTTCTGGCTCTAAGTTGATTCTTTCGCCATTGACCAGCGCTCCATTAATTATTTCAGCGGAGGAAAGGAGTGACTCTTGAAGATCTCGGTCGAAAGAAGAGATTTCACCCTTTATGCCAATTTTAAAATTATTCCAAAAGTTGGATTCAGATTTAAAATGAAGTTGTGGTAAACGGTCAAACGGTTTGTTGACGTTCGTAGTTGCAAAAAGAGGGTCAATGATATCGATCCTTTGAACGTTTACCCCTGCGCTCAAGTAATCTGAATTAAAATCTATTCTGCCTTGCCTATTAAGGTGTGTACGGCTACTTAGATTTAGACCGCGGCTACCTAAGTCATAGAAATAATCATTGTCTGATGTAGCATTGTAGTCGACAAATGTTGTCCAGTTCCTTCCGAGCGATCCGAAATGCTCAAAGCCGATGAACCATCGGTTCGCTGCGGGTGGAGAATCAGATCCAAGAATATTAGCTGTTTTTGAGTCATAAAGTTTGTCGTCAGAGAGGCTAGAAAAATTTAGGGTGTTCATGGACCAATCTGCAAGATAGCGGGTTTCTAATCCAATGAGGGTGCCCCTGTCCGAGATGGTGCGTGGCGAAAGGGTGGCGTCGAAGTTTGGTGCGAAACTAAAATAATAAGGTAGTTCAAAATCAAATCCGCCACTGCGGGTTGAGCCAGTCGTTGGTGCTAGAAATCCTGAAATTGATTCATCCCCCAGGGGAAAAGGTAATGTTCCTGGATAGTAGAAGACCGGTATACCAACCAGACTAAGACTTACATTTTTTGCATAACCTCGATTTTCCTGTTGGTCGAGAGTGATCTTGTCTGCCCGTAATTTCCAGAAGTTGTTTTCTGGTTCACAACGGCTGAATTCGCCATTATCGATAGTTACCAACCCTGAGTCACTTTCATAAACGATAGTGTTTGCGCTTCCATGTGCGCTGTAGTTGTGCAACACATACTTCGCGTTTCCAATGCGATTTATGGATTCGCTGTTGTCAATTAGTGCTGATGACCCCAGCAGCAATAAGCCTGGCTCTCTGAATTCAACATTCCCGTTTAACAGGATTGTGTTACCGTCTCTGTCGATCGTTGTACCTCTATCGTTGGCAATGGTGCGATAGCCTTGTTGGAGCAGGACTCTGCCGTCAATTGTAATTAAGTTTTGATCTATTTGGGAAAGGCCTGAGTCTGTCAGGAAGCTAGTTTCCGAATTTAGGGGATCATCCTCTAGCATCGATAAGTGCGCTAATGGATCGATATACTTGCCGCAACAGTTGTTAGGCAAATCGCTGAGTTGACCTTCAGGGAGCTCCCCGCGTGGGACCCAATCAAGGTAATAGTTAGATGCAATAGGAGAAGGAGTGCCCCCGTGTCCAAATTCTGGTTTTTCATCAGTCGCATCAGGAATTATTTCGGATGATGCCCGCTCTTGATTAACTGACTCAGAATTTATCGAAGGGGGTGGTTGATTTAAAATATTGTTTGCGCCTGTCTGAGGGTCGCGGGATACCGTATTACTTTCCAATTCTTGAGAAGAGGTTTCTAGAGCCGATTCGTTAGCCTCATAGTATAGACCTGAGTTCTCAGGGCTAATCTCCGATTGACTCAGATCATTACTTTCGCAGATCCACCCATCTCCCGCATTATTAGGGGCACAACGATATTGAGGAAGTTGAGCTTCTGCCGATTTAGATAGTATAAATAATGTCGATGCCGCTAAAACCACTATTATTATTGATGAGTGTAATCTAGGCGGCATGAGAAATCTGGTCCAAAACGAGTGTTCTTGTGGAGTTAGTTATACTCCATAAATGGAACCGATTGGACAAGCGCAATTTTTCCTGATTTTCGGCTCATAAAGGGTAAGCATAATAATTCATTGAGGAAAGATTGCAAAGTAACCTAGATTCGCGCCAGGGGTTGGAACGCAATAAATGGAATCGAGAGAACAATTACTCATATCTTGGTTGAAAGAACTTTTCGCGCATAGCTCAGAAGAACTTACTTTATTTTTGGTGAGTGGTGATGCAAGTTTTCGCAGTTATTATCGAGTTCAAATGGGCCAAAAAAGTTTTATAGCCGTCGATGCGCCGCCTGAAAAAGAGAACTCTCAGAAATTTACCCATGTCTGCGGTCTTTTGCGAAATGCTAGCGTAAAAGCACCAGAGATTTTTTCAAGCGATTATGATCAGGGATTTATGTTGCTTGAAGATTTCGGCGATAAAACGTATCAGAACACCTTGGAAGCGCTTCGTAAAGAGGGGGATGTGGACCAAATAAGTTCGCTCTATGAGTCGTCAATCAATACGCTCCTAGATATACAAACCAGGGTAGATCAAGAAGGGCTCGATCCTTACACTGGAGCTTTACTAGAGCAGGAAATGAGTTTATTTGAGAAATGGTTCTGTAACGCATTTTTAGAGATTGAGCTTGATCATTTTTCATTGAAGCTAATTATGGATACGCAAATATTCTTAAGGAATTCAGCCGAAGCTCAATTTCAGGTTCCAGTTCATCGAGATTATCATTCGCGTAATTTGATGGTTCTGGCTCCAGAAATTATTGGCGGCAAATGCGTGCCGGGTGTTATTGATTTTCAGGACGCTGTTTTAGGCCCATATACCTATGATTTAGTTTCTCTGTTGAGGGATGCCTATATTCGATGGGATAAGCAACAGGTAGAAGATTGGGCGCTTTATTATTATAAAAATGCTCAGGCTTTGGGGTTAATTAATAATATTGATAAGGCTCAATTTCTGAGAGATTTTGATCTCATGGGACTGCAGCGGCAGATGAAAGTTATAGGAATTTTCGCACGCCTTGCAATCAGGGATAACAAACCAGATTATTTGGCCGATATTCCTGAAGTTATGCGTTACTTTTTTGAAGTTAGTCGCGCCTACGATGAATTGCGTCCATTTGTTAGTTGGTTCGATGAAGTTGTGATGCCTATCGCGGCGTCTAAAATAAAATTAACTAGATAACTTTTCTGGCCTAGTGTCAGATAATTTTGATTATATCGGGATTTTGATGCGAGCGATGATACTTGCGGCTGGGCTGGGCAAACGTATGCAGTCTCTAACCGCGGAGATACCAAAACCACTTCTTGAAGTCGGAGATAAGTCTTTAATTGTTCATCAAGTAGAGCGTCTAGTTGCGGGCGGGGTCACCGGCATTGTAATTAATCATTTCTACTTGGGCGAAAAAATCCAAGATGCGTTAGGAGATGGCTCACAGTTTGGTATAGAGATAGTCTATTCGAAAGAAGCGATTCGGTTAGATACAGGTGGAGGTATCATAAAGTCTCTTCCTAAACTAAAAGATGATAGTTTCATAGTTGTGAATGCTGATATATGGACTGACTTTGATTTTTCTATGCTTCGCAAGTTAGATTCGGAAGAACAATTAGCTCATTTAGTCTTAGTGGAAAATAGTGAACATAATCCTTTGGGCGATTTTTGTATTAACGAGAATGGTAAAGTTAATGAAGGTAGTGGCGAAAATGATAGACGCTTAACATTTAGTGGGATAAGCGTGCTAAGTAAAAAATTGTTTGAGGGTTTTTCGATTCGACCGCTCTCTCTGGTGCCGCTGTTGCAAAAAGCAATGCGGAATGCTTTAGTCTCGGGAGAAGTGCATGATGGATTATGGTTTGATGTTGGGACGCCGGAGAGGCTTAGAGAAGTTAATGCTTTTGTGTCTCGGAATAAGTGAGAACCTGTTTATGCTTGCAATTTTTCTTCATCGTAGTTATCGCACCGCAATTTCCGATCGGCTAGATGGGACGAACCCCAACGCAAAAATTCCTAGGGGCGGCCAGACCCAACAATTATTGCTTGAAGCGATGTTTCTCGTAATGGGCAAAGTTGCAAAAATGGATGGATGTGTCTCTAGCGCGGAGATCAAATATGCTTCTTCGATCATTCAGCTCATGGGCTTAAATTCGGACGAGCGAAAAAAAGCAATCAACTATTTTGAGCAGGGAAAAAGGCCGGTTACTGAGGTATCTTCATGTATTCTAAAGCTGGCGCGTGTCATAGGAAAAAAAAGTAACCTAGCTAAGCTATTTATAATAATTCAGTGTCGCCATGCAGTTATAAAGGGTGATTTTTGGCTCAAAGAAAAAATCTTTCTTAGAAGTGTGGCGGAAATGCTTGGGATACAAAAGTCACAATTTAATGATATCTGCGAAGAGCTTGTTACTTACAGGGAAGCTTCAAAATCCGACAGTTTTCTCGATAATGCATATAGGGTTCTACAATTAGAGTGTGATGTTGAAGACCGAGAAATTAGGCGAGCCTATCTCCGCATGATGTCTCGCTATCACCCTGACAAGTTACTTCGCGAAAATTTAACTAAAGAGTCAGTGCGAAAAGCGCAGGAAAAATCTACGGCGATTCGCAACGCTTACGAAGCAGTTTGCGGCTTCAGAAAGATTCGTGCTTAGGATTCCTCTCTAGTATTCGACGCATCAATAAGATGGACGATTTAAGACAAATTGTTCGGTAATCTGTAATATAAGGTTATCTCGACATTAAGGGCTGTGGCTAAGCATGAAAGACTACCTAATTGCACCTTCTATTTTATCTGCTGATTTTGCGCGCCTCGGCGACGAGGTTAATGCAGTTCTGGATGCTGGGGCAGACATTATCCATTTCGATGTTATGGATAATCACTATGTCCCTAACTTAACCATAGGGCCGATGGTATGTGAGGCTCTGCGAAATCATGGGATCTCGGTCCCGATAGACGTTCATCTGATGACTACTCCTGTAGATCAGTTAATTCTGGATTTTGCTAAGGCAGGGGCGAGCTATATTAGTTTTCATCCGGAGGCGACTGCTCATGTAGATCGTTCGTTACAATTGGTTAGAGACCAAGGGTGTAAATCCGGGCTAGTCTTTAATCCAGCCACGCCAATACATTGTCTTGAATATCTGCTGGATAAAGTTGATGTAATCCTTGTGATGTCAGTGAATCCCGGTTTTGGCGGTCAAAAGTTCTTGCCTTCAACTTTTAAAAAATTGGAGAAAGTGCGTCAATTGATTGATGATGCTGGTTTGCCAATTCGTCTTCAAGTTGATGGAGGGATAGGAGTGGACAATATTCGCAGGATAGCTAACGCGGGCGCAGATATTTTTGTGGCTGGATCAGCAATATTCAAGAGTCCAGACTATGCTGCGACGATACATGCGATGCGAGCAGAACTAGGACAGCAGCTTACTAAAAACCACTAGCCTAAATTATGCAAATGACTGAAGAAGAATTTGAACACTTAGCCTCAAAAGGATACAACCGAGTACCACTTGTAAGAGAAGTCCTTGCTGATACAGAGACTCCATTAAGCATTTACCTAAAGCTTGGCAAAGGAAAGCACAGCTACTTCTTTGAATCTGTTCAAGGGGGAGAAAAGTGGGGTCGCTTTTCAATTATCGGTCTTCCATGCAGCACTATTCTTCGTGTGAGCGGAAACAATGTATCGATAATAACTGATGATATCGTCCAGGAGGAAGTTGAAACGGATGATCCGTTTGGTTTCATAAGTGATTTTAAATCGCGATTTAATGTCGCTGTTACAAAGAATGACCATCGCTTTATAGGTGGCCTGGTTGGTTATTTTTCTTATGATGCTGTCAGATTTGTGGAGCCTACTATCGGCCCGAGTCTGGGGGTTGATGAGATTAACACACCAGATATTTTGTTAATGTTGTCAGAAGAAGTTGTAGTTTTTGATAATCTTAGAGGGACAATATCATTCGTGATTAATGTCGATTCTGAAAAGCTTGAAAATTACAAACTGGCGCAAGCCAGATTAGACCAGCTTCAGGAAATGTTAAAATGCTCTGCTCCTTTACCAAATTTAAATAAAGCAAAATTAGATGTAAGAAATGAATTCCAGCATCATTTTGATCAAGAAAGTTATGAGGTAGCAGTTAGGCGAATAAAAGATTACATTGCAGCCGGGGACGTCATGCAAGTTGTCTTAGCGCAGAGAATGTCGATTGACTTTCTTGGAGATCCAATAAATGTTTATCGTGCTCTTCGTTATTTGAATCCGTCACCTTATATGGTGTTTTTTGATATGGGTGACCATCATATTGCCAGTTCTTCGCCAGAAATATTAGCGAGAGTGGAGGCTGGTAAAATTACTGTTCGGCCTTTAGCTGGAACACGAAAGCGGGGCGCCACTGAGGCAGAGGACATAGTCTTAGAAGAAGAATTGCTACATGATGCAAAGGAAGTCGCTGAGCATTTAATGCTTATTGACTTGAGCCGAAACGATTCTGGCCGGGTTTCTAAAATAGGAACGGTAAAGGTTCCCAAGAAGTTTTTTGTCGAGCGCTATTCTCACGTTATGCATATAGCGTCAATTGTAGAGAGCGAGATTCGTAGCGATAAATCATCGCTAGATGTGCTCCAGTCAACGCTTCCTGTAGGAACACTTAGTGGTGCACCTAAAGTGCGAGCCATGCAAATTATCAATGAGCTAGAGCCAGAGAAGCGTGGTATTTTCGGTGGAGCTATGGGTTATCTTGGGTGGAATGATAATATGGATATGGCTATAGCTATTCGCACTGCAGTGATCAAGGAAAACAAACTTTATGTTCAAGCCGGTGCAGGAATAGTGGCAGACTCACAACCAGTATTGGAGTGGGAGGAAACACAGCAGAAGGCGAGAGCGATCGTTCACGCGGTCAGACTTGCCGAAAATTCTCTGAACCTCGAAGACTGAGCGGCTACATCTCTTGTCGCATATTCTTGTAGGCCTCGAGCGCTTTTGTTCTAGTTAGCTTTAGATCAACAATTGTCCTAGGGTAATCTGTACCCAGTTTTATCCCAACATCTTTTAGTGAGGCATCAGGCGCGGAGGATGGATTATGGATAAATTTTGTTGGACAGTTTTCAAGTTCCGGGACGTAAGTTTTGATGTAATCGGCATTAGCGTCAAACTTTAGTGATTGAGTGACAGGATTGAATATTCTAAAGTAGGGCGCTGCATCAACCCCACACCCTGCTACCCACTGCCAGGAGCAAGTATTACTAGCAAGGTCAGCATCGACTAAACAGTCCCAAAACCACCGTGCACCCTCCTTCCAGTGGATTAAAAGATTCTTCACCAGGAAAGAGGCAACAATCATTCTTACCCTATTGTGCATATAACCGGTTTGCCATAGCTCGCGCATACCTGCATCAATCAACGGGAATCCAGTTTGACCACGTTGCCACTTTGTTAACAAGTCCTCGTTTTTTTCCCAAGGAAATAAGTTGAATTTTTCGTTCATGTTCTTTTCTGTTATGGATGGGAAATGGAATAATAAGGAGTAAGAGAATTCTCGCCATACCAGTTCTCTTTGAAAGTGTTCAATTTGAGAGTCTATTTTAGGGTGCAGAGCGTTGGTTTTTAATTCTTTCCATATCTGTTTTGCAGAGAGTTCGCCAAAGTGTAAGTGGGGGGAAATGCGAGAAACCGCGTTAAGCGCAGGATAATCTCGGCCGCTTTTGTAATTTGGTATTCTGTTTCTTAAGAATTCTTGTAAAGCGCGCTGGCCTCCAATTTCTCCAGGACACCAATTGTTGCTTAAGGAGTCATGCCAATTATTTTTTGGCAGGAGTTCAAGGGAATTTATTTTATTCTCGCTTTGAAGATATGCAATCGTTTCAAGTTTAGCAAGATAATTCTGTGGAATGGCTTGAGAGAGACTTGATGTTAGCGCTCTTTTATAAAAAGGAGTAAATACCTTGTAGGGAGTATCATCTGCCTTGAGTATATCCCAGGGTTCCCACAGTAGGGATCCATTAAACGACTTGACCTCTAGACCTATTCCTTCAAGATCTTTTTTTATTATCTCGTCTCTTGCGGTTCTCCATGGTTCATAGCACCTGTTCCAAAAAACCTTCTGAATTTTATTTTCTCTCGTCAGCCTTTTTAAAATTTTGCAAGCCTCTCCTCTAAATACATATAGTTTTCCATTTAGACGCTCATTAAGCTTAGTTAAACTATGATGCAGCCACCAACGGCTGGCTGCCCCCATTTTCCATGAGCCTGCGGAGTTGTCGTCTAAGATATAGATGGGTAATATCGCTCCCGCCAAAATCGCGGCCTCAAGTGCTGGATTGTCCTCTACTCTTAAATCTTGGCGGAACCAGATAATCGACCTTGAGGTGTTCATTACTTTTAAAACTCCATAGACTGTAGCTCCTAAACGTTGATATCAGAAATATCGATCACGAGTGTCTTGTCAAGACAGAATGAGGACGGGCTGTTATCATCATCTAGCTCTAATTCTATGCCAGTGGGAAAGAGAATTACTATGATCCTAATGATCGACAACTACGATTCATTTACTTATAACTTGGTTCAATACCTCGGTGAGCTAGGAGAGAAGGTGAGTGTATTTCGAAATGATAAAATTAATATTGAGTCAATTGAGGAGATTGCGCCTAGCCGTATTATGATTTCTCCTGGCCCCTGCACTCCTAATGAAGCTGGAGTTTCATTGGAGGTTATTCGTTATTTCACTGGGAAATTGCCAATTCTTGGTGTTTGCCTAGGTCATCAGAGCATTGGGCAAGCTTTTGGTGCGAAAATTGTTAGGGCACAACAAGTGATGCATGGGAAGATTTCCAGCATTTATCACTCTGGAACTGGCGTTTTCCAGCACTTACCGAATCCGTTTGCTGCGACGAGATACCATTCTCTAGTAATTGACGCGGTTGATATTCCGGATTGCTTAGAGGTAACAGCCTGGACGTTAAATGCGGCCGGGGATAAAGGAGAGATTATGGGTGTGCGACATAAAGAATTTCCCATCGAGGGGGTGCAATTCCACCCCGAGTCTATTCTTAGTGAAAATGGTCATCAATTGTTAAAAACATTTTTAAGTAATCATGATCGCTAGCAAATAAGTGTCTGGAGTAAAACATGAAGATTATTGATGCCATCAAACGGGTAACAAGCAATCATGATCTTACCAAAGAAGAAATGATCATGATTATGCAAGACATTATGTCTGGTGATACTTCGGACGCTCAAAATGCTGCTTTTCTGGTGGGGCTTCAGATGAAAGGGGTTAAAGCAGCAGAAATTTTTGGTGGTGCGTCTGTGATGCGCGCCCTGTCAACCAAGGTAAAAGTCGAGGTAAGTAATAATCTAATTGATACTTGCGGTACGGGTGGCAGTGGCTCAAACAAATTCAACGTGTCCACCGCTGTAGCGTTTGTAGCGGCCTCTGCTGGGGCGAAGGTTGCAAAGCATGGTAACCGGGGAGCTACTAGTAAAAGTGGGAGTGCTGATGTCCTTGAAGCGGCTGGCGTAAATCTTGACCTCGAGGCTAATCAGGTGGCTGCAGCGATTAATGAAATCGGGGTAGGGTTTATGTTCGCTCCTGCGCACCATAGCGCGATGAAACATGTCATAGCTGCACGCAAAGAAATAGGAATAAGAACTATTTTTAATTTATTGGGTCCCTTAACAAACCCGGCTGCCGCTCCAAATCAAATAATCGGGGTCTTTGACCCTGATTGGATACCGATTTTGTTAGAAGTTTTAAGGGACTTGGGGTCTTCCCATATTTTGATTGTTGCAGCGGAGGATGGCTTGGATGAGATTAGTACCGCTTCATCGACGGTTTTAGGAGAACTGTGTAGTGGAGAGATCTCGGTTAAACGGATAAACCCCGAAGAATTTGGTATCGAACGCATTGAGGATTCTAGCATATTTCAGGTAGGTTCACCCGAAGACAGCCTAAATCTTATCAAGCAAGCTTTGGTCTATGAGCATCAAGCAGCTGGGGATATTATTGCCTTAAATGCCGGCGCCGCAATTTATGTGGCCAATCTAGCCGACTCTATGATTGATGGAGTGGAAAAAGCGAAGTTAATCATGCGCAGCGGGGCTGCGCTGACTAAGTTAGAGGCGCTTGTTGCTTTCACTAAAAATCTAGGGAAATAATTGAAGTGGCTGGAAATACGATACTTAATGAAATAATTGCTGAAAAAAAGCGAGAAGTTTCTACTGCAAAAGAAAATGTAAGCTTTATGGACCTTGAACGCGAATTAAAAGGTTGTGGTCCTCTTCGTAACTTTACTGCTTCTTTAAGGTCGGTCATTTCTCGCCGCGAACCTGCTGTGATTGCAGAGATCAAGAGAGCATCTCCGTCGAAGGGACTGATCCGTGAGGATTTCAACCCGGCAAACCATGCGAGGGACTATGAGGCGAATGGTGCTACGTGTTTGTCTGTCTTGACGGATGCAAAGTACTTCCAAGGAGCAGATGCTTATTTGGAACAAGCGAGGGCTGCGAGTTCGATACCCGTTCTACGAAAAGATTTTATTGTGGATCCTTATCAAATCGCGCAATCTAAGGTGTTAGGTGCTGACTGTATCTTATTGATTGTCGCTGCTTTAGGACGTTCACAAATGCTTGAACTTGCGGCTTACGCGAATGAGATCTCAATTGATGTATTGGTTGAAGTTCACGATCGAGAAGAATTGGAACAAGCTTTAGAAGTTGAATCTGATTTAATTGGGGTGAATAACAGGAACCTACATAACTTTACCACCACGTTGCAAACAACTTTGGATTTATATCCGCACGTGCCGCCTGAAAAGCTTGTAATTACTGAGAGCGGGATCAACAGCGTAAGCGATATTCACAAAGTTATTTCTGAAGGCGTCTTCGGGTTCCTTGTTGGAGAAACTTTTATGCGAGCGCCGCAACCTGGCTTAAAATTAAGAGAACTCTTCTTTGATGATAATGCCCCCCCCGAATAATATAAAAATAATCGCTCATGTCTACGTCAATACTAAGTTTTTGAGTTTAAACTATTAGCCAAAAAGAGAGAGTGCAATTTGGGTGTTGAAAGGTGCATTTAATTTTGCGGCTAGAGATCACGTTTTAAAGAGGAATGATCATGGAAGCACGTGTGAAATGGGTAGAGAATGTGATGTTCGTCGCCGAATCTGGGTCAGGTCATAGCATTGTCTTAGATGGCGCACCGGAAAGCGGTGGAAAGAATTTAGGAATGCGACCTATGGAGTTGATAGCTCTTGGGGTAGGGAGCTGTTCATCTTACGACGTCGTCACTATATTGAAGAAATCGCGGCAAAATATCATAAGCTGTGAGGCTAACGTAACTGCGAAGAGGGTTGCTAGCGAACCGGCAATTTTTGAGTCCATTCATCTACATTTTAAATTAATAGGCGATGGTTTAGATGAAAAACAAGTTGGTCGAGCGATTGATTTATCCGCCGAAAAATATTGTTCAGCTTCGATCATGCTTAAGAATGCAGGTGTTAAAGTCACGCATGATTTCGAAATTAAAACAACAAATTAACAAAATAGTGAGAAATAGTTGTGATGCTTGGGTCGAACCATACGATAATTATTTTTCAGTTAAATATGATAAGTCGTCTTCTTCATGACCTTTGCCATTAAAGCCATACTTTCTTTTACGAAGAGGGGTAACTCGACGCCGCCGGCGTCGTGGGCTTGTTCTCCATGACTTTTTTCGTCTTGAATCATTTGTTCGAGGATGGCTCTGCTTTTTGAATCCTGTGTTGGGAGTTTCTCTAAGTGTTCTTCAAGATGTTTGCATACTTGATGCTCTGTTTCAGCCACGAAACCTAAACTCCATTTATCTCCCGCTAGGCCCGCTGCCGCCCCGATCCCGAAAGAGAGACCATACCAAATAGGATTGAAAAAACTTGGTCGACTTTCTATTTGAGCTAATCTTTCATCACACCACGCTAAGTGGTCGGTTTCGTCCTGGGCCGCATCCTGCATAGACGCTCTTACTTTTCCAAGTTTAGCAGTGAGGGCCTGACCAGCATAGAGTGCTTGCGCGCATACTTCACCGGTATGGTTAATTCGCATTAAACCAGCTATCAGTTTCTTTTCAGATGCGGATAGGTTGTTTTCAGTCTGTAATTGGGCTGGTGAATTGCGTCTTGGCTGGCTCGCGCCAGGTACACAGGTACTAACTGCTCGATCCAGTTGGACCAAGAGTTTATCAAAGGGAGAGAAGTTTCGTTTATTCATAGGTTAATTATCCTCTCTTTCTATCGCCTTGTAAGCAATATCTTTACGAAGATAAACATCATCCCAAGCAATCTTATTTGCGAGATCGTAAGCTGTTGTTTGAGCTTTTGAAATTGTTTCCCCTAAAGCGGTCGCACAAAGAACCCTGCCTCCGCTAGTAACAATTTTACCGTTACGCTCAGCAGTCCCCGCGTGAAATAATTTTTGATTTTCGTTTGTCGTTGTATCTAAACCAGAAATGACGTCGCCTTTTCGATAATTGTTCGGGTACCCGCCTGAAGCCAATACAACTCCAACCGCGGGGCGGGGGTCCCATTCAACTTCGGCTATATTTAGTTCTCCCGCTAAAGCCATGAGGCAAAGGTTAGGAAGATCCGATTTTAAGCGAAGCATTACTGGTTGCGCTTCTGGATCACCAAAACGACAGTTAAACTCAACCACGTTAACGTGACCGTCTTTGGACACCATGATTCCAGCATAAAGGAACCCCTTATATTCATTGCCATCTGCAGCCATGCCGGCAACCGTCGGGAGGACCACCTCATCCATAATACGGTTATAAACTGATTTAGTTACGACCGGTGCAGGGGAATAAGCCCCCATACCTCCAGTGTTAGGCCCCTTGTCACCATCATCTCTTGCCTTGTGGTCCTGGGAGGTAGCCAGCGGCAACACATTTTTACCGTCTACCATTGCGATGAAACTGGCTTCTTCCCCTTCTAGGAATTTCTCAATAACTACGCGATGACCAGCCTCACCAAAGACGCCGCCTGAGAGCATTTGTTTTACACTAGAAATAGCCTCATTTTCGGAGAGCGCGACTACTACTCCTTTCCCTGCTGCTAACCCGTCGGCTTTGACCACTATTGGCACGCCATTTTCTTTTATGAAAGCAATTGCGGGCTCTACGGAAGTAAATATCTGATAGGGCGCGGTAGGAATGCTATATTTCTTACAGAAATTTTTAGTAAATGATTTAGACCCTTCAAGCTGAGATGCTTTTGCTGTTGGTCCAAAGCAAGCAAGATTTTGGTCATCAAAAAAATCAATAATACCTCCTACCAAAGGAGCTTCAGGGCCAACAATAGTTAGCGTCACATTATTTGCTTTGACGAAAGTTGCGAGTCCAGCAAAATCCATAGCATCAAGGTCAACGTTCTCTATTTTTTCTTCGGCATTTGTTCCCGGGTTGCCTGGCGCTACAAAGACAGTTTCGACTTTTGGGGATTGAGAGCATCTCCATGCTAATGAATGTTCTCTACCTCCTGAGCCGATAATTAATATTCTCATGGGATTAATTTTTTCTTATTCCAGAAGGTTTGTTCGAAAGTTTCTCATTCATTTCAGATATATATCAGTGTCTAAAGTGCCTAATGCCAGTAAATACCATCGCCATCTTGGCTTCGTCCGCTGCCGCAATTACTTCTGTATCCCGCATAGACCCACCTGGCTGAATAACTGCAGTAATGCCTGCTGCGGCGGCCGCATCGATACCATCTCTAAATGGGAAAAAAGCGTCAGAGGCCATCACTGAGCCTTTCACTGTCAGATTTTCATCTGATGCCTTTATTCCAGCGATTTTTGCACTATAAACGCGACTCATTTGGCCTGCTCCTATGCCAATTGTTTGTTTGTTTTTACAATAGACAATTGCATTCGATTTAACATATTGCGCTACTTGCCAAGCAAATAAAAGATCGCGTATTTCATCTGGGGAAGGTTTTCGTTTGGTGACGATTTGGAGGTCCTCGAGCGCGATGGAATGAATGTCTTTATTCTGTACCAGTATTCCGCCCCTAACTCGTCTTAAGTCAAGTTCATCGCTCCTTTCCTTCGGCCAATCGCCGCACGCTAATACTCTTACGTTCTTCTTCTGGCGGGTTATTTCTAGTGCGTCCTCAGAGACCGAGGGGGCAATTATTACTTCGGTAAACTGTTGCTCTGTTATTCTTGCTGCCGTCTCACCATTCAGCTCCCTGTTCAGTGCGATAATTCCACCGAAGGCGGATGTTGGATCTGTTTGAAAAGCCAATTCGTAAGCCTCTGTTGAAGTCTTTGCTATTGCAACTCCGCAAGGGTTGGCATGCTTTACAATTACGCATGCAGGCTCATCGAAAGATTTTATGCATTCTAGAGCAGCATCTGTATCTGCTATGTTATTGAAAGAGAGTTCTTTGCCTTGAAGTTGTTCTGCGGAGCTGATGCTCGCTTCTGTTACGTTTGCTTCGACATAGAAAGATGCACTCTGGTGCGGGTTTTCACCATAGCGCATTTCCTGACGTTTCTTAAATTGTAAATTAATATTTCGGGGAAATTCTGAAGAATCATCGATTTTACCTCCTAGATAATTTGCGATTGCGCCATCGTAAGCCGCAGTATGTTCGAACGTTTTTACTGCTAACTCGAAACGTTTGGCTTCATTAATTTCCCCGCCCTCAGAATCCAATAGATCAGAAATCGATTTATAATCAGCTGGATCGACTACAACTGCGACGTGTTTGTTATTTTTTGCTGCGGCACGCAGCATGGTTGGCCCCCCAATATCAATATTTTCTATAGCGGAAGCGAGATCACAATTTGGTTTGGATATGGTAGCTTCGAAAGGGTACAGATTTACAACGACTAGATCAATCGGGGGAATGTCATGCTTAGACATGACAGATTTATCAATGTCACGCCGCGCTAAAATGCCGCCATGAACCTTGGGGTGGAGGGTTTTGACTCTGCCATCCATTATTTCGGGAAACCCGGTATAATCCGAAATTTCTATAGCTGGAATACCCTCGGCAGTCAGCAGCGAATGAGTACCGCCTGTCGAAATAATGTCAATGCCTTGATCATGGAGCGATTTTGCAAATGGTACTATGCCAGTCTTATCGGAAACACTAATTAATGCTCGACGGATGGCGCCAGAGTTTTCTGAAGTCATAGGCTTTTATTTAATAATATTGCAATTAATAAGAGTGGTATTTAAAC
>JAQWOJ010000094.1 GCA_029245905.1 Gammaproteobacteria bacterium
TGCTCGAATTTTCCTCTTAGAAATGTCGGGCCCCCAGTTTACTCGTTGCACCAATAAATTTTATAATGCTAATGTAGTGATCGTAATTTCTACGGGAGGGGGGGGGTCAAAGTCATGAATCAAACAATTTTTCTTCGTAAAGCAGGGCTGTCATGCGCGGCGATAGCGATGCTTTCGACATGCGAGCAAGACCAAGTAGCTGAACCAGAGTTAAGCTTTGAAGAGTCAATACAACAACAATTGATTCAAGCAAAACCTGGAGATGTAATCGAAATCCCTTCTGGGTTGCACGAACTTACCCGAAGTCTCTCTCTGAATGTTTCCGGCGTCACTATTCAAGGAGCCGGAAAAGATGAGTCGATACTATCGTTTAAGAACCAAATACAAGGCGCGGAAGGGCTGCTTGTTAACGCCGATGATTTCACAATTCAAGATTTGGCTATCGAAGACACTGTTGGCGACGCACTAAAAATAAACGAAAGCAATAACGTTATCGTTAAAAATGTTCGGACCGAGTGGACGGGCGGAGCGCTTACAACAAATGGAGCCTATGGAATATACCCAGTTCAGTCGACGAACGTATTAATAGATGGCGCAGTTGCTATCGGAGCATCCGACGCGGGAATTTATGTTGGACAATCTTCTCAAATCATAGTGCGCAATTCGCGCGCCGAGTTCAATGTTGCAGGAATTGAGATCGAGAATTCAACTTTTGCCGACGTCTATAATAATGTCGCTACTAATAACACTGGCGGCATCCTGGTCTTTGACCTACCAAACCTTCCAGTTCAAGGCGGTAAAAATACGCGCGTTTTTAACAATGAAATAATAAACAACAATACTCCAAACTTCGCCCCAGAGGGGAACATAGTCGGCACAGTGCCGGCTGGTTCAGGGCTAATGATTTTAGCGAACGATAATATTGAGATATTTGATAACGATTTTAACGACAACGATAGCTCCAATATTATGATCGTAAGTTATTACATAACCGATCGACCCTTTGACGATCCCGATTATGACCCCTTTCCAGAATCCATTTATATCCACGGCAACTCATTTGAAGGTGGCGGGGCAAACCCCGACTCAGAACCACTAATGGCTTTAAAATCAGCTACAGGCGCTCCGATACCAGACGTCGTCTGGGATGGAACCATGATGCCTGGCAAACAACCAAACGAGATCCTTTGTTTACAAGAGAACAACGACCTTACCTTCGTAAATCTCGATGCCAGCAACGGCTTTGCGTCACCCAATTTTTATACCGATGCGCATGATTGTGTGTTAGCGCCGCTTAACAAAATTTCCCTAACTGCAGTGACCGAATGAGAGCATTCCAATGGTTTAGGAACGCAATGGCCAGCTTTGTCCCCTGTTTACTATTTGCGTGCTCAGATTCAAAGCCAGAGTTCTTTGAATTAAATAACCCATCGAGGTTATCGGAATGGAACTTGTTTGACTGGAACAATGAAGTACTTAAACCAAGTTCTGAGACACTTGTTTACAGGCCAAAAAACCCATTATTCACTGACTACGCACATAAACTCCGAACGCTCTGGATCCCCTCTGGCAAATCAGCCCAATTACGAGACGATGAAATCATTTATCCCGTTGGCTCGGTTTTGAGCAAAACTTTTTATTACCCAACTAACAGTCAGGGTCAAATGCTCAAGGTAACTGACCGGGCAGAATCAGTGGTAGAGCTCGCAAACAACACGCTGATAGAAACACGCCTTTTCGTTAAGAGAACTGATGGGTGGGAGGCGTTCCCATATGTTTGGAACGATGAACAAAACGAAGCGTTTTTGAGAGTTGCTGGGAGCAGCAAAAGCATCGAACTCATCGATGAGCGCGGGAGCACTGAATTTACCTACTTTATCCCAAACGAAAACCAATGCTCAGGCTGTCACGTCACCGAACACCCTAAAGGGGAAATGCATCCGCTTGGGGCAATAGCCTCTCAATTAGACACAAAAATCGAGAAGAAGGTTAGTAAAACTTACATACAAGAATTACTCAACCGCAACTGGCTAGATAAGGCTCCCGTCGCTCAATCGAGCATATCTTGGACAGACACTTCCGCAAGTATTACCGAGCGAGCAACAGCGTATCTAAACATGCATTGCGGTCATTGCCACAATCCGAATGGCGCTGCAGATACGTCTGCACTCTTACTCGACGGGTCGCATGACCTTCCGGTCAATATGGGGGTCTGCAAAACACCGATCGCCGCAGGCGGTGGCGCGGGAGATAGGCTTTATAGTATTGTTCCGAGCGCGCCTGAGGAATCAATTATGCTCTACCGCATGCTTTCTGATAAGCCAGACGAAATGATGCCCGAGTTAGGACGGTCTTTGGTTCATGAAGAAGGTATCGAAATAATTCGAAAATGGATCGCAGAGATGCCAGGGACCTGCCCAACGAGATAATAGAATTCCTAGAAATTGGCCTGTAAACTGGATGCCCATAACCATTAAGGAATAAAATTTGTCACGACTATTTCACTTTCTTATCACTCTGGCTTTTTCGTTGTCTGCTTGTTCTGACCAGCTAAGAGACAATAGAACATACGTGCTATCTACTGGAACTACCGGGGGCACTTTTTATCCTGTCGGAGTAGCTCTATCGACCTTAGTCTCCGCAGAAGAAGCCGATGACTTTTCTTTAACCGCGATTAGCTCTGCTGGGTCGATGGAAAACCTTAAATTACTTAGGGATAACCAAGCTCAATTCGCTTTGATTCTGGGCATCTTTGCCGCATGGGCCTATGACGGATCAGGACCGGTATCGAGACCCCAAGAAAACTTGCGTTCGATTAGTGCTATGTGGCCAAACGTGGAACATTTCGTACTCCGATCTGATTTAGTGACAAGCGGCACTATAGGAGACTTAAACAATTTAAAAGGCGAGAGATACTCTATCGGTATGCGAAATTCTGGCGCGGAATATACCGGCTTTTATATTTTTGAAGCGCTTGGAATTGATTGGGCTGAAGATCTTTCTGTGGCTTACATTGGCTATGGACCCTCTGCAAACGCATTACAAGACGGAAATATAGCTGGGATGAACGTGCCGGCAGGGCCGCCAGTTACAGCCATTACTCGGGCTTACGCGTTGCTTGGGGATAGTATGACCGTCCTTAATTTTTCAAAGGAAGAGATTGCTCTAATTAATTCCGAATTTCCCTTATGGGAATCCTATGAGCTCGCTCCTGAGACTTATCCAAATCAGCAACAGTCGATTAATACCGCGGCAAGTCCCAACGTCCTGGTAGTTAGAGCAGATGTCTCTGAGGAAATTGTTTATGAGATGACTAGAATGCTATGGGAAAATTTAGCAACCTTGCAAGAAATACATAGCGCTACCAAGTCTATGGCCTTGGAAAATGCTCTTTCCGGCGTTCCTTTGCCTTTACATGCCGGTGCTCTTCGCTATTATGAGGAACAAGGAGTATCGATACCAGACCACCTACGAGATGATATAGAGATTTAAACAATTCTTAAGGTTCATCATTTGAACCGTCCGAAGAGATCCACAAATCAAAATAAGATTGGTTATATCCACTTACAACCACTCGATCGTTGACTGATGGAAAATAAACAGTTAAAAAAGTATGCTTCATTCTGCCCTTACTTACTCTGGAGAAAAACATGCAAAAATCTTCGATGTCGAGGCGCCGCTTTCTGCAATCAACCGGTACGGCAGCCATTTGGTTACCCACTAGCGTGAGAGGATATAGTGCAAATGAGGTTCAAGCTCTCTATATTGATGGTGAGATGCAGGGGGAGGTCTCTAAGTGGGAGTTGGATACCCCTTCCTTGTGTGTTGATCTGGATTTGCTCGAAGAAAACATAGCAAAGATGCAAGAAACTCTGTCGGCAAACGGTATTGCAAGCAGACCTCACGCCAAAACACACAAGACTCCAATCATTGCTCAAATGCAGCTGGACGCGGGCTCAGTCGGGATTTGCACGGCAAAGGTCAGCGAAGCCGAAGTAATGTTTCAAAATGGAATCGATAGAATTTTAATGACAACTACTAATGTAACGCCAACTAAGATTCGTCGTGCTATGAAATTAAGGCAGCGTTGCCCCGGTTTTATTCAGGCAACTGATTCTACCGTCAATGCCAACCTCTTATCACAAGCGGCCAGCACAATGAACATTACGGCAGACGTTGTTGTTGATATTGATCCAGGGGGTCATAGAACAGGTATCACACCAGGCCAGTCAGCCTTAGAGCTCGCAAAACTTATCGACCAGTTGCCAGGCCTAAATTTGCGCGGGCTCCTCTGTTATGACGGCGGCTCACAACATGTCAAAGGTTTCGAGCAAAGAAAATCACAAACGCTTGAGAGATTAGTCGCAGCAACCGAAACTTACGACCTCTTTTTTCGAGGAGGGCTAAGCACAGAAATATTTAGCGGGGGCGGAACCGGAACTTATAACATCGATCACGAGACGCGGGGACTCACTGACGTTCAAGTTGGCAGCTACGTTTTTATGGACTCCCAGTATATGGACATAGGGGGCGAATCAAACTCAGAGATTTATTCGGATTTTCAAACTTCCCTGACTATATTATCAACGGTTCTAAACGATCAGTATGAAGGCAGAGCTACAACCGACGCTGGAGCCAAGGCATGCACAATAAATAAACCTTGGGCACGAATCAAAGGTGAAAGTGGTATGAGTTTCAGTTCCGGCTCAGATGAGTTCGGCACAATCCGTTACGAAAAAGAGGCTTCTCGAACTTACAAGGTCGGAGACAAGGTAGAGCTTATAGTTTCACACTGTGACCCAGTCGTAAATTTGTATAACCATATGTACGCCATACGCGGTGACCGCGTAGAAGCAGTCTGGCAAATTGCGGCTAGGGGTATGTCCGCATAAGTTGCGCTTAACCGGAGTTGGTCGAGCGACCGAGTTTTTCTTCCTATGGTTTTTATGCTGGCATCATCATAATGAAAATAACTGTAAAAATTTTCTGATGCGAGCGATCGTACAAACCTGAGAAATATTCGAAAAATTGCTTTCAGATCTTCTTGAAAACACTTGTTAATCTCCTCGAACTTACTATCATGATTATGAAGTTGGCGATGTAACCAGCTGGGATAATCGCAGCATAATGCACCAAGCGGAAATCCCTAAAAATGAGAGAAGCTCGGGTCATATGCCAGCGACGAACTGCAGGAGACACCATGACAGAATTCGAGCCGCGCGGCACGCATGCTCTAAAAGAGTCTAAGTAAAAAGAGAGGTAATAAAATTGATTTTTGAAAACCCCAACTCTGATGTCGTTTTACCTAAAACTGATCTCACTTCAGTTGTTTTAGAGCGCGCAGATGAACTCGGTGATAAAGTCGCTCTTATCGATGGTACGACTGGTCGCAAGGTTAGTTACAAAAACCTAGAGGAGCAGATAAATCACCTCGCCGCAGGTCTAAATAGAATAGGATTTAAAAAAGGGGACGTATGCGCAGTTTTTTGCCCTAATACCCCCGAATACGCAACCATCTTCCTAGCAGTCGCAAAAGTAGGCGGAATTAATACGACCGTAAACTCTCTTTATCCCACAAATGACTTAATCCACCAATTTAATGATTCAAAGGCAAAGATACTGATAACGATTCCAGCATTTATGGACCGAGCAATGCCCGCTGCAAAGGAATGCAAAATTGAAGAAATTTTCGTTCTTGGCGAGGCGAACGGAGCCACTCCCTTTGCTGAACTTCTAGAAAATGACGGGATCCCGCCCAGTGTTATGATCGACCCAAAGAACGATCTAGTTGCGCTACCCTACTCTAGCGGTACGACCGGACTTTCCAAGGGAGTCATGTTGACGCACGAAAACCTTATAGCAAACTTAGTGCTCACCAGTTCTATTAATACCCTTAGGGACCAGGACGTCTTGATTGGAGTACTCCCCTTCTTTCATATTTACGGAATGGTACTCATCCTCAATCTTGCTATATACCGGGGAGTTACGCTTGTAACTATGCCCCGATTTGATTTGGATCAATTCTTAGAAATCGTTCAGACATACAAGATTAGCTGCCTTAATTTAGTGCCTCCCTTGTTACTCGCATTATCAAAGCACCCTGCCGTAGACAATTATGATGTTTCAAGCATTAGATTAATCAGTTCTGGTGCAGCACCACTTGGTCAAGAACTTGAGCAAGCCTGCTCTGAGAGATTAGATTGTCAAGTTTATCAGGGATACGGATTAACCGAAGTCGCTGGAGCCTCGCACATAAATACTATTCCAGTGCCAGTCGAAAAAATTGGCGCAGTAGGAAAAGTCGTTCCAAATACTTATTCAAAGATCATAGATCCTGAAACTGGAAAAGAACTGGGCACCAATGAGAGGGGCGAGATTTTGATTAAAGGCCCTCATATAATGACGGGTTACCTGAACAATGAGGAAGCCACACAACATTGCATCGATCAGGATGGATGGTTTCACACTGGCGACATTGGTTATGCTGATGACGATGGCTATTTCTATATCGTGGACCGTGTAAAAGAATTAATTAAATACAAAGCATATCAAGTTGCCCCAGCCGAATTAGAGGCGCTACTGGTGAGTCATGATAGCATCGCGGATGCCGCTGTAATTCCAAGCCCAGATGAGGAAGCTGGCGAAATTCCCAAAGCGTTTGTAGTCTTAAAAGAGCAAATAACCGCCGACGAAATAATGACGTTTGTAGCAGACCGGGTCGCCCCTCATAAAAAAATTCGCGCCTTGGAAATAGTTGAAGAAATACCCAAATCGGCCTCAGGAAAGATACTGCGCAGGGTTCTCGTGGAACAAGAAAGAGAAAGACTTAAAAATTAGTGTATAAAAAACTTAAATTTTAAGAATTCTAGAAATCTGCAAATCCGACAACAGACGTATTCAATATTAGTTAATTCTACTTACTCTTAATCGTTGGCCAGTTTGTACGGTCTCCTATTAACCAAACAAGAAATTGCGATGAATATTTTAATAACCGGGTCGTCAGGACTAATCGGCACTGCCATAAGTTCAAAATTAAGAAAAGATGGCCATACCGTCTTCCCATTACTTCGAAATCAAAAGAAAGGACCCCACTATTACATTCAGGAAAAAAATCACGTACACCTAGATAGCTCAACTTCTCTGGACGCAGTCATCAATTTAGCGGGTAGTAATATCTCGCAAAAACGATGGAATCAAAAAATAAAGCTCGACATCCTAGAGAGCAGGACAAAGACGACGCAAGCTCTTTGCTTAGCTCTTGCTGAATTACCTAAAAAACCCCAAATACTCCTCTCTGCTTCAGCAATTGGGTATTACGGAACTCATCCCACAGAAACGTTTTCAGAATTTAGCTCTGCAGGTGACGATTTTTTAGCTAAAGTCGCCGTCGAGTGGGAGAAATCAACTGCTATGGCAGAAGAAGTCGGAATACGAACTTGTCATTTGCGATTTGGCCTTGTGCTAAGTCCCGACGGCGGGCTTATAAAAAATTTGTTACTGCCCTTCCGATTAGGTACGGTTGGTATCATAGGCTCTGGCACACAGATGATTAGCTGGATCAGCCTAGTTGATGCAGTAAACATAATGACAAGACTATTAGGAGAATCATCTTTTTCTGGTCCAATTAATCTGGTATCCAATCAACCCTGCAGCAATAGAGAGTTAGTAAAAGTATTAAGTAGCGCCATAAGTCGCCCCGCCCTTCCTCAGATTCCCAGCGGAATTGTAAAATTTATGTTTGGCGAAATGGCAGATGCAGCCCTCTTACCTAGCTCACAAGTGATTTCTGAAAGAGTTAAAGATCTTGGTCTTGACTTAAAGCATAAGACACTCAAAAAATGCCTTTCGCAAATTATGCAAACTCAAATTAACTGAGAATAACCAGATTACACAATACCATTATAACAGCCATAGCAATTACAAAGCCGCCCTCAACCAATGCAGCATATAAAGTATGCTCGCCCATTAGGTTCGACGCTATTACGATAAAGAAAACCGCGAGAGTAATCAAAACAACAGACGCTATCGAGCCGTTACCAACTGCTAAACCTACGATCCAAGCCAGCAAAAGCGTTCCAAAAAACTGACTAACTAATGCCGTCACCGATTGTTTGTGACTAGGATCAATTTTAATGCCAATACCTTCCGCCCACTTCTCTCCAAAAAGCCTAGTCGAAAACCACAGTGCGCCCAACATAAAGCATATAATGGTACTTAATCCTACTCCCAACCAATTAACGTTTGCAGTTAACGCGTCCATCAGATCATCCCTTAATTTGTTATGACAATAACTTAGACGGCTGTCCGCAAAATCTCTTAATAGCAATGCCGCACAAATCTTAAGATCTACAAAGACAAGCACAAGGAATTACTTCCAGCCACTCTGGTGCTCGCTCTAAAAAACGCGTACTCTCGACCCCCGGCTGGGTATTGAGTGATAATCAGTAGACCCGAATTTATCCCCTCAAGGTTTTTGGGTTTTATTTGCGTTAAATATTGGTCTACAACTTGTGTTATTAGGAGCTAGGCATGCCGCAACAGTATAAAATCATTCCACTAATCATCCTTCTCATAAACTCAGTCCATTCACAAGAAATACTGCAAGCAGATATTGACTCCGAACTAGATCCAGAGGCAAGAGCTAAGGAGATTCGGAACAACACAGAGCATCCAAGAGAGCTAAGTGTTTTAGCGCCAACGATTTCGCCGGAAGAAATTGATCGTGCGGTAATAAATAGGCTGATGAAGGAAATCGCTGATGAGCCGGAGCTAACAAAATCTAGACTCAAGATTTCAGCCGACACAATGGAAGATATATTCATTACTATTTCAAACGCCCGAAGTTTTATAAATAATAATGAAATAGCAAATATACGAGCCATGTGTGATGCTTGGAACAAATCAGATTATATCGGCGACGCGCGGGTAGAGTTAGCACTAGATGCCTATAAAAAACGCAATCAATTCACTAAAAACTTCATCGCCAAATACTACAGTATTGTTTTAATTGATATTGAGTCGGCACTAGATATCCAGCAAAAGGTAACATTTGATTTATACATGCGGGATCGGCGAAGACGCATGGCAACCTCCGGTACGTCATCCTGGGGTGCTGTAGTCGAAAACGTAACTAGCGGTAGAGAAACCGTTAATTTTCACTGCCGAAGGGATTAACTTAGGAGAAAAAAAGTGGACAGCACCTGCTTCAACCTGACTATCGAAAATAATATCGCGCACTTAACTCTTAACCGGCCGGAAAAACGCAACAGCATGATTCCAGAGTTTTGGGATGAGCTACCTCAAATTATACGGCGAATCGATCAAGAATCTTTAGCACGTGTAATAGTGATCTCTTCAACAGGACCTCACTTTACCTCGGGAATAGATATATCTGTTTTCGGAAGCTCAAAGAAAGAAACTGTCGCTCGTGAAAAACAGCAGAAGTTAAATCGCGTAGATGGCGCAAAACTTTACGACACAGTTCAATATCTACAACAAACTTTTTCGTGCCTAGAAGAATGCCGAATTCCGGTTCTTGCAGCCATACAAGGCGGAGCAATAGGCGGTGGTGTCGATCTCATCACCGCGTGTGATATGCGTTACATGACTGAGGATGCATTTCTTTCAATTTTTGAAATAAACATAGGCATGACAGCCGATGTAGGGACTTTCCCGCGCATATGTAAATTATTACCCGAAGGGATAGTCAAGGAGTTAGCGTATACCGGCCGAAAAATGTCCGCTGAAGAGGCAAAAGCTCTGGGCTTTGTTAATGAAATATACCGAGACCGTGAAGCAATGTTGTTGGGCGTAATGAAAATCGCGCAGAAAATCGCTCAGAAAGCGCCGCTAGCCATTTATGGCAGCAAACGGATTATTAATTATGCCCGGGACCATAGCACGGCCGACACGTTAGATTACATTGGCATCTGGAATGCTAGTATGCTTCAACAAGATGAAATCAGAGAAGCGATGACCGCCCCAAAAGAAAACCGGGATCCAAATTTTGTTGAGCTACCCCAGAAGCGAACGAAAATGAGTTCGGGGCTAACGGACCAATGACCTGAAAATCGGGAAGGCAGTTATGGACTTTTACATGCTCGACTCTTACTCTTAGGTCATGAATCGGAATTTTAAGGATTTTTTATGCTCGATAAACTAAAGGTATCTTCGGCAATATTTAGTTTTTTACTAGCCCACTGTCTTTCAACGAGTCCACTTATAGCCCAAGAACCGGACCTAAGCTCAGTAAATGTTATAAGGATACTAGACAGACCAATCATCGGACCAGATTTGCACCCCACCATTGGGGCTAATATCCAAGGTCCATCTCTAATTCGCGTGCCCGAATGGGTTCCCAATCCATTAGGAAAATACTATCTCTACTTTGCAGATCACAAAGGTTTGTATATTCGGCTTGCTTACGCGGACAAGCTAACCGGGCCCTGGCAAGTTCACGCGCCAGGGTCTCTGAGAATAGAGGATTCATACTTTGCACCCACACCTCCTCCAATTTCAGATGAACAACTTGCTGAATTGACAGCGGCGCGGCGCGGGGTTTCTGGATTAGGCTCACCTGTTTCACATGATCTCGCACTCGAATTTACACTGCCACATATTGCCTCACCTGATGTTCATGTGGATAACGAAAACCAAAAAATTATTATGTACTACCACGGCCTAGAGGGTCCTGCTTTTCAACATTCTCGCGTCGCGACTTCTGATGATGGAATCAATTTTTCTGCTCGGGAAGAAAACATCGGCAGAAGCTATTTTAGAACCTTTAAATATGGAGGTATGACCTATGCGTTAGCAATGCCTGGACAATTTTATCGGTCCAAAGACGGCTTAAGCAATTTCGAGGAAGGCCCACGCCTTTTTGAACAGAATATGCGCCACTCCGCTGTCATGGTTCGCGATGGTCATCTCTTTGTTTTTTGGACCCGGGTAGGAGATGCGCCTGAGAGCATCATGTTAAGCACCATAGATCTGCAAAAAGATTGGATGGACTGGACTGAATCTGAAGAAGTTATTCTCCTGAGTCCAGAATTTGAATGGGAGGGTGCGTTAGCCCCAAATGAACCATCGGTGCGCAGTACAGCGTATGGTCAGGTGAACCAATTACGTGATCCTGCGCTTTACTCTGAGAATGGGATCGTATACCTATTATATGCGGTAGCTGGCGAGAGCGGAATTGCAATAGCCCGCGTGAATTTTTAAGGATTCATCCAAGTGTTAAAGAACATCACAGTGATAATTATCGTCCTCTCCATCAGCGGAGCTTTAGCTGTTGCAGGGAGTCAGGGTAGCGTTTACGTTCCTCGTCTTCCACTGTTCGCCATTTGTGCCGGTATTGGCTTCCTCCTTCACTGGTTAGTATTTATTCCGAGTTATTACTTTCAGACGGAGCACTACTTTGATTTAACCGGCTCATTGTCGTACATAACCTCTGTCGCGATCGCAGCAGTATTGCATCCTCTTCTAGACATACGCGGATTAGTAATTTGTGTTTTGATCAGCATATGGGCAGTTCGCCTCGGTTCATTCTTATACTTCCGAATCAAAAAGGCAGGGCAAGACCGAAGATTCAACGAGCTTAAGACTAACTTCTGGCGCTTCCTTGTGACTTGGACAATTGGTGGCGCCTGGGTGTTTGTTACTTCCGCCGCTGCGTTAGCAGCAATCACCTCAATGACTCAACGCCCACTTGGACTGTGGTTTATATTCGGTCTCGCCCTCTGGATAATTGGCTTTATGATCGAAATAAAAGCGGATCGTGAAAAGACTCAGTTCCGGTCAAATGAGGCAAATAGGGATAAGTTCATATCAACAGGGTTATGGAAATACTCTCGGCATCCAAATTATTTCGGAGAAATTATTCTTTGGATGGGGGTCGCCTTAATAGCGTTTCCAACACTTGTCGGATGGCAATTTGTGACACTCATTTCACCAGTATTCGTGATGTTTTTGTTGATCAAAGTAAGCGGTGTAAAACTCTTAGAAGAAGGAGCCCAAAGACGTTGGGGGTCTGATGCCAACTATCAAGATTATGTAGCCAAGACTTCGATGTTAATTCCTTTACCCAATCGAGACCTTGCAAAACCAGAGAGTTAAGAAGTCTTCTAACAAGAATAAAAAGGGAAGCCAATGCGAATCGGAAAAGAATTAGTCTCATTAAGGTCAGTCCTCGGCTCTTGGTTCTTTTTATCAATTTCACTGACGGCACAAGAATCGACTAATCTTCGTCAGACCTGCGCATCACTCAACAATATCATACTGACAGATACCGTTATCAGCATTTCGGAAGTTGTTGACGCAAACA
>JAQWOJ010000014.1 GCA_029245905.1 Gammaproteobacteria bacterium
CTTTGCCATAATGATTCCCTTATCGATTCAAATATCGTTAAGCTTAGGCGTATCGCCGGCTCTATTTCTCGCCTCAGTTTTATCTGGCGCTGTGTTTGGGGATCACGCGTCACCTATTAGTGACACTACGGTTGTAGCTTCGATGGCGTCTGGAACAGATCATATAGAGCACGTAAAAACGCAATTGCCCTATGCGCTCTTAAGTGCGGCTATAGCAACAGTGGGATTCTATTTGTTGGGTATTTTTAGCTTCTGACTTTGTGTTCAATAAGGCGTAATGGAAACGTTCAGTTTGATTTGTCAATCAAGGACCGTTCCTTAGGACATTTCTTTTTCAAGTATTCTTTTAATAGTCATTACCCCTACCATATAAACCATGTTTAGCATCGCCCACGCAAAAATCTCGAAAGGCCAGAGGGTATGAGATTCGGGTGATTGAATTTTTGCTATCACAATGGTTAAACACCATATCGCCAGCACTCCCATTGGAAGCCCCGCGCTAATGGACCATTTCCCCCTCCATTGGCGCATTGCCGCGAATGAAAGTGCCCCACTTGCGAGCGTAAAAATTAGAACGATAGCCGCGATTACTAAGTCCCAAATCCAAGCGCCTCCAGCTCCATTATGGGTTATCGCTAATCCTGCTGATTGAGAAGTTGAGTGGATAAGAGCGATGAAGGCGAAGGATGCAGAAAAGAAAAGTCTTTGTATGAGGCGGTTTCTAGAGCTCATTGCAAATTAATCTACTTTTTAAACTACAAAATATAGGTCTTAGATGTTTCCTAAAGCTTTAAAGCGCATTGACCTTTAAGTTGCTATCATACAATAAATGTTTCGGGCATGTACAAAGTAACCCCGATTAAATTTTGAAGATTGTTAATATTTGGATTTACCGCTAGGTGGGACTCCTTGAGAGCTTGCGAGAGTGTAAGACAGAGAGATTAATTGCTTTATGACTAAGCGTGCAGTAAAAGATCATTACGAGAATTTAGTAGAGTTAAAGTATAAATTATTTAACAGCCTTTTTTTAACTTTGCCATTAGATGCGGTAGAGCAGGCTGGATTGTTACTTCCTTTGTTGGAGGAAAGTAGTCATAGGGGTCTAGCGGAGGGACTCGACCCAGAAGAAATTCTTGAAAATTTTTTTGCGTCACATCGTCCTTCAATGAGTGAAGAGGCTAGGGCCCAGTTCCTTTTTAAAATAATACAGTATGTAGAGAGACAAGTAGTCTTAATAGATGCGCTAGAAGACGCCGCTTATTCGGAAATCCATCGAACTGAAGAATCAAACAAATTAAGGCAGTTGGTTGAACGAGTAGAGTCAGATGTACTACAAAAGGAATTTAAATCAATCCTTGCAGGTTTCGGTGCAAGGGTCATTCTAACCGCCCACCCAACCCAATTTTATCCTGGTGCAGTTCTGGCAATAATCACTGACTTAACGGAGGCAGTTCAATCCAATAATATTGCGACTGCGCGTGAGTTGCTTCAACAACTTGGAAATACTCCTTTTTATCAAAAAGAAAAGCCTTCTCCCCTTGACGAAGCGTCCCAGCTTACGTGGTACCTTGATAATGTGTTCTATGAGTCGGTGGGTGATATCTTAGAATATTTAGAAAGACACTTGGATGCGGAAGACTTAGATTCAGAATCACTGTTAAGTGTTGGGTTTTGGCCGGGAGGTGACCGCGATGGCAACCCGTTTGTTACAGCCGCTATTACTAAGGAAGTCGCGGCCAAGTTAAGAGCTCGAATCATTGAGTGTTATCACAGGGAGATTAAGGCTATAAGAAGGCGCCTGAGCTTTCCAGAAATAACGGAGAAAATTGAAGAAATCGAACAGCTATTCCATAAAGAGCTTACTAATCAAATTTCCGCATGCTTCTCTAGCCCCAGAGAGCTCATTTCTATCTTAAATGAGATTCAATCCTCATTAGAGATCAATTATCAGGGCTTATTTGTTGGTAAATTGGTTTCCTTCAAGCGGAAAATCCAATCATTCGGATTTCATTTTGCGAGCCTTGATATTAGACAGGATTCCCGGGTAATAGATAGCACGTTTCATGAAATATTAGAGACCCATCCATCTCTTTTGAGTTCGGATTTTGAAAATAAAAAAGAAGAACAAAAAATCGCTGAGTTATTTTCTATTAATGGAAAGCTGCAAGCTAATTTGTTAACTAGTTCTACTAGTTTAGACACACTCAATTCCCTAGAGGAAATGAAGGAGATTCAAATAGCGAATGGTCAGCTCGCATGCCACCGATATATCATAAGTAATTGTCGTGGCCCCCTAGATGTTGCAAAGTTGGTTGCGTTGTTCAAATTGTCTGGGTGGGATTTGGAGAAGCTAACCGTAGATATAGTTCCTTTATTTGAAACCATTGCGGATCTAAAGAACTCTTCAAGGAATATTAAGGTTTTGTATGATTTTAAGAAATACCGTGAACATCTAGAGAGGCGTAATAATAAACAAGTAATCATGCTTGGGTTTTCGGATGGTACGAAGGATGGAGGTTATTTGATGGCGAATTGGTCTATCTATTCTGCCAAAGAAGGCTTAACGAAAATATCTAGAGTCAATAATATTGAAGTTTGTTTTTTTGATGGCAGAGGTGGTCCGCCAGCGCGCGGTGGAGGAAGCACTTATAAATTTTACGCTGCCCTTGGTAAAACTATAGAATCAAATCAAATACAACTTACTATCCAAGGTCAGACCATCAGCTCTTATTATGGAACTCAAGTCGGAGCGACACATAACTTAAGACAATTGTTGGCAGCAGGTTTGGAGAACAATCTGTATCATCGTCCTGATAGAGAATTAAGTTCATCGCAAAGAGAACTTATGGAGGAGTTAGCGAATTCTGCTCACCAAAAATACTTAAATTTTAAATCGCATCCCTTATTCCTTAAATATTTAGTCGAAATGAGTGCGTTAAATTACTATTCCCTATCTAATATTGGCAGTCGGCCCAGCGTACGCAATTCCTCTGATAAGATTGATTTTGAAAGCCTCAGGGCAATCCCTTTTGTAGGAGCGTGGGGTCAATTAAAACAAAATGTTCCAGGTTATTTTGGTTTAGGGACGGCACTTAAGTCCATGGAAGAAAAGGGCAGGCTGGATGAATGTATCGACCTTTACGACCGTTCTGGTTTTTTTAGAGCGCTAGTTGGAAATAGTATGCAGAGCATGAGTAAGACGAATTTTTCATTGACGAGTTATATGAAAAAGGACAAGCTTTTTGGTGAATTCTGGGAGCTAATATACTCAGAGTTTGAATTAAGCATGGAGATGGCTCTCAAAATATCGGGACAGTCAGTTTTGCTGGAAGATCATCCGGGTAGCCGGCATAGCATCGGGTTGCGTCAAAAGGTCGTGTTGCCACTGTTGATTATTCAACAGTTTGCTTTGATTAAAATTAGATCACTTAACCTCAATGATTCTCCAGATTTGAAAGAAGTAGAGCTATACGAAAATATGGTTATAAGGAGCCTTTTTGGGAACATTAACGCCTCAAGAAATTCTGCCTAATCTTATAATTTGGTGTCCGGTAGCCAAATATCGGCATGTTTGAAAGCGTCAATAAGCGTCTTGTCAATTGAAGGGCTGGGGACACCAAGGTTTTGAGACGCCTGCTGGGCGCCCCATAAACCCCAGATGTTATGGGGGTGCTCGCTTAAATCTTTTTGGTACTCCTCTAGGGCGTTTTCGTATGCTCCCATAGCCATATACGCGGCTCCCAGCCAGTGTCTCGGCGAAAATGGGAGAGGTTCAGGTTCGTCATAATTAAGGTTCTCATAATAATTTGTCGCTATTCGAAAGGAGTTTACGGATCGTTCAAGATTACCCTGATGCCAAGCAATCTCGCCCTCTAGGATAAAGGCCATCGTTCCAATAATGTCTTTCCCCTCATGGAATCTAAAGCGAGACTGAGTTGAATTGGCTAACTCTTTAAGGGAATCTGCAGTTTTTTGGGCTGTTTCAACGTCGCCCCCTTTAAGCGCGGCATAACCTTGGGCAAACTGGTACATGCTAATATTTATCTCGCCATTGGGCTTGGTGTTAATTTCCAAGATTTCGTCGAAGCGTCCAAATCTCACGAGAGCAAGGGATAGCATGGCCGTATTATTGTTTAACTTAGCAAGATCTTTCGCTGCTTGTATTGCGGTCGCGCTCTCTCCGCCCATACTTGCAGCGTAGTAAAGCATCGTTAAATTATGTGTGGGATAGATTGCAAATCCCTCGCCAATTGAAGCTTTTTGGTCTGAATGAGAGGCGATTATGTTTGCCCTCACGGCCTCGTGCCAGAGACCCATCTCATTCCACGTGTGACTGGGCATATGATTAATATGGCTAGCGCCAGGAATCGTACTTCCTAAAAATTCTGCGCAGGGCGCAGCAAGCTCTGGAGTGGCAGTGGACTCTGTTGCATGTACCAGTAGATGGCATGCCCCAGGGTGTTTAATATTTCTTTCAAGAACAGACAAAAGCACATTGTGCAGCCGTTCTACATTGGGATCTTCGAGATTCCGATACCCGCGCCTTTCTTCTAACAAGAATAGCGCGTCTCCGTATAATGTTACTAAGTCGTCATCATTTGGGTATTTTTCGGCAAGAATAGCCATAGCATCTGCATATGCTTGATCCTGAATTCGTCGTGTTTCAGGATTAAAATCATCAACATATCGTTCTTGTAACGCGTGAATCATGTCCGCTTCTTTCTGGCTAGCCAAATCGATCCTTTGAACAGCTTGTTGAAGCGCAAAATATGCTCGAGGAGCCTGGGCGGTAGTCATGGCTCCATTTAAATAAGAGCCCCAAGCCCAGGCTTCGCCCCACCAACAAATAGCGCACTCTGGGTCCGCTAGACGAGAGGCTTGAAATGAACGCGCCGCATCCTCTTTGGCGAAGGCGTACATAAGTTGAAAACCTTGATTAAAAAAACTTTGGGCACTGTCCACCCCAGACGAAATTGGGAAGTGGAAATCACCCAGTGCTTCACCGAAAAGGCTAATGGGCTCTCTAAAAGATTTAGGGTAGTTTACTTCTTGGGAATGGGATCCCGAGGAAAGGATCGTAACTAGAATTAATAATCCATGTTTAATTGTCATTTCTTAACCTAATTTTTAAGATTACAGGTTGAAGTCAACGGGGGCATTCGGTCCGAGTGGTATCGAAAACACAACCCAAAAAATAGTCATTAGCAGTCCGGAAAATAACAGTAAGAGTGAGTAAGGAAGCATTGTGGCGGCCAAGCTTCCAATACCGAATTCTTTATTCCATTTTTGACAGAATATTAAGATGAGTGGAAAGTAGGGCATCAAAGGCGTGATAATGTTAGTCGCCCCATCGCCAACACGGTAAGCTGCAGTGCTCATCTCAGGACTTATGCCGATTAACATTAGCATTGGGACTAATACGGGCGCTAAAAGCGCCCACTTTGCGCTAGCCGAGCCAATAAAAAGGTTAATCGTCGCCCCAAAAAGTATTATTACGACGAGCAATATTGAGTCAGGCAGGTTGGAGTTTTCCAATACGGCCGCGCCATTAATGGCAAAGATTAGCCCCAAATTTGACCAGTTGAACATAGCTACAAAATGAGCGGCCGCGAAAGCCAGTACGAGATAATACGCTAAATCGCTCATGGCCTCAGTCATCATTCGAACTATATCTCTGTGATTTTTTACAGTTCCTGATCCATGACCATAGGCCCACCCTGCAGCTAAAAACATGATAAAGAATCCGGCCACAAGCGATTGCAAGAGCGGGTTAAAGCGGGAAATTCCAGATGCGTTATCATCTATGAGTGGGGTACCTGGCCCTATACATAAAAACACCCAAACAAGTATTACTAACAAGCATGCCTTTCCGCTTTGCTTTAACCCGTGGAGTTCTTGAGCCTCCAAACCAGAATTTGGCGTCTTGATCTTGCCGGCAGCGGAACTAATATAATCATGGGGGGAGAGTGTGTTAAGCCGTGGCTCAATAACTTTATCAGTGACATACCAGATAACAGGAAGGTAAACGAAAGTCATTGCACTTATAAAATACCAGTTGCCGACCATATTGACGGTCCACGCTGAATCTATCGTCTCGGCAGCAGCCTCAGTAATTCCAAATAACAGGGGCTCTAGTTGTCCTGGTATAACGTTTGCTGAAAATCCGCCAGAAACACCTGCAAAGGCAGCCGCTATTCCCGCTATTGGATGCCGACCAGCAGCTGCAAATACTACACCTGCGAGAGGAATAAGAACAACGTACGCCGCATCTGCGGCAAGATTGCCAAGCATGCCAATTAGCGCAACCGAGGGCGTTAACAATTTTTCGGGTGCTTTTGACATTGCCGCGCTCATTGCCACTGAAAACAAGCCTGACCTCTCAGCTACGCCGGCGCCGAGCATAACTACTAAAACGTACCCCAGTGGATGGAAGGCTGTGAAGGTGGCTGGCATCTCTATTAGAAGTCGTTGGATGTTATCAGCCGAAATTAAACTTTGGACGCTAACAAGAACAGGGTTGCCATTTATATCTACCGAGGTTGGATGAAAGGCCGATATTCCCAAAAAGCTAGCCACTATGCTTGCGATAATTATCGCGATAATACACCAAACGAATATAAAGACCGGGTCTGGTAGCTTATTACCGGAGCGCTCTATCCAAGCGAGCAATCCCGAGGTTTTATCAGTAGCTGATATGGTGTTCATGTTTGGCTTTTACTCAAAGTCAAAGTCTAATGCATGCTCAAATCAATTTGTTTGTTAGCGTAACAATCTAAAAAATGTGCGTAGGTCGTTTAAGTAGAGTTCGGGTTCCTCTAGTGCCGCGAAATGGCCCCCTCGGTCCATTACCGTCCAGTGACGCAAATCGTAAGCTGCTTCTGCCCATGCGCGAGGTGTAATGAATATCTCTGCAGGAAATATAGAGGCGCCGGTCGGAACATTGATGAACTCCATCGGCTTCTCTTGCGGTGTATTCCTATTTTCATAATAAATTCGGGTTGAGGAGGTAATCGTACCCGTAAACCAGTAGATCGAAACATTTGTTAAGAGTTCATCCATCGTGAATACTGCGTTAAGATCCCCTCGAGAGTCTTGTGGCAGGTCTGACCAACCGTGAAATTTTTCGATAATCCAAGCTGCTAATCCCAAGGGCGAATCATTCAACCCATAACCTAACGTCTGTGGTTTTGTTCCCTGTATCTGTTGATAGGCTACTTCATTAAGCATGTAGTTCTGCCTAGCAGAAGCAGCAGAAGTCTCCGCTTCAGTAACTTGCTCCCGTTTTTCTTGATCTGTCGGTGGGGATGCCAGCATCATGTTTGAGTGTAAGCCAATCAACCTCTCCGGATAATGATTTGCAAGGTGCCTATTAAT
Organism: Gammaproteobacteria bacterium; assembly: GCA_029245905.1. Lineage (GTDB taxonomy): Bacteria > Pseudomonadota > Gammaproteobacteria > Pseudomonadales > Pseudohongiellaceae > UBA9145. The sequence goes on from JAQWOJ010000014.1 coordinate 7,375, forward strand.
AATAGCACCCCAATCGCCGCCTGCTATGGCATATTGATCGTAGCCAATTTTCTCCATTAATTGTGCAAGAATTTTCGCAATTTTTTCAGGAGAGTAACCGGTTTCGGTCGGGATGCCTGAAAAACCAAATCCGGGGAGCGAAGGAGCGACTATGTGAAATGAATCAGAAATATCGCCACCGTATGCAACAGGGTCCGTAAGAGGTCCTAGGATATCAGTGAATTCTGAAATCGATCCAGGCCAGCCATGGACTAGCATTAAAGGAATAGAATTTGGGTTTTCAGACCGTTGATGGATAAAGTGCATTTCTAGCCCATCAATTTGCGTTTTAAAGTGGTCGAATTGGTTTAATCTGCGTTCTTGTTCTTTCCAATTAAACTCTTCCCGCCAATAGGAAAGAACTTCTTGCATAAAAGATAGGTCTGAACCGTATTCCCAGCTTATGGAGTTTAATTGATCTGGAAGTCTCGATTTAGCTAACCTCGCGGCGAGGTCCTCTATATCGGCTTCAGGAATAGATATTTCATATGGAACGACAGCATTGCTTGCCTTACGATCGGCCTCATCTGATAAAGTTGATTTAAACTGATTGGCTGGGATGACTTCATGCTCGGCTGAAAATAGCGAATTCGCTTGTCCAGACAGCGGCACCCCGATTGCGGCAAGCATAAAAGGCAAATTGATTAAGCAAGTCGATGTAAGTTTTAACGGGTTGAACATAAATTTTCCAATATGCTGCGTGAAAGCTGGCAAAAAATTTTTAAAAATGGATTCGGAAATAATACAATGGCTGAAATTTCAAAGCAGCCGATCTAACTTTATAGATGCGGAATGATGCCGCAATCACGATAATCATTCAACACGGGCTAAAGCCTAATCAAAAGGGATCTTATGATTTTTCGTTCAATGAGTGAAAAAATGAAACTGCCTACGAGTGGGATGGCCGCTCCAGATCGGGAGGCGCCTGCGAGATGCGGATTGAATCACTTTGTTTCTGGAAATGTGATTAAGGAGCCGATGCCTGTGCAAGTACATAAAATAGCCTTCGGAATGGGTTGTTTTTGGGGCGCGGAAAGATTGTTCTGGACATATCCGGGTGTATATAGCACAGCGGTAGGCTACGCTGGCGGAGTCACTGCAAACCCAACTTATGAGGATGTTTGCTCGGGTTTGACAGGCCATACGGAAGTCGTCTTAGTCTTTTACGAATATGCAAAATTAGATATTCAAGAGCTGCTTACTGTTTTTTGGGAGTCACATAATCCAACTGAGGGGATGAGACAAGGCAACGATATCGGCACACAATATCGCTCAGCAATATACACTACAAGTGATACTCAAATGGATGCCTCACTCGAAGCGGTCCCAAATATTCAACCGCGCTTAAGTGAAAAAGGATATCCTGAAATAACCACTGAAATCAGAACTTTGGAAGAATTTTATTATGCGGAAGATTACCATCAGCAATATCTCGCAAAAAACCCTAATGGGTACTGCGGGATTTCGGGAACCGGAATCAAGTATGAGTACTAGGCCTCTAAGAGAAACCCAAGCATAGTCATGCCCAGTAATAACTCGGTAAATTTTGACCCACTGGTGATCGCGATTTCGTCGCGAGCTTTATTTGATATGAAAGATAGCCACGGGGTTTATGAGAAACAAGGCCTGGAGGCATACCAAAAATATCAAATAGAACATGAAGACGAGCCTTTAGACCACGGTGTTGCGTTCAATTTAGTTCAGAAGCTTCTGAATCTGAACACCTTGTTAAATCAAGAAGTTGTTGAGGTCATACTGTTGTCGAGAAATTCTGCAGATACCGGGCTTAGGGTATTCAACTCCATAAAACACTATGGACTAAATATTACACGTGCGGCATTTTCGGGTGGAGATCTTCCTCACCGTTATATAGAAGCATTCAACGGCCATTTGTTTCTGTCGGTGGACGGAGCTGACGTTAGACAGGCATTGGAGTTGGGTATAGCGGCGGCAACAATTATGCCTTCAAAAAAAGCATCAACTCAAGAAGATACGCTCAAGATAGCTTTCGACGGGGATGCGGTTTTGTTCTCGGACGATTCTGAACAGATTTTTAAAGCACAAGGCTTGGAAGCCTTTACGAACAATGAACGAGAATCTGCGAGGGAACCAATGAGCGGGGGGCCTTTTAAGCCCTTCTTAGCCGCGCTGCAGCAGATTCAAGGTGCATTTCCCCCTGGGGACGTTCCCATCCGAACTTGCCTCGTGACAGCAAGATCGGCGCCCGCGCACGAGAGAGTTGTTCGGACTCTCAGAGCGTGGAATATCCGAATTGATGAGTCGCTTTTTTTAGGCGGCCTGGATAAGGGTGACTT
>JAQWOJ010000028.1 GCA_029245905.1 Gammaproteobacteria bacterium
GTGATAGCAGCAATCTAGCGTTCACGTTTTCGTTTCGCGAGGGGCAATATACTGCCGTACTCATAAGCGGCAGCATGGGAATTTATGGTATGCCTGCTGATACCGTCAGCGTTGAGGCCCGCAACATTATAATTAGAATTCCAAGACTTGACGTCGAGTTTACTGGCACGATTCGCTTAGACGATTCAGGTGAAAATATCGTAAGAATTGATGGCGACTGGTTCCAGTATAGCGAGATGGTTCCGATAGTTCTTTTGCCCGTTGATCAACCTACATTCTAACTAAGTCCTATTTTTTAGCGCAAATCTTTAGTTACTTCATGAACCTAGGATCACCACAATCAATGAGTTTTCTACGCAAGCTTCCCCCGATCATGCTCTCATTTCTGGCTTACTCCAATTCAATGCCATTGGTGGCAACCACAATAATGGGAATGGATGTCGATCAGATTGCGAACGGGGCCGAATTAATATTTGAAGGTGAAGTACTAGAACACGAAACATTCCGCGCACCCCAATCGGAGACCATAAATACGTATGTTACCTTTTCTATTCTCGATATTGTTAAGGGCGATTATCAAGGCAACACAATTGAGCTCAAATTTGCAGGAGGATCAATAGGCAACGAATCTGTGAATGTTAATGGCTTAAGAATTCCGAAGGAAGGCGAACAAGGCTTATATTTTGTAGAGTCTGTAAATCGTAATCTAATTAACCCTTTGATTGGATGGTCTCAAGGTCATCTCATCATTCATGAAGAAAATGGCCGTCGGGTCGTCTACGCGCCGGATGGTAGACCAATAATTGATATCCAATCGTTGTCCTCGATTCCATTAGCAATTAAAAGACTATCTGGCACTATCAAGAGCGACAGCGACGTCGCGGCAGGTGTTTCAGTTAGCGAAAACGGGACAGATATCACTGCAGAAAGACCATTATTGGTTGATGAATTCAAAGATAAAGTTCTAGAAATGATTAAGTGACTATTTTTGATCACCCCATAAAGACCATCTATTCACTCCAACAAAATTGATTCACCGGAAGCGGGAAACATATTCCCAAAAATCTTTAAATAAGCACGATCATTGTGAAAAGCAGAACGAAACTCTTCACTCATAAAATATCTACCATAGCAATCGATTTAACTAGCGAAAGTCATAATGTTGATTCGGGCTTTCTACAAAATCACCCTCAATGAATCGTGGCGCAAAGCGAAATTTTTTTATCGCATCCATCAAAGCGATTTCTAAGGATTCGCTTTCGACCTTCGTTATCAGACGCGGTTCAATTACATGGCCTTCGACATTGACCGTGAAGTTTACACGAACAGCGTGTTCCAAATTAACGTCATCCAGAGAAGGCGTAAAGACTGGCCGCAGATTTTCATTCTCCTCAAGTCGCCTCGTCGAACCAATAGCTAAACAATGCAAAGTGGCCTGATCTGAATCACCCAGATATTCATAAGCTTTAATCAAACCAATGTGATTACGAACTGTAATGTCGGCACTAGGATACCGGCTGAATTCCTTAAGCGACAGAAGTAGGGGCTCAATAGCATTGCGAAAATTTCCTCGAGCCAAATGATACTCACCAATCAGCAAGCGAGCTCGGGTCAGTCCGCTCCTAGACCCTTGGTCAACACCGGTGACAAGCACCTCTCTGGCTTCATTCAAGTGCGACCAAGCTTTGTCCAAAGCCCCGGTTCGCATGTTAAGCGCTCCAAGCTCCAACTTGATTCCGGCGGCTTGCCCTGAATCATCGCCCAAGTGCTCCAGAGATAATTCGAGGGCTCGATTAAAGTATTCTTCAGATAGATCCAGTTGGCCTTGATCAACCAACGCTCGCCCCAACCGGCTTAATGGCTGAATCATTTGCTTCGAACCAAAACCAAAAACCGCTTGATAAGTGGTTACGGCCTCATCCAGATAAACGCGGGCATCGACCTCACTCTCAAGCATGGTCGCATAGTTAATAGCCAACATAGCACTTCGCTCGCTTTCAGCCCCAAACAAACCCCTGCCCAACTCATAAGCACGACGCGCTGCCTCTCTAGCAACTTCGGGCTGAACATCTTTCATTTCAGAATATTGAAAATATGCGGCATTAAACTCGTCTAGCTCAAGAGTAGTTTGCCCCCACAACGGACTCGAAAATATCCAAAATAAGTAAAATTTGGTGCTGAAGCAGCATCTGGATCTTTGAGCAAGCGAAAAAACCAACAAGATATCTGACCTATTAGGGCATTCTCGCCGCCCTAATTTCGATTTCTACAAGCCAACCCTCAACGACAAGATCTTTAATTTCAACGAAGGACCGCACTGGTTTGCTTGGATTATCACCAGTACCAAAAAACTCGGAGTAACCTGAATTAAAACCCGCAAAATCTAAACCATCCACCCCAGCAACGGCAAAAGCTCTCACTTGCACAATATCGCTCATTGACCAGCCTTGAGCCTCAAGCGTCTCCTTAAACCGAGAAAAGGTATCAATCGTTTGTTCCCTCATATTGCCCCATGTACCGTCCTCTCGGGCCTGGGCTCCGGAGCCACTCAGATACATCGTCTCAGCTCCAGGAGGAATTGTAATGCTTGTATAAAAGTAAGCTCCTTCATTATTTCTAGTAATTTCTTGCGCAGAAACCGCAGAAAAAACCACGATACCAAAAAGAAGAATCAACGCCGCTCGCAAATTTCTATTCATCTCTATACCTCATAATTCCATTGTTAGTTCGGATTATAAACCGAGTTTAGATTTTTAACTTTTTTGTAATGGTGAATCGTTACTTACAATCTGGCTCTCTTCAGCTTTTTCTCCCAAGAATCGCGAGGTAATCATTCCAGTTGTAATAGCACCGTTTACGTTTAGTGCCGTCCGAGCCATATCTATAAGAGGCTCTACTGTTATCAGGAGCGCGGCTACGGTAACCGGCAGTCCCATTAAAGGTAGCACCACTAGTGCAGCATTTGTGGCTCCTCCGCCTACACCAGCGATCCCAAAAGAACTTATTGCCACCACTAAAACCAACAAGCTAATAAATGCTAAGTCCACTTCAACGCCCACACTCGGTGCCACCATAACTGCTAGCATCGCGGGATAAATCCCAGCACAACCATTTTGCCCAATTGTCGCCCCGAAAGATGCTGAAATGTTTGCGATCGGCGCCGGAATCTTTAACTCATCTATTTGAGCCTTAATTGTTAATGGTATCGTTGCAGCCGAACTACGGGTAACAAAAGCGAAGGTCAGCACCGGCCACACTTTTTTAAAATAAGATCTAACATTAGCCCCTAGCCAAGCAATCATTAATGTATGAATTACGAACATGATCGCTATCGCAATATAAGAGGCGACAACAAAGTTTACCAACGTCAATATGGCATCTATATCTGATGTCGACATGACCCTCGTCATCAGCGCCAATACTCCATAGGGTGTTAAATTCATTATTATTTTAACCAGCCTCATAACAACTGCCTGGGTAGTTTCTGTAAAGCCACGTATACGTTCGCCATGAGCTTTATCATCCTGACTAACTAACAGGGCGGCAACACCAAAGAATAAGCCGAAAATAACCACGGCGATTATTGAAATACTCCGAGACTGACTAAGATCTCTAAAAATGTTGGTTGAGACCATGCTCGTTAGCAACTCAGGGATGCTCAAATCTACCTGTCGTGATTCTAGAACTTCCGCACGAGCTGCCTCCCTATCACCTAAGTTAAATTCAGTAGAATCGAGACCAGAGACCGACGCCATAAAGATTCCAACAAGAGCGGCGATCATTGTGGTGAAAACTAAGATTCCGACCACCGAACCACCAATCTTGCCCAAAGACTTAAGTTCTTCCACCCTAAGTACCGCAGCGATCATAGTAACTAAAATAAGAGGAATAATTATCATCCTTAGTAAGTTAACAAATGAGTTGGCGACAATGTTTGTCCACTCAATCGTTTCTAGAGAAACCTGGTGATCAACACCAAAAAATACTTGAAGGTAAGACCCAAAGACGGTGCCGACCAACAACCCGCAAAGTACTAACTTAGAGAGACCTACTTTTTTCTTAGAAAGTTGATAGAGGAAACTAAGTAGCGCGGTAAAAATGACAAGATTAAAAATCGTGAGAATGGACATGCTGTTAGCTCCTATAAGCTTAGCTTTGTTCTTGAATTAGGGCTTATCACTCTTGTTTTTAGTTATTTACTGCATTTTTCATACAAGTTTATTTCGAGTATATAGTCAGAAGAGCTATAGACCAAGAACTCTCCAACCTTCCTGAGATTAGGTGAAGTTCAGGTTATTTGTATAATGGGCACCTTTAAGCGACTCTCAACCAGCTTGCCAAAAAAGGAACGATACACAAATGAATAGAAAAAAGTCGACGCGAATCTAAGAAAAATATAGATTCACTAGTGGATCTATATTTCTCTTGGAGAACAGTTGCCTGTATGCTTGAGATGAAGACCGGGAGCAGTACTTTATGGGCAGATTAAAAGAGCTAACTTTGAATTTTTCTAAGGTCAGCAGTGCGATCATAATATGCGCTTTATTTTTAACGTCAAAAGTAGAGGCGGCTGACCTCTCTGAGTTAGTCAATCGCACAGCAATAATCGACGTCTTAACTCAATATTCGTATCGTTGGGACTCAAAAGATTCAGCCGGTTTCGCTGAACTCTTTACAGAAGACGGTATATTAGAAAGAAAGCTTAACGGCGTGACGGTAAATGGATCAAAGGTTGAGGGAAAAGAGGCTATATATGAGTATGCGAAAACTTCCCACGAAGGAAGGCTAGCTGAAACGCTATCGCGTCACCATTTTTCTGGAATAGTATTTTTAGAACTAACCGACACTAGGGCCGTAACGGAAAATATGGCCCTTATTACCCATCAGACCAAAGGAAGCACCCGCGCGTATATCCGCAGTTCCGGCTATTATCTGAATACTTGGCAGAAGACCCAACACGGCTGGCGAATCCAAAAACGGATTCTAAAGGTTGATTCGGGACCTAACTAAGGAAATATACTTAGGCTAAATTTGTGAAAAAGCTCTCAGCAGTCTACCTACAATTGTCTTTAATCACAGCATCTGCACTCCTCAATGGCGCGGAAAATATCGAACCCGCACTGTCGCTCTCTGAAATGGACTTAGTGTCATGGGTCGACTCACAAGAGCAAGAAATGCTGGAGCTACTAGAACAAATTACTAACATAAACTCTGGGACCCTAAACAAAGAAGGGGTGAACCAAATTACCCAAATTTTCCAAAGCGAACTCCGCGCACTCGGTTTTAGAACATCGCGTTTGCCGGGAGACTTAATCGAAATGCCAAGCTGTCCTGGCTCAGATTATAGCCTTGATGTAACAGACCACCTGCTTGCTAGCAGGATAGGGTCCGGAGCTAAACTCCTTTTAATGGGGCATATGGATACCGTTTTCCCCGTCACCAGCACCTTTAATACCTTTAGAAAAGAGGGCGACACCATGTTTGGGCCTGGAGTTGCTGATATGCATGGAGGGCTGGTCGTTATGCTATACGCCCTAAAGGCACTCGACGCCACTAACAAACTGAATGGGAAAACAATAACGGTTTTGTTAAATAGCGATGAAGAAATCGGCTCACTCTCTTCCAGGAAGCACATTGAAGAGCAAGCTATACTCCATGACTGGGGCTTGGTCTACGAAGCGTCCGGAACCAACAAATTTGTTCGTGCGCGAAAAGGCCTTGGTCAAGCACGTATTGTTGTGAATGGACGAGCATCGCATGCTGGTGGCGCCCACGCAGTAGGTCGCTCTGCCATTAAAGAATTAGCTTACAAAATTATTGAAATAGAAAACATGACAAACTATGAAACTGGCGTAACACTCAACGTAGGCATTGTTGGGGGTGGGGAAGCCAGAAATACGATAGCTCCATGTGCAGAAGCATTGATAGATATTCGTTATCCGGCGATTCATCAAGGCGAGGAGGCAAAAGAACGAATAGATCAGATCGCAAATGAACTTTATTCTTATCCGATAGACAGCGAAGAAATAAAAACCGACCTCTGGATCAATCTTCATCGCCCCCCCAAAACACCAACCCCAGAAAGTGACGATCTTTTAGAAAAAGCATTATCCATTGGAAGACTGTTGCAACAAGAAATAGGAATCACGGATTCGGGCGGCGGGACGGATGGCTCACTTTCACAGGCTGTTGGTCTACCAACTTTAGATTCGCTAGGCGTCGCAGGCACAGGCGCTCACTCTAACAGAGAAGAAGCGCGAGTTAGCTCTCTGGTTGAACGAACCAAACTCAGCGCGATTTTAATTCATAGACTAAGTTCCAAATAAGTGGTTTCATCCGCTAGTGCCAGACGATAAAAAAGGACGCAACAACATGGCGGAAAATTGGGACAAAAAATCAAACTATAGTGGGCCAGTTTTGAGTGGGGAGAATCGTGGCGGCGGAGAGGTACGAGACGAAACGTCTAAAATAATCGAAAGTTATAAAAATCCTCATTACAGGTACCTAGTCCTAGGAATACTTACTACTGTTTATATTTCTAATTTTGTCGATCGGCAGGTGATTAATGTTCTTGCCCAATACATTATTGAAGACCTTGAAATTTCTGACGGCCAATTCGGCATGCTTTCTGGTTTGTCGTTTGCTGCAATCTATACCACGCTATCTATCCCAATAGCCCGCTGGGCGGACATTAGTAATCGTCGTAATATTATCGCTATCGCTGTTTCCATCTGGAGTGTGATGACCGCGCTTTGCGGTGCTGCGCAGACATTTGGGCAGTTATTCCTCGCTCGCTTTGGAGTAGGCGTTGGAGAGGCCGGCGGATCTCCGCCTTCTCATTCTATCGTATCTGATATCTTCCCTGCCGAACAGCGAGCAACTGCACTATCGATATATTCACTTGGTGTTTATGGGGGGATCTTAGTTGGCACCGTTGGCGGCGCATACCTCGTCCAGTATTTTGATTGGCGTACCGCTTTTGTTGTCGTGGGTTTACCAGGAATTCTTTTAGCGCTAATAGTGCGTCTCGTTATCAAAGAACCTCCTAGAGGCATGATTGAGTCGCGCAAAGATGTTCAGCCACCAGGATTTTCTAAGGTCGTGCAATTCTTGTGGGAACGAAAATCCTTCAGGCACTTAGCTCTGGCTTGCGCACTGCATGCGTTCGTCACTTATGGTATGGGCAACTTTATGCCGCTTTTTTTAGGTAGGGTTCATGGTATGTCAATCCTAGACGTCGGCTGGTACTACGGACTGATAGCAGGAATCGGCGGGTTAGCGGGCACGCTGTTCGGGGGGTGGTCTGCCGATTATATGACTAAGAAAACTGGAAACAAAAACTGGTACATTTGGATTCCTTTCGTATCAACAATAATCGCCATTCCCTTTGCCTTGAATACATTTTTACTTATGCAAGACGGTTATGTCGCAGTTTACTCATACTTTATTCCAGTTTTTTTTGGTGGTTGGTATTTAGGGCCTTGTATAGCCTCAACGCATTTCTTGGTAGGCATTCGGATGAGAGCAATGGCCTCAGCAGTTTTGTTCTTTGTGCTTAACCTAATAGGTTTAGGATTCGGCCCAATGTTGACCGGATTTGTGAGTGACTACTTAACACCAGATTATGGCGTTGAGGGTTTACGTTATGCGATGTCGATTACAGTACTTTTCAATATATGGTGCGCAATGCATTACTACTGGTGTTTAAAAACAATCAAACAAGACTTCGAGCGGGCGCCAGCATAATCAAGAAATTATGCGAAGACTTTAACCGATTTTACTAAATTGCATCCAGCGCCTGAACTAGCTTGGTGACGCCAATTAATTCTAGACCATCGATTTTGGTCTTTGGTAAATTACCTTTAGGAACGATAGCTTTCTTAAACCCATGCTTAACTGCTTCAGATAAGCGCTCTTGACCACCGGGGACAGGCCTTATTTCTCCGGCTAGTCCTACCTCACCAAAAACCACCAAATCTTTGGGCAGTGTAAAGTCTTTAAAACTGGATACTATCGCTAACACCAGAGCGAGGTCGGCGCTGGTTTCTGAAACCTTTACCCCTCCCACGACGTTAACAAATACATCTTGATCGGCCATGTACAAACCACCATGACGGTGAAGTACGGCTAGCAACATCGCTAGCCGATTCTGATCTAAACCGACAGCTACTCGGCGCGGATTGCCTAGTGGGGTCGAATCAACTAGAGCCTGTATTTCAACCAGCAGCGGGCGCGTCCCTTCCCACAGAACCATTACCAAAGAGCCAGGCGCGTCCTCGTCAGCTCTCGCTAAAAAAATCGCAGAAGGATTCTTAACCTCTAAAAGGCCTCGCTCGGTCATAGCAAAGACGCCGATCTCATTAACAGCCCCAAAGCGATTTTTTTGTCCCCTTAGAATTCTGTATTTCGAGTCACTGCCACCTTCAAGCATTATGAAACAGTCGATCATATGCTCAAGCACCTTAGGACCTGCTAAGTTACCTTCTTTAGTTACATGCCCAACTAAGAAGAGAACGGTATTGGTCTGCTTAGCATATTGGATCAAGTAAGCTGCACTTTCCCTGACCTGAGACACGCTGCCCGGCGCTGAAGGCACGCTAAGACTGTGCATAACTTGAATGGAGTCGACCACTAAAAGCTCCGGGGAGTGCTCTTGAGCTGCCTCGCAAATTTTTTCTACATTTGTCTCCGCTAGCATCTTCAAATTCTTGTCTGGTAAATTTAATCGCTTAGCCCGCATCCCAACCTGCTGCAGAGACTCTTCGCCTGTTACATAAAGTGCAGGTTTGGTGTTTACCGACAATTTGCACATGATTTGAAGTAAAACAGTGCTCTTCCCGGCCCCCGGGCTACCTCCAACCAGAATAACCGACCCAGGGACTAAGCCCCCTCCCAAAACTCTATCGAGTTCACCAATTGAGGTCGAGTAACGCGGTAACGACTCTATATCTATATCTGAGAGATTTTGTACGTCCGACCTTGCACCAGCATAACCGTCTCTACGAAAATCAGCGCTCGCGGCTGGAGATGAGGAAACCCCAAGATTAATCTTTGACAAAGTATTCCACGATTTACAAGCAGCACACTGTCCTTGCCACTGCCCATGTTCAGCACCACAGTCGCTACAGACATAAGTTGTTTTCTGTTTCACCATGATCAATCGCAAAGCCTACAAATACTGCCAACTTTAATAAGAGGGTTAAATATACGTAAGAGGAACTCGCTTAGTTACTTTACAAAACAATTCATAAGCGATTGTGTCTGTATATTTAGCAACTTCATCCGGACAAAGGCCAGCACCCCACAGCAGAACCTCATCATTAATATCTGCATCGTCAATTTCTGAGAGATCAATCGTAATCATATCCATAGAAACCCGACCGATTAGTTGCGTCTTGAAGATTCGGGATTGCGTTTTAATCAAGACTGGGGTCCCATTTTTCGCCGACCTCGGATAGCCATCCCCATAACCTATAGATACCGTTCCCACCCGCTTATCCTTATCGCAGACATAGGTCGCGTTGTATCCAATAGCCTCGCCCGCAGGCACTTCGTTAATGGAAATCACCCTAGAGAATAGACTCATCACTGGTTGGAGGCCCACATTTTTACCTGTTTTCTGTGCCAGCGGGGAGCTACCGTACAGCATAACACCCGGCCTCACATATTTTTTGCGGGTATCTGGCAAGGTTAATATTCCCGCCGACGCAGCGATGCTAGTCTCTAATTCACCGTTATAGAAAGATTCAATGTGTTTGCAAGCCTTACTAAAGCGGCCAAGCTGTTTTGCCGTGAACTCTCCTGATTTCAAACTCTCTATGTCATCTGCATAGGCCAGATGAGTCATAAAGACTAGTTCAATATTGGAATAAGACCTAAGATCTTGGAAAACTTTTTGGCATTCAGCAGAAGTCATACCGAGACGATTCATACCAGTATTCATTTTTACCCAAAATTTGACTGGACCCGTCAAGCTCTGCTTCGAAAGAAAATCCTTGAGAAACTGCAGCTGATACAGTGAATGAATAACAGGCTCTAGTTTTAATTCGATACATAAACGCAGCTCACCTTCATCTATGAACCCATTCAGCAACAAAATTGGCAAATCCAATTCCAGCGAACGGAGATCAGTTGCTTCTTGAATCGTAGCTACAGAAAAGCCAGCGATATTTGTCTCAGAATTAAGCGCAGCAGCAGCGATCTGCTCCATACCATGGCCGTAGGCATTAGATTTTATAACTGGATAAATTTTTGACTTAGGGCAAAGCCCATTAACCTTAGCGAGATTTTCCTGAAACGCCCTCAGATTAATTGTTGCCCAAACTCTTTTCTTCGATTCAACCATTTAAAATCAACCCGCACGTTCTTTAACCATGAGTATAGCTATCATCGTACCGTGGTTGGGCATGATTTTCGAAGCGTGTAAATTGACCAAGAAAGCTCAAGCGAACAGTCCCTATCGGGCCATTACGGTGCTTCCCTATAATAACTTCCGCCACACCTTTATCGACGGTATCCTCATTGTAGACTTCGTCTCGATAAATAAATGTAATCAAATCCGCATCTTGCTCTATCGCACCAGATTCACGCAAATCGGCCATCACCGGCCGCTTATTCGGTCGTTGCTCTAGACTTCGGTTTAATTGGGAGAGCGCTATCACAGGGCACTTAAATTCTCTGGCAAGTTGTTTCAAAGAACGAGATATCGCAGAAATTTCGGTCACGCGGTTCTCATTCGTGCCCTTAATTTGCATTAACTGCAGGTAATCCACAACCACCATTCCAATTTCTCCTTGGTGATCTCGAGCGATTCTACGAGCACGCGATCTCATTTCCATCGGACTGACACTAACACTATCGTCAATAAATAATGGCCTATCTTTCAATTTTTTTACTGCGGCATTGAAACCAGGCCAATCTTCTTCTGAGAGCTTGCCAGTTCTAATCTTTGTTTGGTCAATCCTACCAATTGAAGATAGAAGACGAAAAATTAGCGACTCTGACGGCATTTCTAAGCTGAATACCAGGACCGGTTTGTCATAATTCAAAACCGCATGCTCCACCAAGTTCATTGCGAATGCAGTCTTACCCATGGAAGGACGACCAGCCACAATGACAAGATCAGATTTTTGCCATCCAGAAGTTATTTCGTCTAAATCCTTATAACCACTAGCCAACCCAGTCAAATTGCCGTCAGTTTCAGACAACTCATCGATACGATCCACGGCTTTACTCAGCAGCGGATTGACTTGTATCGGCCCTTCATCCTGAGGCCTTTCATCAGTTATGTTGAAAACTTTCTGCTCTGCTTCGTCAAGAATTTCGTTCGATTTCTTACCCCCAGTGTTATAGCCACTGTCAGCGATACCATTAGCAACAGAGATTAGCTTTCGTAAAACCGCCCGCTCTCTTATGATATCCGAGTAAGCTTGTATATTGGCGGTACCGCGGGCATTACCTGCCAATTCGCTTAGGTAATCCAGGCCGCCCGCATTTTCTAGATCGTTCAGGCTATTCAGCGCTTCTACTAAGGTAACCACATCTATCGGGCTATTAGCCTCACTCCGCTCCATCATAACTTGGAATATTAGGCGGTGTTCTGGTCGATAAAAGTCCTCTGGCAATAAAATATCTGCCACGGTGTCCCATTCGGTATTGTCTATCATTAGTCCGCCTAGGACTGCTTGTTCGGCTTCTACCGAGTTTGGAGGGACCTTAAGCGCCGTCAAATTAGAGGGCGCTCTTTCTGCATTTCGGGGGGTGGGCTCAAAAGTTTCAGACATTTTTGAAAATCGATAACAAAGAAATTATCGACTCAGTTTACAGAATGGCACCCAAATTAGGAAGGTGGCACTTAAATCATTTGAAAACCTAATTTAAACGTCAGCTTTTCCTTCTCTTGTTTCTTCAGCTGTGAAGCCGGCGTCAGACTGACCATCCGCCTCTTCGGCTCCGCCAACAATACTCCCATCATCAGTCACTCCGGCTGCTGATTCTAGCCCAACAATAGAAATAGAGATCGACGCCTGAATCTCATATCCAAGATCTATTGAAAGCTCAAAATCACCTAAGTCGCGAATAACTCCGTGGGGCATTTGTACCTCGGCCTTAGCGATATCGCTTCCAGCTTTCGCATTAATTGCGTCCGCAACATCCCTAGTACCGACGGAGCCAAAAAGCTTTCCTTCATCACTCGCATTCACCTGGATGGTCAAGGTCATGCCATCGACTTTCCTGGCACGGTCCTGGGCATTAGCTATCTTCGAATTATGGGCAGCTTGCAATTCACCCTTCCGTTGCTCGAACTGCTCCAGATTCTGTTTTGTCGCTGGGATCGCTTTGCCTTGCGGAAAAAGAAAGTTTCTAGCATAACCCGCCTTAACGCTTGCCGTATCTCCTAGCTCACCTAATCTACCTATTTTTTCAAG